>CAYYXK010000021.1:0-23176 GCA_964475625.1 uncultured Thermoplasmata archaeon | reverse complement strand
CAGACTTCCAATGAAGATACCCCGCAGCTTGCTGCGGTTGGGTTCTTCATTTAAAAGTTTTGGCTCGTCGTCACTTACATGAAGTCCTCGAATTCCCTTATGAGCTCAGGGTCCTTTTCCTGCACCGCTTTGAGGATATTGCCGACGTTCACCTCTTCCATTCCGACATCGGCCAGTATTCCGATGACCCTGTTGAAGACATCATCGCTGAGCGTGGTCATCTTCTCTTTCACCAGCCAGTTTCTGAACAGGTGCTCTTCGAGTCTGCCCCTCCAGAGTTTTTCATATTTTCGAAGGAACTCCACGGAGCTGTCCCCTTCCTGAACGGCCTCTGCGGCAACCATACCAGCGAACTTCCCGGCTATCGATGCGTTGTAAACACCTCCTCCGCTCACAGGGTCTATCATGCGGGCGGCATCGCCCACGAGCATGACCCCATCGGCGGTGGTTTTGTCGATGGGTGCTGAAATGGAGACCGCCCCGGATATCTCTCTTATCGGTTTTCCTTTCGCAAGTTCGGGATGAGACTCTATGAACCTATCAAGATACCATTTGGCAGCACCGGGTCTGTCTATCCTGCTCATCTGAACCCCTATGCCGACATTGGCTATTCCGTCTCCTTTGGGAAACACCCAGATATAGCCTCCGGGAACCATGGAACCGAGATAGAAATCATTGAACCTGCGCTCCACATCTATCCCGTCAAGAGTGTACTGGTAGCATGAATCTATGTCATTCGGATGAAGCGTCGTGTTTATTCCGGCCCATCGGCCGACCTGGGATTCAAAACCATCGGCGCCAATAACGACCTTGGCCTTCACCTTCACATCTTCGCCCATATGCCGCATTACGATCCCGCCGACTTTTTCGTTCTCCTTGATAAGACCTCTCGCATAGGTCTTCACCATGACATCGACGCCGGATTTCGCTGCTTTCATGGCCAGTATCTTATCGAACGCATCTCTGTCGATGGCATAACCCGATTCATCCCCCGCCTTCGACTCGTCCACTTCGACATATGTTCCGTTAGGGGAGATTATGCGGGCTCCGTCAACCTCATTGGCGATCCACCGCTTCGAGGGCTGAAGACCTATCTCTCCGAGCCATCTCTTTGCGATGCCTTCTCCGCATCTCACCGGGCTCCCTATCTCCTGCCTTTTCTCTATCATGAGGACAGAAGCACCGTTCTCTGCAGCATATCTTGCGCTCACGCTTCCCGCAGGCCCTCCTCCGACGACAACCACATCGTACTCCATCTCCTTCACTGCCTCGCCTCCTTCGTCATGGTTATGGCTCCGACAGGGCAGACGCGCTCGCAGAACCCGCACTGTATACACGTCTCCTCATCGACCTCCACTCTTGTTTCATAGAGGAACATGCAGTTCACGGGGCAGGTGCCCACACAGGCACCGCAGTACATGCACTTGTCTCTGTTTATGTCTATCATCATCTCACCTACAGAAAGCTTATCAAATCCTCAACAAGTTCGGGCATTTTCTCCTGTATGACCTCAAGTATCTCATACACTGAGAGGTTCTCTATGTCCGCGTCCGCCAGCGTAGATATCAAGGTATCAAAGTCCTCATCTTTCAGTGTAACGAGCTTTTTCTTCGCCATCCAGTCCCTGAATAACTCGTCCTCGAACTCAGCCCTCCAGCGCTTTTCATACTCCATGAAGTCATCAAGGTTTCCAGACTGAACCGCCTTTGCAGCCACTTCTCCGGCCATCGCACCGGAGCGGACCGCATTCCTGATACCTCCGCCTGTTATGGCATCCGCCATTCTGGCTGCATCTCCGACAATCATCAGGTTGTCCTTCACGGTTTTATCTGCGGGAACGCTCACCGAGACCGCGCCTGCGACAGATTCAATGACCTTCCCCTTCTTCAGGCCGGGATTCTTCTCGATGAACCTCTCGAGCAACCTCTTGGGGTGGCCGCCTTCCTTTATCATATTTAGAGTAACGCCTATTCCCACATTGGCAGAATCTTCGCCTTTCGGAAATATCCATGCATATCCGCCCCCGTTCGCAAGGCTTCCGAGGTAGAACTCGGAGAACTTCGGGTCTATGTCTATGCCGACCATGTGGTACTGCATGTTAGTGGCTATGTCCTCCTGTTTCAGAACCGTGCTGAGACCAGCCCATCTTGCTATCTGGGATTCGAAGCCGTCCGCAGCGATTATGGCCTTCGCCTTTATTACGCACTCTTCTCCGTTGCATACGGCTTTTATTCCTGTAAATCTGTCACCTTCCCTGATCAGAGAGCGGGCCGATGTCTTGACCATTATGTCCGCTCCCACATTCGCAGCCATCTCAGCGAGCCTCTGATCGAAGAAATCCCTTCTTATGGTGGCTCCGACCTCATTGCCCGCCATTCTCGGGTTTATGTCAAGCCTATGCCCTCCGGGAGAGATTATCCTCGCGCCGTCCACCTCGTGTATCAGCCATCTTTCATCCTTTTCGATGCCGTAGTCCTTTATCCACCCGAGACTTATACCTTCTCCGCATCTCACCGGGCTCCCTATCTCCTGCCTTTTCTCTATCATTAGGACAGAAGCACCGTTCATGGCCGCATACCTTGCGGCGGTGCTGCCGGCAGGCCCTCCTCCGACGACAACCACATCGTACTCCATCTCCTTCACTGCCTCGCCTCCTTCGTCATGGTTATGGCTCCGACAGGGCAGACGCGCTCGCAGAACCCGCACTGTATACACGTCTCCTCATCGACCTCCACTCTTGTTTCATAGAGGAACATGCAGTTCACGGGGCAGGTGCCCACACAGGCACCGCAGTACATGCACTTATCTCTGTTTATATATATCATAGGCTCACGCCTTGGAATCGTACGGTATCGCCCACTCTTTGTAGATTTTCTCTATCTTTTTCGGATATTTGTAATCCGCAGGCATCACATCTCCGTCGGGATAAAGGTCAAAACCCATCGGATGTATGCTCGGGTTGTCCTTCGCCCAGTCCTGCATGGGTATTCCGAACTTGCTCTCCACCTCTTTCCTGTACTCAGGCCCGGTATTGTAGGAACAGAACGGAATTATCCTGTGGTCCGGCGTGGTATAGTGGATGACGCACCTCTTTATCCTCTCTATGTCATAGTTATAAAGGTCCTGGAAGTGCATTGAACCTATGAACAGGGAGCGCCAGTGTATCTTTGAAAGGGATTTCTTGTCTGCTTTGACGAACAGTTGTTTCAACATGGATATCATATCTATTCCATGCGGTGCTTTTTTGTTATCTATATGTCTCTTCAGGAGCTGGTATGCCTTCAGACCGCCCCTCAGCTTGCCCATCTTTTTAAGTTCACCGCTCATGACAAGGTCATACGCCTCATCGAGAATCCCGTCGGCATCCACGAAGCGCGTTATCGGCATCACCTTGCCGGTTTCATTGTCTTTGAAAAGATACGCCGCCGTACCACATGCGGGATGACTGGTGAAAGCAAGTTTCGGCTCTCCGGTAATCTGAGATATGAGCTCCGAGAGGATTGCTCCGGCAGGTATCGGGAAGAAGTCCTCCTTTCCTTCGAAATATTCGGTCTGCTCGCTGAGGTCGTGTATAAGGTCTCCCGAGGTATACCTTCCCTTTATCCTTTCGTTCTGGTTTATTCTTCCGGAGAATGAAACGGGCTGATAGTTAACGGATTTTATAACATCCAAGTTCTGAAGACCAAACTCAAGTATCTTTCCTACTTCGTCATCATTTATTCCTCTGACTATGACAGGCACAAGGACAGTGGTTATCGGTTTCGGCTTCGTGTTCCTCGCATGTTCTATCGCCAGAAGTTTATCTTTCAGGAACATCGGCCGGTTCCTTGCTCTTATGTATGTTTCTTCCTTGAAGCCATCGAATTGAAGGTATATGGTGTGCATTCCCGCATCCAGCATCGCTTGGGCGAAGTTCGGGTCTCTCGCCAGCCGTATTCCGTTGGTCGCTACCTGTATCTGTGCGAACCCGAGGTCCCTGGCCATGCTTACGGCCTCAAGGAAATGAGGATAAACCGTAGGTTCGCCACCTGCAAACTGTATGGCCGGTGTCGGAACGGGCCTTTCTTCCCTCAGGTCGATCATCATCTGTTTTATGGTTTCGAGGTCCGGCTCATATACATATCCCGCTGCATTTGCGTTTGCAAAGCATATCGGGCATTTCAGGTTGCATCTGTTCGTCAGGTCCAGATTTGCCAGCGAGGTATGGCTGAAATGAGTGGGACATCCCTCACACGAGGGCGGGAATCCGTCCACTATCTCTGCAACATCATCCTTTACACCGATTCCGTCAACCGCCCATCTCTCAAGCCTCAGATAGGCCTCCGCATCTGCGAAATAGACATCTATGAACTCTCCGTGCTCGGGGCATGTCTTTTTGTACATCACCTTCCCGTTCTCTTCGTACATCAGTGCGGGAATCACTTTCTTACATTCCGGACATAGTGAGAGTGTCTCTTTTGGCAGCCCCTTTTTGAGCTTCGTGGGCTGTATTACGAGTCCTCTTTTGAGGTCTGTGCTGCTTGCCTCCATATTAACACCTTATTTCGGAAAACAGGGCTTTTAACTTAAAGATTTTGTAGTCATAACTGCTACAAATGGATTACGAAATTCGGAAAAACATACATGAAGACGACTTAAACACCTGAAAAGGCATTGTTTCCAGTGGAAAACTTTGTGTAAAAAAGTAAGAAAAAAGAGGTTTATCTGGACTTCGTTATCCGCACATTCTCCACAAGTGCGTACGGAGCGAAGACGGCGCTCGTCTCTCCCCACCAGTCCGCAGGCAGGGTTTCGGCACTGAGCTCCACTATGTTGCTTATTATTCGAAGCATGTTGTCGCTTATCCTTATTCCCTTCCAAGCCTCGACTATCTCACCATCCTTTACCCGGAATATACCGTCCCTCGGTATTGTGGAGAAGTCACCCTTTCGATAGTCCTGATATCGTGTATACCATGTGTTCGCTATGTAAAGGCCATCCTTTATCTCGCCCATCATGGCCTCCATCTTTCTCTTTCCCGCTTCTACGGAGAGCTGCCAGTAAGCGGGTGCAAGAGAGCTCATCTTTCCGGAGTCATGGGAATTGCCGGTGGTTTCGGTCCCGTATTTCTTCGCTGTGGAAACACTGTGAAGATAGGTCTCCAGACGACCTTCGGAGATTGCGAGGGTTTTCCTTGTCGGAGCACCTTCGTCATCGAAGGACGCATGACCCACGCCCGGTCTGGTCGGGTCGTCATGGACCGTGAGAGCCTCGGAAGCCACCTGTTTTCCCTGCATATCCGTGAAGAAACTCGTGCCGGTGTCGACACTGAATGCCGAAAGGGAGCGCCCGACAGCACTCATCACCGAACCGAAACTGAGGGGGTCGAAGAGAACCGTGAACTCCCCTTCCTCGCCATCCCGTACATTCCGGTTCATTGCGGCCAGCCTTCCCGCTTTGTCACCGACGAACTCGGGCCCGTAATGTGAGACTTCGGCCATACTTCCCGCATGGGTGCTGGCCTGTCCCGGATTTCCTTCGTCGTTGAAAGCTCGGACCGTCGTAAGCAGATGTGCTCTGTCCTCTTCGAGAACATTGTACCGGGTTGCTATTTCCACATGGTGTCTTGAAAGATATATGTCCCCGGAAACCCTCTTGATGTCATGTGAAAGTGCGGCATCCATGGCTACTTTCGACATCTCGGAGAGATCCGCATCCTTTATGTCGGGCTTTGTCGGATTGGCAGAGCTCTTTTTGTCGTATATTCCTCTGAAATCAGGATTCTGCGGAAGCGTTTTTGCAAAGGAAAGCGCCTTTTCCAGAGCCCTGCTTGCATCTTCACCCTCTTTCAGTTCAACACCGGTGGTCCTTCCGTCAACCGCTATGAAAACGTTCAGGGTTTCGGTCATCCAGTTGTTCAATATGTCAGCTTTGTTCTGTGAGAACCTTATCTGAAGGTCATCCTTGACAAGTTTCTTTGCCACAGCTTCATCCGCTCCAAGCCGGAGCGCCAGTTTTACCGCATTTTCAACATCCATATTACCACCTCAGGTAAATGTTTCTCAGTCTCATATGGGGGCCGCCGGTCCACACATCCACACCCTGCGACGGGTCGCTCTTTCCGCATGTCGCACCCACGAATTCGAGGTCCTTTCCAACAGCATCCACCGAGCTCCAGAACGTGGGGGTCGTCACTTCAAGCACCGGCCTCCTTATCGGACCCTTGACCTCTCCGTTCTCGATGAGATACGCCTCTCTCCCCGTATATTTCTGGTTGTACCGCACATCATCTATGTTCCACTCCGTGAAGGATTTCATATAAACCCCGTATTTCACATCTTCGAACAGTTCTTCGACCTCATGGTCTCCGGGCTCAACGAAGGTGGTGCTCATCCTCACTATCGCCTCTCTGTCCCATGAGCTGGCCCTTGCGGCGGCATTGCTCTTCGTCCCGAGGACGGCCGCCGTTTCTCTGTTCTGAAGGAACTCGTTTATCAATCCGTTCTTGTAGAGATACCTTCTTCTGGCAGGAACGCCTTCATCGTCATATTTGTAATACCCGAAGCTGTTGGGCACCGTCGGGTCATCCACGACATTGACGACATCGCTTCCGATTCTCTGGCCCACCATATCGGGTTTTATGAAGGATTCTCCTGCGAGATAGGCCTCACGCCCGAGTATCCTGTCCGCCTCGCTCGGATGTCCGGAAGATTCGTGTGCAGCGATGCCGACGACCTCCGGGCCGACTATCAGGTCCATCTTACCGTCTTTCAGGGTCTTTCCGTTCTCTATGGAATTGAAAAGCACCTTCGCATTCTCCATGACCTTCCCTTTGGGGTCCCACCTGTCCCAGTGCTCATAGCCGCCGGTCCATCCGAGCTGGTTGTATGCCTGCTCGCTGCCGTTCTGACCCGCCACCACTATCATGTAGAAATATTCGATGGTCGGGAGAAGTGAGGATATGTCTGTGCCTTCCGTGTTCATTATGTGCTTCTCGTTCAGGGAATCCCGGAGTACAAGTATTCTTGCCACCACAGGTATCTTTCCGCCGGTGAGCTCGCTTTCTATCTCTTTGAGCCATTCAACCTTTTGCTCGTTGGGAACATCCCGGATATTCTTCTTCTGTTCAACGGTCCAGTGGTCCTTGTGTGCAGGTTCATCCGCCATACCGACATCTGAGACCGAAGCGGCCTTCTTCGCCTGAGATATTGCGGAATCTATTGCCTTTTTCAGGCGTTCCCATGTGTTCAGGTTTGTATACGCCGCACCCATACCGCCGTCATGGAGCGCTCTGACCGCAAAACCGCTGTCGCTTCCCTCAACTGATGATGAGAGAACGCCGTTCTTCATGAAATTCACGCTGTAGCGCTTATTTTCCGACCTTATTTCGAGGAAGTCCGTCTTATTTTCCCCATAAGATATGCCTTTGTCAACAAGTTCCTTCATGATATCACTACGACTGCATGGCGATGCAAGTATTTAGTAATTTCGGACAGACCCGTATGAAATGAACCATGGGGATGAACCGCGGAAAAACACATAAATTAATGGAAAAAGGTTTTTATTCTTCCATACTGGGTTCCATCACGACCACATCTTTGACAGCCTTCATTCCCGTGAATGGCAGTACTATGCGGCCGTCAGCATCGGTCTGGAAGAGTCTGGGCTCCACATCCTCCGCAGGCACTATCAAGACATTCTTTATGTCCCCTATTTTCGTATCCACCACGAAGTCGTCTATTACGCCCAATATCTCTCCGTCGTTTGTCATTACGGTCTTGCCTCTGAGTTCGGTGACGAATCTTTTCATTGTGATACCTCCTTACGAGTAATACATTGCTCCTATATCATTCTTTTTATTTCTCACTCTGCTGCTGAGCCTGTTTTTCAGTGACTCATAGTATTTTTTCACATCCTCCGTGACCGAAGGCGGAACATCCTTCAACGCCTCTTCAAAGTCCTTCTCGACGACCTTTTCCCTTCTGTCGCGAAGTGCTTTCATCCCTGCTTCCCTGCACAGAGCTTCAAGGTCCGCACCCACATACCCTTCGGTCTTCTGGGCCAGTTTATCCAGATCTATCTCTTCAGTGTTCATTCTTTTTACATGAACTTCGAGTATCTTCTTTCTAGCATCCTTTTCAGGTATCCCGATGTATATCTGCCTATCGAATCTTCCGGGACGCATAAGTGCGGAGTCTATTATGTCGGGCCTGTTCGTTGCAGCGATGACGACAACCCCTTCGAGGGACTCCAACCCGTCCATGGATGTCAGGAGCTGATTCACGACCTGCTCCGTAGCCCTGCTTTCCATTCCGGAGCCGCGTACCGGAGCTATCGCATCGAACTCATCGAAGAAGATTATACTCGGCGCAGCCTGTTTCGCCTTTTTGAATATCTCGCGGACAGCTCTTTCGCTTTCACCGACCCACATGCTCATTATCTCCGGTCCTTTGATGCTTATGAAGTTGGCCTCGCTCTCCGTTGCCACGGCCTTTGCCAGAAGGGTCTTACCTGTTCCCGGAGGCCCGTAAAGAAGTACGCCGCGCGGAGGCCTTATACCGAGTTTTTCAAACCGCTCCGGCTCCTTTATCGGGAGTTCAACACTCTCCTTCAGTTTTTCCTTCACATCTTCCAGTCCGCCCACGTCCGCCCAGTGAACATTCGGGACTTCGACAAGGACCTCTCTCAGACTGCTCGGCTCGACCTCACGGAGCGCCCCTTTGAAATCCTCCTCCGTAACGCTCATTTTCTGAAGGAATTCCGGGCTTATCTGTTTGTCGAGGTTTATCTCCGGAAGATATCTGCGAAGCGCCTTCATTGCAGCTTCCCTTGAAAGTGCGGCAAGGTCCGCCCCCACGAAGCCGTGGGTCACGGCAGCGAGCCATTTCAATATCTCATCATATTTCTCTTCACCACCCTCTATGGGCATCCCTCTCGTGTGTATCTGAAGTATCTCGTACCTGCCCTGCCTGTCGGGGACACCTATCTCTATTTCCCTATCGAAGCGGCCCGGCCTGCGGAGCGCGGGGTCGATGGCATCCGGTCTGTTCGTAGCACCGATGACTATCACGTTCTGCCTACTCTTCATACCGTCCATGAGCGTAAGAAGCTGTGCGACCATTCTTCTCTCGACCTCTCCTTTGACATCATCCCTTTTCGGGGCTATGGAATCCAGCTCGTCTATGAAGATGATGCTCGGAGCCTCCTGTGCCGCCTTCTCGAATATGCCTCTCAGCCTTTCTTCGGTCTCTCCGTAGAACTTGCTCATTATCTCCGGGCCCTGTATGCTGAAGAAAGACGCACCAGACTCATTTGCCACGGCCTTTGCGATGAGCGTTTTACCTGTTCCGGGAGGGCCGTACAGAAGTACACCCTTGGGGGGGTTTATTCCGAGGGTTTTGAAGAGTTCAGGGTGTTTCAGAGGCAGTTCTATCATCTCTCTGACCTTGTGTATCTCATCCTTGAGACCACCCACATCCTCGTAGGTCAGTCCGTCAAGGCTCATCTCGATATCGTCCGCACTCCCTTCTTTCACCTTGACATCGGTATTTTCGGTGACCTTCACTATTTCTCCGGGTTTTGTGGACACCACAACGAAAGGAAGGAATTTTCCGGTGAACGCTATTCCGGGAACGGCGATTATGTCTCCTTTGGAAACCGTGCGGTTCAGGAGCCCTCTCTTAACATATATCTCTATGTTCTTACCGAGGCTTATCCGTGGCTGGTTCCTGTCAAGGGCCAATACGAGCGATATACGGTCCGCGTCCATGACATTCGCTTTTTTCACGGAAACCATGTCCCCGATGGAAACCCCCGCATTCTTTCTCATAAGGCCGTCCATCCTTATGATGCCGAGATTCTCATCTTCCTGTTTCAAGCGGAACACGCGGGCGGATGTTTTTTTCGTACCTGTTATTTCAACGACCTCTCCCACTTCTAGCCCGAGTTTCATCCGTGTTATCGAGTCTATCCTGACCCGTCCCAGACCCACGTCTTCCTGCAGGGCTTCGACCACTTTAAGCGTAACCGCATCTTCGTCCATGACAATCGCTGTGGTATTCATCCCGTATTAAAAGAGTTTTCGAAGAGATTATCCCCTTTGAATCTCTTTTTGACTAAAAGATTAAATATGATTTGTACGAATAGCTCTTTATGAAGAAATCCCTCCTCGCCCTCAATGTGATATTCGTGATAACATTGCTGTTTTCAGCCTACAGTTTATACAGTGCCGTAACCCCGATTCTCACAGGTAAGGTAACAGTTGAAATGCAGAATCAGGATGATATCGAATGGGAGTTCGGCAACGATACGGTGAGCGCACAAACATGGGTGGACATCATCAACGGAGGCAACTATGAGATAAGGGATGCACGGCTCCATATATGGATAATCCACAACGAGACCGGGCTCAGACTTCTTGATATGAAGAAGGACATCCCTCCGGTTCCGGCAGGCACCACACACCGGGAATACATCAATGCCAGTATAGACCTGAGCCTTCTTCCCGAAGACATAAAGAACAAGCTCTGGACGGAATATGCCAATTTCACGGTCTATGCGGACATAAACGCCTATTTTATGAATGCCGGAGGGCAACTTCTGGTACACTACCACAACACGATACCGTGGGAGCCTCTCCTGAAATACATAAATATAGAGGAGAACAATACGCAGATATACTACGATTCAAGCACAGGGAGCATGAACCTGTATGTTCCTTATGTGGTCTCGACTTCATCACTTCTTTCGGGCAGCGCTAGTGTCCTCGTGGAGATATACAACGACACTTCCCTGTTGTCCTCAACCACCGAAGATATCGAACTGGGGCGGGATTACAGTGGAACGGCAGTATTTCGCATAGGGGCTTCGGACACATATTACCTGATGACGCACAGCACGCCCATACCGGTGGTAGCCGCTCTGGAATATTCCGGAATATCCATGAGATATAATGACACATACCAGTGGGGAGCCCCGTTCAATGACCTTTACATCGGGGGAATCCAGTACGCCGCCAACAGCATAAGCATGAACTACTCCTTCACGAATGAATTCGTGCGGGACCTTGACCTGACGATAAATGTGATAATCTACGACTCTGCGGGAAGTGTCATAGGGACGCAGGATGAACATTACATTGCATACCGATACGGAACGGTCAGTAGAGATATAAACATTCAGGTTTCGGGGCATCCCGATTATGCGGAGATAACGATCACCGAGAACATCTCGGGGTGGAGCCATACGATAAGGAGGGATGCATGATGGGACACCCTGGCAGAGCGGCGGGAATAGCGGTGCTTTACGGAATCGTATTTATCGCCCTACCTATCGCATTCATACGGATAGTGAGCGGCATACTGACAAAAAATGGCCTTGACCCGTCGGAGTATTTTCACGGTACGGAAACATACGTCCTCATTTTCGGTGTTCTTTTAGTGCTGTTCGCTGCGATGACAGCCTATTTTGAGAAAGGAAGCAGAGCAAGGCTCGGCGTAGGCATAATCGGAGCGCTCTTCCTCGTGCTCTGGGCTTATTTCTTCATAAAAAGCATGAGCATATTCTATGAAGGGGACACATATTCCTATGAAGTTCTGGTTCCTGGAATAGCCCTGATTTTCGCTCTCTCATTCTCTGTTCGTTTCATCTATCGGGTCGTGGAGTATGCGGTTTACAGGCCGGAATTCACCGCACCTCCGGTACCGGTCGTTCCGCAGCCCTACATTCCTTATCACACCGTTTCGGCAGAGCCCGCAGAGCCACCACAGCCTGTTCAGGAAAATATCGAGGATGAAGAGGAATATTTCTAGGAGAGATGCTCCTTAACCTTTTCCCAAGCACTTTTTATATCGCCGGCTGTTTTTCCTTCGGAGTTATACTGCACTATGGACTTCCCATGGACCATCGCATCCGTAATCTCCCTATCGAAGCGTATCTTCCCGACCACCGGAACACCCTCTTCCTCGCAGTACTTCTCAATCCTTTCCGCCATCTCTTCGTTCAGGTCGTATTTGTTTATCATAACGAAGGGCTTTGCTCCGAAATGCCTCGCCACGCCAAGCACCCTCTCCATGTCATGTATACCGGACATCGTCGGTTCGGTGACTATGAGAACCGCATCAACTCCGGTTATGGCCGAAGTCACGGGGCAGCCTATTCCGGGAGGGCCGTCTATGATGACATATGGATAATCCTCCTTCTCGGCTATGTTACGGGCCATGTTGCGTACCACGGTGACGAGCTTCCCCGAGTTCTCCTCCCCGATGTCCAGTTTGGCATGCGTCATGGGGCCGAAGGCTGTCTCCGAGACATACCAGTGGCCGGAAAGGTTCTCCTTCATCTCTATGGCCTTCGTGGGGCAGACATAGGCGCAGAAACCGCAACCGTCGCACTTGAACGGGTCGATGTTGAACTTCTCGTCAATGGCATCGAAGCGGCAGACCTGCCTGCACATCCCGCAATCTACGCACTTCTCGTCATCCTTCACAGCTCTGACTCCGCCGTAGAAGTCCCCGCTCTCCTTTATTTCAGGGTGCAGTATCAGGTGAAGGTCGGGAGCGTCCACGTCGCAGTCCGCTATGACCTTTCTTTTTTCAAGGGTCACGAGAGCCGATGTTATGCTCGTCTTTCCGGTTCCGCCCTTTCCGCTTATCACCGTTATCTGATGCATGGGTGTCGAAAACCGGATGAGAATATGAACATTATGCCGAATTCGCAGACGAACGAGACAGCATCAATCCATCAGAGAGATGTTTTATTCCTTTTTTCTTGTGGATGGGTAGAATACCACAAAAACAAGGAGCATGAAAAGTCCGATAAATCCATAGATGAACTGGGCGGGTAAAAGTGATACAGCTATTCCGAAAAGGCTTACGGAAACGATTCTGGAAAAACTTCCGAGAGTGCTCATAACACCGAGAACCGAGCTCAGACATTCTCTCGGAGTGTCTTTTTGTATTATTGAAACTCTGTTGGGGGCCAGAATGCCATTACCAATCCCAAGAAGAAAGAATGCCAGAAGGGCCATGTAAAAGTCCTTTCTGATAAAGAGAATGAAAAAGGAAGCCGTATAGAACAAAGAGGACAGAACGACCATCTTATATGGATTTCTTATTTTTATAAGTTTAACGCTCACGGCAGATTTCACAGAGATATCTCCGACATATGATGACGCCATTACAATGCCAAAGATCATATAATATGAGGGAAAGGAAGAGAAATAGGCCACATTCACTATTTTCAGGCCCCCGCCGATAAGCCCGGTTACCAAGAAGAGAATCAGAGTGTTTCTCACAGTCATGTTTTTCTTTATGACACTAACAGATGAGCGGAATGCCGCAGAAAACCTCTCTTTTTCCGTCGAACCTTTAATTCTGGAATCTATGGCCATATTCCATACTATGAGGGCGGCTGCAAGAAAAGAGGCGGAATCTACCAGAAAAGGGAGGCCTTCGTTCACGGTCAGAAGATATGCCCCAAGCAGAGGAGATGTCAGAGCAACGATGCTCATGGAAAGTGAGAGGGTGCTGTTCGCCCATGAAAGGTCCTCTTTTTCGATAACATCGGCAAGCATGGATTGATAGGATATGGTGCTTATTATCCCAATAGATGACGATAGTATGTTCAGCATAAGGAGAAACCAGACATCGGTTCTAATAAAGACGGAAAAAGAGATTATCGAGAGGACAATTGAAGAAAAAACCCACATTTTCTTGGCATCTCTGTTTTTCATGGAGATTCCTATGTAGACTCCAAGAGATATTGAAGGAATCAGGGCGGCAAGCTCAAAAACGCTCAGGAAAATTCCGGAATGATACCATGAATACACGAGCAGAGGGATGGAAAAAGCTGTCAGAAGGGAACCAAAGAGCGATATGTCCGTGGCGACAAGTAGCATATAGAAGGACTGTTTTTTCATGGAAACAACTTCTCTGGATTATTACAGAATGCGGCTACATAGCCAAAACATTTGTTGCAGTATGGTAAATATCTACATTGTCCACATGTTTCACTGGACGGAGTTTTTCTAAACGCCCATTTTACAGATCCTTCCTTGAATAATTTTTCAATATTATCTATAAATATATTTCCAATTTTGAATTTTTCATAGGATCCGAGTACTACACACGGATAAATATCTCCATTAGGTGCAATAGATACGGAAACATATCCTGCCCCGCAATTTCCACCTCCAATACCCAGTGAGTGTACCATATTGGAGAATCCGTCTTCGCTCATATAAAGTTTTTCTAAATTCTCAGCATCTTCTTTCCATTTAAATAAATCACTCTTAGAAATATTCAACTTTTCAGAAAGTTTTATGCCATCTACAAAATCTTTCATACTAGGTACCTCATCTATCATCTTCTCTCCATTTCCAACAGGAATTAAATAACCGATACCCATTTCAACTCCATCTAACTGGCTCAAGTAGTCATTCACATGTCGTATTGCTTCAATGTGATTCTTCCTCAATACCATTCCAACCTGAACATATTTATTATATTTCTTTAATATTTTAATTGATTTAATAGTTTTTTCATATATTCCTTCTCCACGCAAATATTCATGCTCTTCTTTATTACCGTCAAGACTTATATTTATTGAATATAAATTTTTATAATTTCCTAGGCGTTTTGAAATCGGTTCATCTACCAATAATCCAGTTGTATAAAAAGAAAATCTTTTATTTCTTTTTTCCAGTATATCTAGGAGTTCCCATACATCTTCCACAAGTAGCGTTTCTCCACCGGTGATCTGGACATTTAGAGGGAGATTGTATGGTTCAAACATATCAAGAATCTCAGAAAAAGTTTTCGAGTTTATCTTCTCTTCTAAATTTCTATTTTTTATATAGCAATGTTTGCAATCCAACACACATCTTCGGGTGATTTCTATTTGAAGAGTTATTGGTAAGAACATGTTAGAATCTCCAATAACGACGGGGTTATCCCGTTTGCCTTCAACAAGTACATTCTTAAAAAACATTTCTTTAACAAAATCCATAACATCATCAATTTTCATATTATTATATTTATTTTTTAAAATATTAATAACATCACCAACTTTTTTACCATATCCAAAAGAAGATACTATTTCTCCTGCAGATATGTTGAGATGGGCTATTACTGAAGTGGGCTGGTGTTCATATCGCCTAAGCAAAGTATATTCAACAGGATTGCGATATAGATACATATGGGGATTCAGCGTCAATTCTTTTTGCATCATTCTATCACCATTTTAAAAATAAAGGGTTTTAGAAGAGGCTTAGATCTACGAAGCCGTATTTCTCACATGGACCGCCTGCGCATCCCAAAGGCTCCGATTCCACCTCTTCTATTTTTGGAGATACCCATTCATTTTTCTTTGACATTCGTACCACCAAATGCGGGATAAGTTCTATATATATATATATAAATTTTTCGTTAATCCAAAGAAAAGATTTAATAAATATCTATTAGATTGAAATCCCTCGCCGGACACGGGCCTCTGAGACACTCACGGCAGTGAACGCAGGTTTCAGGGTCGGCCACGGCCATACCGTTCTTTATGGAGAGCGCTCCGGTCGGGCACCTTCCGACGCACACGCCGCAGCCCATGCAGTTCACGGCCTGTTCCACCACTCCTTTTATGTCTCGGATAAAGCTCTCGTCGTGTATTGTTATCTCATCACCGGCGATAGTGCATACATCCTTTATCTCAATAGAACCGTCTTTTTCAGTCCATTCTCCCAGTATGGAGGCGAAGGCCTTCATGCGCTCCGTATCCACGGGAACCGATGTTATCACCGGATTTCCATCCTCGAAGGAGACACCCCCTTTCCCTCTTTTCAGTTCAGGAGCATGGAAGCCTCTCGATCTTGCCCAAGGAGGGAATCTTCTCCACCTCCAGAGCCCGTATTTCAACCATTCATCCTCCAGACCTTTGTCTCGGGCATACTCAGTCAGATAATCGTCCCAGCGAGCGTAGCCGTCGAAGTTCTCTTTTAGGATAACCGTATCGCCCATGTCTGCGGACGGACAGAGATAGCACCCTATCCGGTAAAGCCCTCGCTCGTACCACGGATTGTAATCCGCTCCTTTCATGAACAGGTATAACCAGACCTCAAGGGCGGTCCAGTCCTGTATCGGGCTTATGCCCTTCTGCTTTCTAACCCATGGGTTCTCCCATTCGTTGCCCTTTCTGGAGCGGGATTCGGACTCGTATTTCCTCTGCCCTATCAGGGATATCATGCCGTCGGGGTATCTTTCCTTTATGAACAGCGTCGTCGGCCCCAGTTTGCAGGCCTTGCAGCACCAGCGGTAGTCCTTCGCAGGCGGCCCGAATATCTCAAGCCCGTTCCAGAAGGCATCTCCCGCATCTATCTCTTGATATTCCAGCCCGTACCTCTCGGCCGTCCTCCTAGCGTTCTCTATGGTCTCGGGCATTTCTATGCCCGTGTTGAGGAACATCAGCACAGGTTTATATCCTGCATCCAGAGCGATGAGGAGCGCTGCCAGAGAGTCCTTTCCACCGCTGTATGATGCAACGAGAGGCGAATCGTTATCCTCAACGACCTTTTTAACGAATTCTATCCCTTTTGATATGTTTTTTCGCACGGCATCCGTATTTGCTTTTATGACCGCATCCCAGTCCTGACCACCATCCGGTATTCTCACCGGTTCCTTCAATCGATGTCTGACCTTGATTCCCACGCCTCTTTCGGCATTTTCCATCTCCTCTCCGCTCATCATGGCCCTGCCCACTGCGATGACCTCTTTTTCCGGTGATAGAACGACGACCTCATCGCCCTTTTTCATGTCATCGGACATCTCGTTTACTCCGACGGCCAGAGCATTCGCGCTCTTCAGTATCGGCTCGACAGCACCTTCATCCACGATCACCCATGACCTTTTCAGGGCCGGAAGCATTCGGACGGCACCTTCCACCCTCGGCGAAAGGATGAATTTCCCGGTGAATATTTCATATTTCAAAGAGCCTATTACCGTACCGTCAGAGATTATTTCGTCTATCCTGTCCTCTCCCGGAGCGCGATTCAGTATGAAGACTTTGTCCGCAGGTGCGAAGAGCTTACCGCAGCCCTCTCCGAACTGCTCATCCGCAAGATGCCTTATCATTTCAAGGTCATATTCGAAGGCGGGTCTTATGTCTCCGGGAGGGGTGATATCGACATGTTTCCCTTCGGAACCGCAGATAGAGCACCTTTTGCCCACTAACGGCAGATTGCATTCTTCGCACCATTTCAGTTTCATGCGGCCGAGCCTTTTCAGAGACACAGCACATCGAAAACAGAGGTGTATTTAGTTATGGCGCTCAGAACTCTCGTGCTACGGGGCTCCAGAATGTGGAGTTGCAGACCTCACAGTATGTCGCATCCTTCTCGACCTCCGCACCGCATTCCGGACAGAAATACTTCACTTTCCCGGTGTAAAACGTGGTTCCGCAGTGCGGGCACCTCTCGGCATCTATGGAAACCCTCTCACCGCAGTTTCCACAGGTATAGATTCCTATGAGGAATTTGGCACCGCAGTTCGGGCAGTTCGTGCTGGTGGCATCCACCTCTTCTCCGCATACCGGGCACATGAAAGGCTGATGCCTCTCTTTTTTGGACCTAACAAGGGATACTGCCTTCTTTGCCTTTTTGAAGATTGATTTCACGCCTGAACATAGGCCTTTGGTATATATGCTTTTCAGAGGCAAAAACTTTATTAATGATTCTCTGCATGAGGTCATGCACAGGAGGATAAAAACAATGCATGATTATCTCCAAAGGTGGCAGAGCGCGTTTGTCGTATTTCTGTTAGTGTTTACCGTATTCACAATCGTACCGGTGAATGCGGTCAACCAAGCCAACAGTAGGATAAGCACATTTCCGGCACCGACAGGGGTTCTTTTTCACGGGGTCTCATGGAACGAGGACAACTATGCATACGCCATTGCCGTAGGGGAGGATTCCGCTGCTACAGACACGGGGCAGATATTCCGTTTTGACCCGGAAAACGGATGGACGAATTTCAGCACTGTACTGTCCAACGGAGAGATAATTTATGATGCGGTCTATTACAAGGACGATTCCTTTTTTATTTTGGGTGACAACGGAGGGGAATGTGATGGATACCTCATGGAAGGGGCAAATACCGCCACACCTTCCTTCACTTTGCTGAACAATGTCGAGTCTGCCGGCTCCGGATTCACCGCAGGATGTTACGATCCCTTTTACGGCAGTGCGGGCGCTCTTGTAGGTGTTGGAACGCCATATACTGATTACGGGATGATATCTTGGTATGATATCGGAGGAGATACTTGGTATAAAATCAGTATTTTAAAAACAGCATCTCTCAAGGATGTCGCATGCGACAGTGACCCGAACACGCAGTATGTCATCGCCGTAGGTCAGGATTCGTCCACCGGAAAAGCGGTGGCATATCTGTGCGACTACAGTGATGCCTATCCGATAGAAGTTCCTGCCGATGCGGCGGATTTCACTGCCGTCTCATGGGACACCGCAAGCCACACCATTCTCATTACGGGAACGGATACAAGTGGGAACACGCGCCTGTGGCAGATGTACCACATACGGCAAACGATGTATGTGGCGTTTTCCAACTATGATGATAATTCCTTGTCCGTCATGTATAACGATGGTTTACACTGGACATTTTCTTCGGTTGATGCGGCCCAATATCCCTACCCATCACTTGCAATTGACTGGTATGCGGTACCCCACATTACATATCGCGATGGAGCTACGCAAGAATTCAGGCACGCATGGTTCATCGGAGGCAGATGGCTTACCGAGCTCGTGGATTCCAACGGAGACACAGGATACCAGTCCTCTCTGGCGGTCGATTACGGCAACAATCTTCAAACCAGTTACTGCGAATGGGGAGCTTATGACTTGATGTATGCCAAGTACAACGGAACCGCATGGGCGACAGAGAATGTGGATTCGACGGATCAGGTGGGCTCATGGAGCTCATTGGCAATCCAGAGAGGTTCGCTTTATCCTTCCGTAGCATATTACGACGATACCAATAAAGATATAAAATATAATTATAAAGATTATTATGGATGGCACCCCCAATATACCGGTTCGACTGTGGGAGATGCCAAAGAGTGGATATCACTATATCTCAATTTCAACAATCAACCATCCATATCATATTATGATTCTCTGAATGCCCAGATAAGATATACATCATACGATGGCAGCGCATGGAATGATCAATATGTCACGGATGCGGATACGGGATATACTGACATGGCAGTATGGCGGGACAACCGCATAGGAATATCCTATATCGATGCCGGAGGTCTGTGCTATTCCGAAAATAACGGAGGCACATGGAATACGGACATAGGCCTTTATTCTGCTGCGGATTACACCTCGATTGCCTATGATATGAACGGAGACCCTGTGATAGTCTATCATGATTCGACCAGCGGACTTAATATGGCAAGGTTCTATCATTCGAACAACACATGGAGTAACAGCCTGCTTTTCGGTGGTTCGAATCCCCAGTATAACGGCCGGTATAATGACATTGTTTTGGGTGTTCAGGCCGATTTCAGGTCCATAAAAGGGACGGAAGGGTCGTCACAATTGAATGATATCGATTGGGAACCCAACGGACAACTGGCGATTGCGGTTGGCAATAATGGAGAGGTATTCGTCTATTATCCGGGCCATGATAGTGTTTCCGACTGGAGTGATTCATCCTTTACCGATAATCTTTATTCAATCGCAGTTAAACCGAAGGGAAGCCCAGGATATGGTATTGCAGTGGGAGAGTCTGCATCTGTCGGAGTGATATCATATCAAGTGTACAACTCGGATACGGAGATAACCGCAGATTCCAGCACGCCCCACATAAATGTGATTGACATAAAGGACAATCTGGGTCAGAGCAGGCTTAACAAACAGTCGGATGTAGGAAATACATACACATTCTTTTTGAATTGTTCATATGATCTGGGATGGGCAAAGGTAGGAGGATTGGATATTTCTGCATGGTATGATTTCGGTAATGACGACATAGCCATGAGGAACTACAACGATACCGCAGGTAAGAATTACAACTTCCACCTGCATTTTACACCTGACAGCACAGACCCAGTTAACAATGGCGGTGTTTGGAGGCTTTTATGGCCCAACGGAACCGATGAAGTGAGATTGGTGGGTTGGTATCAGAAGACAGAGGATAGAAGTGGTTTTATGGGGTCCATTGTCGGGGCTGACGAGTTCGATTATTTCCATCTTTATGTCAATATAACTTTCGGAGAACAACTTGTGTTCGCACCGGGACAGGGATGGTCTCCAAGCACGAACCAGTCGGATCCGGCGCTATCGTTCAACGACCTCAACAGTTGGAATTTCAACGCAACCATATATGATGCGACAGTCACAACTGCGAGAGAGTCAAAGTACGACGAGTTCGGAATCTATGCATATACAGAGATAACGGCAATAAACAATCCGACGGGTTCCGGTGCGCCGGGCAGTCTGATATATCTGAATCCCGCATCGCACATAGGCGTACGTGCAAATCTTCCTTACAAAGTGCAGGTCAATATAAGTGACATGGTGGGGGAGCGCGACAGCACCCACAAAATAAGCCGTACGGCAGTCCATGTTCTCAACAACAACGGATATGCCAACAGTACGAATTCACAGATTTCCACATGGACGGCATTCCCTTCTTCGCCTGTTGCACTATATGTATGGGGAACAGATACATATTACATGCCGAATCTTGACGACGGAACATGGTCCGCGGGACTTCAGGGGGGATACGATGATGTCAGTACATATACTGCAGTATTTTGGGATCTGGCGATTCCGCCTTCCACTCCGGATGATCGATATAGGTCGACTGTAATAATCGAAATAACATATTGACGCTTTTCGCCACAACTGATGAAAAGTTTTAAGTATTTCATCCGTGATGTGTATTCCACACTTCCAAAGAGAAGGAGGACAAAAAATGAAAAATTCAGAAAGAGTTATAAGTATACTGCTGGTGGCTCTGCTGGTGGCTTCCGCTTTTGTAGCCGTACCGGGAAGAGCTGATGACCAGGCAAAGGATTTGGTGACTGCTTTAGCCAACCCCAGCGGTGTGACATTCAACGATGTTGCGTGGAACGAAGACACATACGCGTATGCGATTGCAGTCGGAAATACCACTACTAACGGAGTCGTATACAAATACGACGCAACGAACGGGTGGACTCTGTTGATCACTAAGACGAGTGAGAAATACTATGATGTGGTATACGACACATTTGCACATAACGGAACATTTTATTTCGTGGGTGAAGAGAGCATAACGAACACTGCGGTAGCATACACATTGAATCCGGATTTTTCAGCCCCGCAGATAACGATAAGCGGCATTTCTCCAAGTGTCTTTTACGGGGCATATTTTGATTCGCTCAATGGAAATTCGGGGACGCTTCTTGCCGTAGGCAAGGACACGATGAGCAACGGAACTATGGCCTATTATGACATATATGGTGCAACATGGACAGCGAATCAGACGAATTCAGGAGATGTCCTCGAAGCGGTCACGGTCGATCCATACTATAATTTTGTATATGCAGTGGGACACAACGGAGCTTCTGCATTGGCATACAAGTATACATGGTCGGGAAGTCCTCAGCCACTCGTCGTGCCATCAAATGCAGGTGCATTTTACGGAATAGATTGGCAGACCATGGGGGAAATCACATACGGTCTTGTTGTAGGAACAAATACGAGCAACAGCGGTTTTGTATGGAAAATCTTCAATGATGATTCTTTTTCTGAGGTCGCAGGCGTGACATCCGGTTCTCCGGCACTAAGGGATGTTGACTGGAATGAGGACGGAACCATGGCAGTGATTGTCGGTGACGGAGGAACACTGTATGTGTACTATGATATCAATGCCGGCAGAGTCGTGGATTGGTCCACCCCTTCATTTACATCGGATACCTATGGTGTCGCCGTTAAATCTCCAGGCAGCCCGGGATATGGTCTGGGTGTAGGGGTGAGTTCCGCTCCGAAGATATCCTATCAGGTGGCGGATTCCAGCACACAGATAGAGGTCAACACCATATATCCGCATCTCAATGAGATCGACCTCAGGACAGCGGCAAATGTCTCCGTCCTAAACCAACAGGTGGATACCGGAACAGTATATCACTACTACATCAACGGTTCATATGCACTCGGATGGGAAAATGTAAACATAGATATATACGGATGGTATGATGAAGGTGTTGAAACTACACTTTATAATGCGACCGCAGGAGGCAACCTGAACTTCCATCTAAGATATCAGCCAGATCCATCATATCCCTATCAAAAGCCCGGAAACTGGACTCTGCTGTGGCCTGTGGACTATCACGAAATAACTATGGGGGCCGTCGGGACCATAGAATGGGATGACAACCCCAACAACGGAACCGTGGGCGTCAGAGACGGAGAGGATTTCTACCACGTCAATATAGACATAACCTTCGGACCGCAGGTCAGATATGCAGCCGGGGAGGGGACATGGGATGCGGCAACGGACAGGACAACGACATCCGGTGCATTCAATGATGCGGGAAGCTGGAACACGCAGGTGACTCTTTCGGATTCGGGTACTGGGGCATCTCAGACACAGTATGATGAATTCGGAGTTTATGCATATACCGAGGTCTCTGCCATAAACAACCCGACAGGCTCCGGTCCGCCGGGTTCTACGATTGTCCTCAGCCCCAACAGCGAAGTATTTGTCAGCAGCAATCTGAACTACTCTGTCACTGCCAATGTCACGGATCTCACATCAACTTCCGGGAAGAGCATCTCAAAATCATACATTTACCTCCAGAACATGCATGCCGATGCGGCAGGAAACAGTGATGTGTCCACCATGACGAACTTCACCGCAGGTGGCGGAGCACTATGGGTATGGGGCGTCTCAGGAACTTCGACATACATGCCACCCCTGAACTTCGGAAGGTATTCCGCAGGACCCAACAACTATGGCAATACGACCGCCGATGCACATACGCTGATAGCATGGGAGGTTGAGGTAATCGGAGGAACTCCGGAGGATCACTTCACTGCAACGATAACATACACGGTGACATACCCGTAAAACCTCTTTCTTTTTACTTCTTTATTTAATTAATATACCCCGCAGCTTGCTGCGGCTGGGACAGCATAGGCAGA
>CAYYXK010000020.1:0-24087 GCA_964475625.1 uncultured Thermoplasmata archaeon | reverse complement strand
TAATCGGAATAGTCATTGCGATGCTCCTCTGGGGCGGCAAGAAGGAAGAACCGGTCGCTATGATGGAAGAACCTGTACCTGCCGAAGAAGCACCTGAAGAAGGAGCCGAGCCGATGGAAGAAGGCGAAGAAGAGTTCGGTGCCGAAGAGGAAGGTCTCGAAGGCGGAGACGAGATACCGGAACTTGACGAGGAGCCGACGGAAGTAGAGGAAGAAGGCGATGAACTGGACTTCGATCTTGGCGAAGACGAAGGCTCGGAGACTCCGGAACTTGAAGAGGACGAAGGAGAGATACTGGATCTCGATGACCTCGACGAAAAAGAGGAATAAAACGACAACCAAACCCTTTTCTTTAAATTTTAATTTTTACGGATTTTTGAATGGAGCGAGACAATTCCATGCTTCTTATCAACTCAACGGACTTTTTTATGTCATAATACATCTCTCTATCATCGTTCAAATGAGGAATATTTTTTCTTATGGTGTTCAATGATAACCTGTTGGCAGGAGATGCTGTTTTTCCGAGAAGTTCAAGGCCCTGGGCCGCAGCCATAAGTTCCACAGCGATGATGGTCTCCACGTTTTCCACGACCTGAAGGAGATGCCTTCCGGCATTCGCGCCCATGCTGACATGGTCTTCCTGATTTGCGGAGGTGGGTATCGTATCCACACTTGACGGGTGTGAAAAGACCTTGTTCTCGGATGCCAGTGATGCCGTGAGATACTGTGCGAGCATGAATCCCGAATTAAGCCCGCTCTTCTCCGTAAGAAACGAGGGAAGCCCGCTAAGATGAGAGTCAACGAGTCTTGCAATGCGCCTTTCGGACATGTTTCCCAGATCGGTCAAGGCGATCTTAAGGAAGTCCATTGCAAGAGCGAGAGGTTCACCGTGGAAGTTTCCGCAGGAAATGCTGTCTCCGTTCGGGAATATCAGAGGGTTGTCCGTTGTGGAATTCATCTCTGTTTCGACTATTCCTTTCACATAATCTATGGTATCCATGACGGCACCCATCACAGGCGGTATACAGCGCAGCGTATACGCATCCTGAACCCGGGTTTTTGACGACTCTTTCGCGATTTCGCTCCCTTCAAGCAGTTTTCTCATCAGCTCTGCGGAACGAATCTGCCCTCTGTGAGGGCGAGCGTCATGCACTCTGGTGTCAAAGGGAGAGGTTATACCCTGTAAGGCTTCAAGGCTCATGGATGCCGCGATATGAGCGTGTGTTACGATATTTTCAGAGTCATACACCGCAAGGGCAGCCATGGCATTCATCACAGGAGTACCATTCAACAGGGCAAGCCCTTCCTTTGCTTCCAGTTCAATGATATCTATTCCCGCTCTTTCCATGGCCGTTTTTCCGGGCAGGATTTCACCCAGATACTCGGCCTCGCCCCGGCCTATCATCACAAGTGCCATGTGTGCCAGAGGAGCAAGGTCTCCGGATGCGCCTACGCTGCCTTTTTCAGGCATAACGGGATGTACACCTCTATTGAGCATATCTATCAGGGTATTGAGAACGGAAGGTCGTATGCCCGAAAAGCCTTTTGCGAGGGCATTCGCTCGTATCAGCATGCTGGCCCGAACAACATCGGTCGAGAACGGCTTTCCTACCCCCACGGCATGGCTCAGAACTATGTTCCTCTGTATGGACCTCACCTCGCTGTCGGGTATGATAACATTCTGGAGGTCCCCGAACCCTGTTTTTATTCCGTAAGCGACCCTGTCGCTATCTATGATTTTTAAAAGAGTTTCATGGGATTTCCTCACGTTTTCAATCGCATCGGGTGATATTTCCACCTTTTCCATATCCCTTGCAACCGAGATCACTTTTTCCAAATCCAGAGAATTGCCGTCTATTATGACCATGTTCACACCTTCTTCAGAGTATCGCGTATCTTCCTAATGGCTTCCTGTCTCTCTTCGAAGTCTTTGATTCTCTTTTCAAGCTCTTTCTCCCTCTCTTTCAGGTCATTTTCAAGGGCTTTCAGGCGTTCTTTCTCCTCTTCCGCCTTCTTTTTGATATCTTTATCTCTGCGCAAAACATCTTCCTCTTTTTCTTCCGCTTTTGACATGAGGGATTCGGCCTCTTTCTCCCTCTTTTCAAGCTCTTTTTCGTGCTCCAGAAGGGATTTGATCTGTTTTTTCAGATTGTCTTCTCGCAATGCCACCGCTTTCTCCCTCTTTTCAAGGGCTTTTTCACGCTTTTCAGCCTCTTTCAGGGAGAGGCCAAGTTCTTTTTCCTTATCCGACAGTTCCTTTTTCATATTCGAGAGCTCTTCGATCCTACGAACTATCTCGTCCTCTTTCTCGGAGCAACTCTCTTCCCTCGAAGATAGTTCTTCCAGCTCTTTTTTGATGCCCACCTCTTTCTCTTCGATCTCCGCTTTTCTCGATTTAAGGTCGGCTTCAAGGAGCAGCAGTTCTTTTTTCATCTTATCCAGTTTTTCCCTCTCTTTTTCGAGGGTTTTCGATTCCTTTGCAAGGCTCTTCTCTTTTGAGATAAGTTCTTTCTCTTTTTTCTCAAGATCCTTTTCGCGCTCCTCAACGGCTTTCTCTTTCATATCGAGCCGTTCTTCCCTTCCATTCAGTTCCTTTTCACGACCCTCGAGTTCTTCATCCCTCTTTTTCAGGTCCTTTTCCATGGATTGCAGCGTATTTCTGGCCCTTTCGAGCGCAATCTTTTCATCATCGATCTTCTTTCTCTCCGCCTTGATGTCCCTTCTTTCCGAATCAAGGCTCATTTTTTCCTCTTCAAGTCCTTTTTTCATGTCCTGAAGCTTTTTCTCCCTGTTATCAAGAGAGATGCGCACATGTTCCATGTCTATCTCTTTTTTGTTTAATTCATCTCTGAGCTCGGAGAGTTCCTTGGCTCGCTCTTCCATCTCACTTTCCCTATCGGATATTTCCCTCAGCCTCTCTTTCTCGGAGCGCTCCCTTCTTTTTAGGTCTTCCAGCCTTTCATTGAGCTCCATCTCCCTCTTTCTCAGATCTTTTTCCTGTTTCTTGAGCCGGTCTTCAAGTCCTTCCAGCTCACGCCGTTCCTCCCGAAGGTCTTCCATGTCGTTCTCTATCTTCTTCTCCAATTTCAGGACCCTTTCTTCCCTCTTGACATGTTCTTCTATCTCCCTCTCCAGCCTGCGTCGGACACGCTCGTTCTTATCTTCCATATCACGCAGGGTCGCCCACGATTCGTCCAGCCTCGCTTTTTCATCCTCAAGCTCCTTTCTCTGCCTTATAAGCCCTATTTCAAGTAGGTCGAGTTCCTTTTCTTTCTTTCTCAGTTTCTCCTCTCTTTCCCTGAGCTCGTCCCTAAGACGATTTACTTCCTTTCTCTCCCTCTCAAGGTCTTCCTTTTCATAGTCCCGCCTGACTGCCACTATACGCTCTATTCCCTCGCTGTCGTCGCTTTCGGGAGACCTTCTCGATACCCTCCCTCCTTCTCTAAGGATGTCATCCCTCCTATATCCGGATGCCCAATCCGAAAATATCTTCTGAAGATATGCGACATCTATGGAGGAACTGCGGTATGAATAGGTGAACACCTCAATGACCGTGTCAGCATCCATGGAGTCCTCAACGATGTACGGAATCGCCTCATCACCGAAATGCTCCTCCTTTCCACGATGATATGCCATGGGGCAGCGGCCACCTTTCAGCACAAGGAACCCCTCCGAGACAATGTCGGAGACAGCAGTGGTCTTTATGTATCCTTCAAAGTCATCCTCAAGGTCGTTGAATACATCGCGGAGCGCATCAAAGCCTCCGAAGGAGCTTCTTATCATCTTTCCTGTGGGTAGCCTCATAATCCTGTATGCACCCTTCTTATAATATACTTTACCATCAAGGGCATCCGGAATGGAAACAGTTTTATAGGGGCTGAATCTAGGTGAGACCTCGCCTGTGAATGATGCGGCCCATAGGCCACACAGGAGGTAATAAGATGGCAGCAATATTTGTGAGATTCGAAACACCGAAGGAACTAGCTGACAAGATATACAAAGCAGTGGAACTCGCCAGGGACACAGGAAAGATAAGGAAGGGTTCGAACGAGGTCACCAAGATAGTAGAGAGAGGAGAGGCCAAGTTCGTGATAATGGCAGAAGATGTCTCCCCGCCCGAGATTCTGGCACACATGCCTCTTCTCTGCGAGGAAAAGTCCGTACCATACGGGTATGTACCTGAGAAACTGAACCTCGGGCTCTCCGCAGGTATAAAGAAAGGTACGGCCTCCATAGCCATAACGGAACCCGGAAAGGCAGCCGAACTCCTCAAGGAAATATCCGGGGAGATCGAGAAGCTCAGGAAGTAAAGAGGGATTCAATTGGGCGATGAAAACGGAATTCCGGTCGAGGTCGTCGAACTAATCGGCAGGACCGGAATGACAGGAGAGGCCATGCAGGTCAAGGTCCGTGTTCTGGACGGTAGAGACAAGGGAAGGATAATCACCCGAAATGTCATGGGCCCGGTTCAGGTCGGAGACATACTTATGCTCAAAGAGACCGCCAGAGAGGCCAAAAAGATGAGGCCGAGGTGAGTTCATGGTTGAGAGAAGAGTATGCTCTTTCTGCGGAAAGGAGATAGAACCCGGAACAGGAAGAATGTTCGTCAAGAAAGACGGCAGCGCCCTTCACTTCTGCAGCAGTAAGTGCTACAAGAACATGATGGAGCTGAAAAGAGTGCCAAGAAGGGTGAGCTGGACGGCCGAATATCAGAAGGAGAAGAAGATACGTACGGGTTCCAAGGAAGAGGCCAAAGAGGAAAAGAAGCCGGTCAAGAAGAAGGTCAGGAAGTCGGCCAAAGAGGATGTAGCCGAGAAAACCTCCAAGAAGAAAAAGAAGGAATGAGATGGAAAGAACCTTCGTAATGCTGAAGCCGGATGCAGTCTCCCGCGCTCTCATGGGCGAAATAATCTCCCGTTTCGAGAAAAAGGGCCTGAAGATGGTCGCCGCAAAGTTCATGCGGATAACGGAGGAGATGGCAGCAAGGCATTACGCAGAGCATATTGACAAAGACTTTTACCCCAAACTACTTAACTTCATAACCTCGGGCCCTGTTCTCGCGATGGTATGGGAAGGAGAGAATTCCATATCAGTAGTAAGGAAGATTGTCGGAAAGACGGACCCTGCCGAAGCGGCACCGGGAACGATAAGGGGCGATTACGGGATGATAAAGACCATGAACCTCGTACATGCATCCGATTCTTCCGATAGTGCGGAGCGCGAAATATCCATATTTTTCAGTGATGAAGAGATTATTGACTGGAAAAGAGCGGACCAGAACTGGCTTTCTTTCTGACATTATGGGCAAAGGGGAAAAATTAAATACCCCATTTCTCTTTCTCTTATCACACAAGGGGGACAAATTTGAAAAGCAATATGTACGAAGGCCTCTTTAAGGCTCTCAAAAAGGAGAATGCCAAGGCCTGTGTCATATCCTCGATGCGAGGAGCACCTATCGCATGGTACGGTCTGGAAAGAAAGAAGATAGATGTATTTTCGGCCCTATCCGCAGCCATGTACGGTGCCGCCGTCGTACTGCACAGGGAAAGTGAGATACCTTCCCCGGATATCGTGTTCTCCAATTCAAGAGAGTCATTTCTTATAATAAAAGGAATGGAAAACGGCACCATACTGGCAGTTGTCGGCGAAGGAAACCGTGAACGACTCTCAAAAAACATGGATAAAGTAATAAAAGAATTCCGAGGTGTTGGATTATGAAAGAGGTAAACATACCCTATGAAATCAAGAAGTTCTTTGAGCTGGACGGAAGCAGGTCCCTGATGATAAAAGGGCCGGCAGGTACAGGTAAGACGACCCTTGCCCTTCAAATAATGGAGGACCTCGGCGTTCCGGAGGCAAGTTTCTATCTGACAACAAGAGTTTCCGACGAGGCCTTGTTCCAGCAATTTCCGTGGTTAAGGGAAGAGGAAAAGAAAAGAAAGGTTGTTGACGCAGGAAAGATACTGCTGGAAAGCCTGTATGGTAAGAAAAAGCAGCAGGCGGACATACCTCCGGAAAAAACGGAAACGATAGGGGTGGCCAAGAGGTTCCTCAAAAACATCACCGATGGTGAAACACCGGAGAGGGTGGAAAGAAGCAACCTGAACCATGTATTTGCAAAATACGGACGCATTCCGGAGATAGAATACACATATGACCGCATAGATACGATACTTCCCAGAAGGGCCATGGTCGTAATAGACAGTGTCGAAGGTCTGACGCACAAGCACCGTGTGGATCAGGAGGATTTCATAATGATGCTTCAGAAGGACCTCGTGGAGGCATCCAACACGCATGTCATCTTCGTTCTCGAAAAAGACGAGGCACCGGAACTCGAGTATCTGGTAGACGGAGTGGTGGATATGGTGGCCCATTCCGAGAACTCGAAGAGGATAAGAGAGATAAGCCTCGAAAAGCTGAGGTCCATACACATAGCACAGCCGAAGTATGTTTTCACTCTCAACAGGGGAAAGTTCAGAAGCTTCGACATGGCGGACAATATCTCCGATATCGTGAGCGAATGGGAACCCACACCGGAAGAAGAGGGAATGTACAGCACGGGAACGCCTGATCTGGACGCTCTGCTCGGAAAAGGCTTCAAAAAAGGAAGCTATAATGTGATCGAACTCGATCCGAATGTTTCTCTGGAGGATTTTTATCTTCTTATGAGGCCGATATGGATGAATTTCGTCATGCATGAACGCGGAATCGTGGCAGTGCCTGTGGGAGGAGACACTCCGGACCACATAATGAACGATGCATACAAATTTTTCGGAGAAAAGAAGGCCAAAGAACTTTCAGAGAAGTATGTGAGAATCGTCGATTATTTCTCCGAAGAGGATGAAAGGCCCTTCGTCATGCCTATGGCAGGAAAAGACACGGACGAGATAATCGAGATGTACACGGCGAACCTTGCCAAGATAAGAGGGGATGTCAACAGGCCGATAATGGATTATGTGGGTTTCGATACGATCGAATATCTCAGAGGAGACAGCATAGCCATAAGAGACCTTCTTTCGACGGTCTCGCGCACAAAGAAGTCCGAGGACATAGGGCTCTGCGTGGTGCGTCCAGGATTGAAACTCACACAGGAAATAATGAATCTGGCAGACACATACATACGCTTATTCGTCAAGGACAGAGTGCTTTTCATCTATGGTGTGAAACCTAAGACCGGGATATATGCAGTGGTCGTCGACGAAGAGCGTGGCCTTCCCCACATACGGCTCGAACCTATGGTCTGAAAACACATTTACCTTTTTCATTTATTCAATTTATCTATTATCCTATCTCTCATATATGGCGAGAGGATAAGGTATTTCGGCTGTTTACTGATGTCCAAAGGAACTTTTCTGAAATCGTCCGCGGATTTGAATCCCGCTTCTTTAAAGAAGCTCTCCCCCTCGGACGTCAGTGGTTTGGCTATAACATACCCGTTAGTCTCTTTGAGCACAAGCATGAGGAGGGTACAACCTATGTGCATGCGTCTGAAATCCGGATGAATCTCTATCGCACGCAGGACATAGACCGGCATGAGGTCATATGCGACCTCGTTCCATTCTTCAACATATACCCAGCCGACAACGGTGTTTCTCTGCACTGCGATTATCAGCACGGGGCGCGGGAACTTCCTGAGCCACATCTTGAACGCCTGGTCATATCCGATTATGCCGAGGCCGTGAAAGAAATCGAAACCTCCCTCTTCTTCGGGAATATCTATTTTGTCGACCTCGCGAGGGCTCTCCAGTTTGTAATATGAGATGTCCTCACGACTCAGCAGTTCTTTCAAAATCTCACCACAAATGGAAAGGAAAGGGGTTTATTCGGTGTAGACTATCCAGACACTGGCATTGTTCCTCATAATCATGTTCAGCATCGTCTGGCTTATCCCTGCTTTCTCCAGAAGTATGGGAAGCCATTCATCCGGAGCAACCTTTTTTGTGCCATCCGGGGCAACGGTAGCTATGTGTGCCACCCTTAACTGGTTGCCTTCGACGGTTATTCTCTTTGCCATCTCGGCCCTATATGTCTGTATGATTATGTCCTGACTGTCTATTGCTCCCGGCTTCACCGTTGAGTTGTAGTAATCCGCCACCTCGTAGTGTATGCTGGCAAAGTTCCCTATCCTCTTGGTGTATTCCTGCCAACCTCTGAGGAACGGAGACTCGACCGTTACCACACAGTGTTTGGTGGGCATCCCGACCTCTTCGAATGTCGAGAGCGCGGAGTCTCCGTTTTTAAGCGCCTCCACGAAGTCCTCCCAGCTCTCGTATTCTTCTTCGGGCATGCTCCGGGCCAGTGCCGCCGCAAGGCTCATCAGATATGTGTTCATACCTGCCGCACCCTGCTTGTCCGCTATGTCTTCAAGGAAGAGATATGCGGCGACATCTACCAGAGGATTATCCTTGACAAGGTCCTTCTTTCTCATGATTCTTCCTCCTCACCTTTGAGCCTGGCACCATGCATGATTATCGCATACACACACGCATAGTTCCTGAGCAGGCTTCTGACATACTCCTCATTCACTCCTATCTTTTTCAGATTGGGCCGGTCTATTTTTGTCTCACCGGTGAATCCTCTGTCGGCCAGTTGATAGGATTCCAGCTGTTGGCCCGCCACGGTTATGTTCTTCGCTACTTCATCCCTGAATTTCTGGTGTATCACACAGAAATTGCAGACGGCCGTATCTCTTATGCTGTTGTTGTATTCCTCCGCCACAAGCCTGTCCGCCTCGGGAACCTCGCCCACGCTGTACCGTATTCTTGTTATCGTGGGGTTGAACACGCATTCCCGTAGTGCATATATGTATCCCACGACATCTCCATCCACATCCGTTATCGCAAGGTCCGTAAGGGCGGTCACATCCCCTTCTATTGAAAAGGCCGTACGTCCTTCTCTGAGTGCCACGTTGAAGGAGGGCCAGCCCATGTAAGCTTCTTTTCCCATCCTTCTTGCCAGATTTTCTCCGACTCTCAGCCAGTACTGTATAGTTCCCTCTACTCCTGCCTTCTCGCTCATGTCCTGAATGAGCGATACAAGCGCCACATCAAGCATCTTTTTCGCCTCCTTTTTCTTCTTTCTTTACATATACCGTATATCTTCCTCTGGTGGTTTTCACCAGTTGTCCTTTCTCGACCAGCATATTCACCATTTCTTCCACCTCATCCGGGGACATGCTCTTTCCCAGGGTTTTTTTCAGCCGGTTTATCGTGCATCCCCTGTCTGGCACGGAGTCCAGTATCTTATTCAATCGCGTTTCGTCCCCTTGAAGAGGTTTTTCTTCCGCTTTTTCCTCGATATTTTCCTCAGCATGTTTTCTGGATCGTGATATGAGACGGAATCTCCTCGTTTTTCCCTTTTTCTTTTCATCTATGAATTTTTTATCTATCAGGGATTTGAGTATGTCATCAAGGGGCGAGGATATGAGAGCGCTCACCGACCTTTTTAGTTTGCCATATCCGACCCCGTCGACAGGTATCGCGGACAGTACGAAGCTCTCCTCTTCATTTAGGGATGAGACATCGATTTCAATGGGTTCATCTTTCTTCTTATCTTCTTTTTCTTCCTTTTCATCAGGTATGCCAAGTCTGGACTCTATCTCGGATATCTTGGTCAGAAGAAGAGAGATGGTCTCCTCTCTTTCCTTCATTTTCCCTTCAAGACTCGACATTGACATCTCATATTCCTCTTTCAATCCGCCGAGCGTCCTTTCAAGCACCGATATCCTCGCATCTCTCTCCGAAATCTCTTCGGAAAGCCTTTTCTCAAGATTCTCTTTTCCCTTCTCTTCGATAAGGGATATCCTTTCGGCCTGCGATGAGAGCCCGGCTACGGCAGACGACAGCATCTTGTCTATTCTGGATATCCTTTCATCCATCATCTCCACGCGCTCCAGAAGAGAAGTCGTTTTGTCCACGGTGTATTCCTGACTTTTCAGTTTTATCATGGCCTTGAAGTTCTTCGGGCTGTACGATGGTACGAATTCGACAAGAGCTTTAAGAAGGGCCTCATAGGTGTCCTGAAGTTGTTTTGCAGATATCATACCTCTCTTTATGTTCTTGGCCACATCTCGGGTGCGTATGTATCTTCCATCGTAGTGGAACATCTCGCTACCGCTCGTCTCCAGCCGTATCCTTTCAAGAGTATCCGTTATGACCTTTTCCGCACCGGGCCCGTATTCCCTCCAGAGTGCAAGGCTTATGTCCTTAAGGGTCGTATCATAGACTATCTCAAGTATGTTCGGAGGTATCTTCGTCACATCGATTATCTCTCCGAAACCTGTCTCTTCCATTAGGGACAGGAGTTTCTTGTTCATCTTTCCCATGTCTTTTTTCATGGATTTCAGCCTGGCGTCCTCCACCTTTCCCTCTATCTCTTTTCTGAGTTCTTCGTTCTTTTGGACGATCGCCTCGGTGAAGTCCTTTATCTGGGTCAGAAGCCGCCGGTCCTCTTCCCTGAGCTCATCGATCTCGCTGCCCAGAACATCCAACTTTTTCAGTATGTCTTTTTTCCATGATTCCATATCCTGAAGTTCCTGCCGAGACGCTTTTTTTTCGAGTTCTTTCTTCACAACTTCGAGCTCCAGTTCAAGATTCGTCTCCTGCGAGGTCTCCGAGCTGTTTTCGGAGGCGTTTTCCTCGATTTCAGGACTCATGGTTCCAGATTCTTCATCCACCATCTTATCACATAAAGCTCCTCAGTTTTTTATCCAGTTCCGGCATCCATGTGCGGTAGCACTCATCGGCCATTATCTCTCCGCTCATGGCGTTCACATGCTTTCTTATGGCGTTTTCAAGGAATATGCGCCATAACTGGTCTGTCATATAGGGAGCCGAAGTACCGAGTTCGTTGAAGGTCACGGTCACTATCTCGTCGACAGCTCCGACACCGACGACCCCTTTCAGTTTGTCCTTGATGAACCGCAGTATTTCCATATTCTTTCTGTACTGCTTCGTCTGTTCGAAGCGCTCCACAAAGAGCAACCTGCTGAGTTTTCTCAGTTCTTCGGCAACGTTCTTCGGATATTTCTCGAGAACTTCCTCCTTTATAGGCTTCAGTTCCAGTATATGTTTTATCACCGTGCTTCCTTTCATGGAGGTGCTCACTATTTTCTGGAAGTCCGCGGGAACAAGAGGCTTTGAGAATTCGAGGGTCATGAACGCATTGTCACCCACGCCGGCTATTACGACACTTCCTTCTTTGTACTGCTCTATGGCTATCCTGAGGTTCTCCCTTCTCAACTGCCCGCATATGTGGGGCATGTTCGCTCTCAGGAGATTCAGCATGTAGAACTGTTTCGCATTGAGGTCTCTTGGTATGACCGAAGAGAATGTCCTCCCGTCCACGCCCATAAGGAATATCATGTCGCATCCGACCTCATCCTTGAGCCTTCTGAGTTCCATGGACAGCAGGTGCTTTAGGAGGGCCACGTTCTCGGCCTCGAGTCTCCGGTCCAGTGTCTTTTTTGCGTTGTGTTCCATGCTACCACTCATTTGAAGTTGTAGGAATCGAATATTATCTGTATGGCCTCCTCAGGGGAGTAAGGATATGTCCACCCCTCCTTCATCTTCTGGAGCTTCTCAAGGACATAGTCCGGGGCTTTCATGTGCTGTGCCGTACGAATCGCTTCATCGAATATCTCGTCATAGTTCCTTTTCTCTTCCTTCTCTATCTGCACTGGGCTGCTTCTCACTATGACACCGGCACCTCTGGAGAACATGTAAGGGTAGACATCCTCGCCGTGGGCGGTCCCCCTCATTTTCACGATCTTAAGGGTCCGGTTGAACGCACCGCCTATGGGGTAGTATTCAAGGTGTATGACTCCGTCCGACAGATATATCGGCAGAAGGACATCCTCACCGATGGTCTCTCCCGGTCTGGCGTGTTCCTCGACGGTTGCTACTACGACCCCGAGTTCCTTAAGTGTGTAGAAGAGCTTTCCTATGAGCTCTCGCTGTATGAGTTTATCCTCGGTCGCCCATATCACCGGGGTCATAGGGTCTATGACTACCCTTGTCTTTATGTCATAGTCACTGCGGACCTTTACCAGTTGAGGGAGTTGTTCCTCTATCATCTTTTTGAAGTTCTTGCCTTTCAGGTGTATGAAGAACAGGTCCTTCTCATAGTGCTTTTCCATGTCCCAGCCCATCATCTTCGCTTCTTTCATTATCTGTTCAGGGCTCTCTTCCATGGTTATGTACAACCCCTGTTCACCTATGTTTATCCCATGCATAAGGAACTGCATAGCGAATGTGGTTTTTCCCGTACCGCTGGAGCCCACAATCACAATTGCACTTTTGTCTATTATTCCCCCTTCGATAAGGGAGTCCAGTCCGTATATTCCAGTCTTTATTCTTTCTACCATGTCATTCCTCCTTTTCCTCTTTGATCTGTTTTGCCAGAAGCTCGGCAAAGCTCCGGCTTTTCTTACTTTCTTCAACAAGGTTGACTATCTTTTCCTCTTCCTCGGGAGTGAGGACTTTCTTCTCCTCTTTGACCTGTTCACTCACGGCCTCGGCAAAGCTCCGGGCTGCCGCTATCGCCGATGATATCTCTTTCATCATACTCCACGGCGGGTCAAAATCCTGCTCTTCTTTTACGGGAGTATTAAGTCTGTACCGGTAATAGGTATTTCCTATCTCGGTCACTCTGGTGTTCTTGTCAAATATGCCGTATCTTTTCAGAATGCCCATTCTGTATTCCACTTCATCCTCTTCCATCCCAAGTTTCTCGGCTAGCGATGTCACCGTCATTGCAGGGTTGTCGATTTTCATACCTATTATTTTCCTGTCATTTTCGTCCAGTGCTATCTGATAGGCCTGAAGAGCGTTGACCTTTACGAGGAATTCACAGTGGTCATAGCCCTCGCTGGCACACAGCGTCTCATCGGATGTGGATGAAAGTCCCATGTCTTCGGAGAAGAAGCTTGAGAACATCTCCGCCGTTATGTAGCAGGTCTTCTTTCCTTTCGCATCCGGTATGAGGCCGGGAACAGGCGAATCTTTGACACTGAACACATATGAGAAATCGGATGCTTTTTCGATGTCCAGTTTTCCCAGACCTATCTCCTTGAAGAGAACCTGCATGAACTGGAAGAGCGCCGTGTTCCTTACCTGCTCACTATCTCGAGCGGTGAGCATTTTCTTTGTTTCCTTGGCGGGGACCTTGGACATCTTGAGCGCCGTGTTTATGCCGGTCTCAAGTTTTGTCATATGGTCCAGAGCGGCCATTCTCTGGGCGAAACTCCTGTACGGACTTATTCCATCACCTCCTGCATATCGGCCTCTTCCAGAAGGGCCCGCTCATCCGGAGGGAGCATCTTCTTTCCCTTTTCGGTGACCTCTCCATTCCGGATTAAACCGTTGTTCTCAGCATATGAGACGGAAGCCCTCACATCTTCGACATCCCGTTTCAGCAGTGAGGCCATGATGCTTTCCTCCCTTATTCCGAGAAGCATCAGTTTAATGATGCTCTCTGTCAGGTCGTCGTCCGAGGATGTGCCTTCTATCAGAGGAAGAAGCAGGTATCTCAGGGCCATCAGCCTTTCGGCGTTCTTGCCTTTCACCGTGAGGGTCATGCTTTCGACCTCAAAGCTGACAGCACCGCCCTCACGGTCTATTCTTTCCAGATTTTTTATGGGTATCTCATACCAGATATTCCCGTCCGTGAGCATGACATTGTTCAGTGTAAGATAGAGAGTACCATCTTTCCACAGGAAGCCCATGTCAAGGTTGCTGTCGACTATGCGAAATGTGACATTGCCGACCTTCTGCATCTCACTGCTCATCGGCCATTGTATGAGGCCCTACCTTTAAATATTTTTCGTAAAGATGGGAGTTTTTATTTTTATGGTTTAGTTTTTGAATATGAAAGACAGTAAAGGAAATATGAAATATGGTAATTTTTTTGAATATTTTTGGAGCACATGACATCACAATCTTTATATCTCAAGTAGGGATGGGGTATCGATAGCAATGGCGGACATAGCGGAAATGCTTGCGGAGAAGCAGAAAGAGATATCGGTCTCGGAGTTCTTCGAGAGGAACAGACATGTGCTGGGATTCGATTCCAGCATAAAATCACTGATAACAGCGGTGAAGGAAGGGGTGGACAACGCCCTTGATGCATGCGAGGAAGCGGACGTACTTCCGGAGATCTATGTCGAGCTGAAGAAGGTGGACGACACGGAGTATCTGATAGTGCTTCAGGACAACGGTCCCGGAATAGTCCGAAAGAACATACCGAAGGTTTTCGGCCAGCTCCTGTACGGCTCCCGTTTTCATGCGATAAGGCAGAGCAGGGGACAGCAGGGCATAGGAATATCCGGTGTGGTGATGTACGGATTCCTCAGCACGGGCAGGCCTGCAAGGATAGTTTCAAAGACAAAGGGAAAGAGCGCGGCCACAGAGGTCGTTCTCAGGATAGACACAAAGAAAAACAGGCCGGAGGTCATAAGCGAGGATGCAGTACTGTGGGATGAGGTGAAGCACGGCACTCGGATAGAGATCCATATCAAAGGAAGGCTCGTCAGGGGAAAGCAATCCGTTTATGAGTACCTCAGAAGGACAGCAATAGTCAACCCTCACGCAAGGATAACCTATGTGGAGAACGGTACGACCTACGTGTTCGAGCGGGCCACTGAGACGCTTCCGAGAAAAACGGTGGAGATAAAGCCCCATCCATACGGCATTGAGCTGGGAACACTGTTAAAGATGCTGAAATCCGCAAAGAACAGGAAGGTAAAAGCATTTCTTACGGATGAATTCTCAAGAGTAAGTCCGTCGGTAGCGGATGAGATATGCAAAAAGTCAGGCATAGACCCCTCGAAGAGGCCCGCGGAACTGAGCGTTGAGGATGCCAAAGCCATGCTCAAAGCCATGAAGAAAGTGAAGATGATGGCCCCTCCATCGGATTGCCTCTCACCCATCGGAGCCTCTCTGATAAAGAAAGGTCTGAAAAATGTCATGAAGGAGTACAAGCCGGAATACTATGTTCCCCCGGTCACGCGGGAACCTGCGGTATATCGGGGAAACCCGTTTCAGGTGGAGGTGGGGATCGTTTATGGGGGGGACCTTCCGAAGGACAGGCCGGTGGAGATACTTCGTTTCGCCAATAGAGTGCCACTGCTGTATCAGCAGGGTGCATGCGCTCTGACCCATGCGGTGGAAAAGACGAACTGGAAGCAGTACGGGCTTGAGCAGAAAGGAGGAAAAGGAATACCCTCCGGCCCTGCGGTCATACTTCTCCACATAGCATCGACCCGGGTCCCTTTCACATCGGAGGCGAAGGAGGCCGTTGCGGACATCCCCGAGATTCTGGAGGAGGTCAACCGCGCGCTCAAAGAGTGCGCTCGCCACCTGCGTCTGCACATAAACAAGCTTCAGAAGAAGAAAAAGACAAGCGAGAAGTTCGTGATAGTCAGAAGGATAATCCCCGAAATAGCAAGAAAATCGGCGGAGATAACCGGAAAACCCGTCCCTCCCATAGATAGGACGATAACAGGTATAATGGGGGTTCTCTGGGTGGATGACGAGGCAAAATACAGGGACAAAGGATATGATGTGGAAGTGAAGGTCATAAATTACACTCCTAAGAGATTGAAAATACCTCTGTATCTGGACATTGAACCGGAATCCATAGAAAAGATGGAACCGGAAGGCATCAGGGACGGAAGAGGCATAAGATACGACATGGACATCCGGAGCACGGAGGAGCTGAACATAAAGATGAGATTGAGGCTTGAAAAGGGAGAATACAGTATGGATGTATATACGGATAAGATAAACCCCGTGCTGGTCGTCGGTGCGGAGCCGCTTCCGGGAGATTGGAACATAGAGACGGAGAAGGTCACCGTAAGGTCGGCGGAAGAGGGGGTGCTTGAAGAATGAGCGAACAGAGCCAGAGCGAAGCGGTCAAGAGCCTTGAGCACATAGCTGAGGACATCTATAAGCAGATAAAGGACGGAAAGATTCCCGAGATGAAGATTCCCGTGAGGACAAAGAACAACATAGTCTTCGACATACGGCACGGTGTCTGGAAATACGGCGGGAATTTCGGACATCGGAGCGCAAAGAAGCTGGATGGCGCATACATGCTTCTCAGAACGCTTTATATGCTGGATTTCATAAAGGACATGATAGAGCAGAAGAAATCCTCCACCCTCAGGGAGATGTACTATATATCCGAGGGCTGGAACGAAGCGAAATTCCATGCGCAGGACGAGTCCAACAACCTTGTGGAAGACCTTGAGATAATAACCAGATATATGCGAGAGGACTTCAAACTCCGGCCCGAAGAGGACGGCGCAAGGGTCATCGGAAACCTGACCATAAACGAGACCAACCGCAAAGGCGTAAAGAAGAGGATAAACTGCAGGGATGACGTGGGCGATTCCGGATACACGATACCCTACAATGTGGAGAAGGATAAGATAGAATTTTTCGATGTGGATGCCGACTTCGTCATAGCCATAGAGACCGGAGGCATGTTCGACAGATTGGTGGAGAACGGCTTCGATGAGAAGGAAAGGGCAGTTCTGGTGCATCTGAAGGGCCAGCCCGCAAGGAGCACACGCCGTTTCCTTAAACGAATGAACGAAGAGATGGGGCTTCCGGTTCTGGTCTTCACGGACGGTGACCCATGGTCGTTCAGGATATTCGCATCCGTGGCCTACGGTGCCATAAAGACCGCACATCTTTCGGAGTATCTCGCGACACCCTCGGCCGAGTTCGTCGGAATAACCGCATCGGACATACTCACATACGACCTTCCCACGGACAAACTGAGCGATAGGGATGTGGAGGCTCTGAAGGCGGAGCTTTCGGACCCGCGCTTCCAGACCGAGTTCTGGACATCCGAGATAAAGGCCATGCTTGAACTTAAAAAGAAAGCGGAACAGCAGGCTCTTGCAAAGTACGGACTTGATTTCGTGACGGACACATATCTTCCCGAAAAGCTCAGTGATATGGGCATATTATAGGCATTCATATCCATTTTCGGTCCATCATCTTTCCCGAGAACTCGACCGAGAGATAGAGGAGGAATGCGCTCCAGTCGAGTATCAGTATCGATACGAGGATACCGAGGAAACCCATCTCGGCGCTCTTTTTCATCAGATATGCACCGATGGAAAGGACGGTGAATATCAGTATGGAAACAGTGTAAAGCAGGAGAACATCGGACCTCTTTCCGGCGTATCTTATCCCGAACGGAAGTGACACGGCCAGCGAAAGGAAGAATGCAAGCAATAGTACTGCGAAAGAGAGGAAAATCCGCCCCATTCCGGTGAATATGGCGAAATAGAATGGAAATGCCAGAGCGGTGATGAGAGGAAGAACCAATCCTCCTAGCTTTCCGTAAATGATATCTCTGCCCGAAAGAGGAAGATTTTTTAGTATCCACAGCGTCTTTTCCTCCGCAAGGAAGGTGTTGAGCGCGGGGAACACGAAGAGATAGGAAGCGAGGATGAAGATGCCGAGGAAAAGGAATATGAAAGGAAGGTTGGGAATCACCATGACCCTTGCCTCAGGAGGGAAGATGTTCGGGTCAGTGTGCACGGCCAGATATCCGCTCACTATTCCGACGGAGACGGATGTCACAAGGAAGCTCGTTACCAGCCGGTCCCTCCATAACACGGTCATCTCCTTCCAGCGCATCGCACCGACCGCATCCCGAACGGCACGAGTGTATGCTATCGCGTCCTTCCTTTCCTTTCTAACGATGTATCCGAAGGAATTCGGTGAGACATAGAGCGCAAAAATCAGGTACGGTATGGAGGACAGCAGTATGAAACCGGTCTGCCGGGCATCATGGAAATACCACAGTGCGGATATGAAAAAGACAGGGAACACCATCAGCCAGCGTTTCGGGCTGAAATAGTGTATGGCCATCCCTGTTCCAAGAACGGAAGAGAGCATCACCGCCATTGTGAAGTTGAGGAAAAGCCACGGATAGACTATGGGTACGGAGTAAAGACTCAGGATAAGGATGTAAGTCGAGGAGAAAAGTGTCCAGAGTCCGAGGTTCGTCCAGAATATGACCATGAAAACACCCAAGGGAATGCTCAGGCGGGATAGGGGCGATGCAAAGAGATATTCCATGCGATCCGATGTTATGAAGTATCGATGTATGTCGGCGGAGGCTTTCAGAAGGAACAGGAAGAACACCGCAAAGAATATCTGCTCCATGTCCAGAGGGAAACTGGCATCCATTTCGAAGACCGTGAGCCTTGTGGCCATTATGACAGAGAACCAAAGATACAGCACCGGACTGTCCTTCGCCTTTGCACGGAGAGCTCTGGATATCTCGGTCAGTTCCAGAGAATAGACCTTAAAGCCTTCCTTTGATAGCAGAGAAATACGCATTTTCCATGCTCCTGTGTTCTTTCATGATCATGTCCGTTCTTCCCCTGAACACTATCTTTCCTCTTTTCATGATATAGACCGTATCCGCAACATTCTCGACAAGACCCGTGGAATGCGTGGCTATCACCGTTGTTCCGGAGCGCTCCCTGATGAAATCCTGAAGGGCTCTGGATGTGAGCGGGTCCAGTCCATATACCGGTTCATCAAGCAGAAGGTTGTTCGGCGAGTGCATTATGGCGGCTATGATGGATATCTTCTGCTTCATTCCCTTTGACTATGTGCCTATCTCGTAGTCGAGGAAATCCAGTATCCCCAGCCTTCCGGCCAGATCCTCTATCTTCTCTTCGGCTTCATCCATCTCCCTGACCGATGCGATGAAGTGCAGGAACTCCCTTCCGGTGAGCCGTTCATAGAGATAGGGCATCTCAGGCAGGTATCCGGTTATCTTTCTGGCCTCTATGGAGTCGCCCCTGACCGCTACACCGTCAATCTCAATCTCCCCGGAATCGAAGGGTATCACATTGGCGCATATCTTCAGAAGCGTGCTCTTTCCCGCACCGTTCTCACCGAGTATGGCCGTAACCTCGCCGTCACGGAAGAGAGCGCTCACCCCGTCTAGAGCGATCATATCCCCGTATCTTTTCAAAAGGCCGTCTATGGCTATCATTTAAACTGCTTGTTCTTCCCCATATATAACAATTTCAGACAGACCTGTTCAGAGGACCTTCCTTACATTCCCCTTGAGTTCCGTTATGACATCCACGGGCGTGGGGTCGATTCCCCTGAGAATGGCAAGGTAGTAGCTGACAAAATCCCCCATATAGATAAGGGACATTATCTTTTCAAGTGTGCTCTCTCCTTCCGCTTCGATGTCAACGGTCTTTCCCCCCGCAGCCTTTATGGTCTTTTTGTTGAAATCGGTCACGGTTCTCAGTATCTCGTTCTCATCCACTCTGAGGAAAACCGCTGAAAAGCCGTCCGCTTTATCTTTCCATCCGACTATCTCGTTGTGGTCCATCTCGGTGAGCGCTCCGTAAAATGCCAGCATTTTCGAGTTCTCGTTTATCTGTGTGTGCCAGCGGTTGGCCGCTGAGACATAGGGGCCATAGGAATATATCACCGGAATGGTATCTTTCAATTCGACGGAGATCTTCTTTGCCTCATTTTCATTGAGCGGAACCGACGGATTCAACTTTTTCCGCATCTTCTTGAGAAGAGCGCCAACATTCAGCAGCTCGACCTCCGGGTCGTATATCTTGAGCGATTTCATTACGCTGCCTATTGCGGATATCAGGTAGCCGAGAGCCGCCCTAGGCTGAAGCCCTTCCGGAACCTCTATGAAATAGCCTCCTTCCTCTTCCATGATCTCCCTGAGCTTCCCCCCGGAGGATATCGCCACCACCACCGCCTTCCTGTTCAATGCCTCTCTCACCATATTGAGTGTTTCATATGTATTCCCCGAATAGGACAGCGCGAGCACAAGGGTCTTTTCAGAGACAAAACTGGGGATATCATAGTTCCTGTTCTCCACGAAGGGTATGAAGAGCCTTTCCGAGAGCCATGCGGATGCGATTTCGCCGGCTATTGCGGAACCGCCCATCCCGCACGCGACTATGTTCTCAGGTTTGAAATAGGGGATGTCTATGCGATTTCCCTGCATGCCCCGGACGATATGCTCAGGAAGAGACATAATGGAAGAAAGCATATCCTCTCCATCCAGTTCGGATATCTTCACCGCGTCATCCAGAACATCCGGTTTTTCCGTGATATCACCTCGTTGAGAGTGCCGAGGACAGGCTTCACAGACACCCATCCTGCGTGTCGTGCTCGCAAATCAAGATTTGCTCGTGAACCGGGGGTTCAAACCCCCCGGATAAGTGCCGAGGACGGGGTTTGAACCCGTGACCTTCGGATTTCCCGGGAACGAGCGTCCGCGTCAATCCCTATGAGTCCGACGCTCCACCAGGCTGAGCCACCTCGGCGTGGGGATTTCACTCCTCGGAGGGGCTCTCCTCTTCGGAGCTTTCCGGATGAAGACCCGCGTATATCTTTCCTGCGGCGACCTTTCCGAGCTTTTCAATGGACTCAAGGTCTTCAAGGCTTGCTTCCTTAAGCGATTCGAGATCGTGATAGCCGGCATCATAAACGAGTCTCGCTTTGGCGGGGCCTATGCCATCGATGACTTCGAGCGCATCCATGACCGCCTCTTCCTGATCTTCCTTCGCAGCCTCTTCGCGGGTATTGACAGCAGGTTTGCGCAGTATCTCGGATTTCCTTACCTCAACCCTCTTGAGCGGCCTGACCTTCTTGCAGCTCTTCGCAACATTCTTCGAGAGTTCTCCGGAAACCATCGATTTCACGAGTTCCGGCATGGTCATCCCGGAAGCGATGGCGGTTATCGTCTCGCGACCCTGCATACGCACTGCATGCTTATGGGATGAGGATATCCTTCCTACTGATATCATAACGACCTTTATCCTTATCTTGTATCCGTCCTTCGTCCTGACATCGACCACATCGTCTATCTTGGAATTCCTTCTTCTGGTGAGCCTTCTGATGTAGTCACTGGTCATATCATGCCCGATGAACTCCGTTGTCGCATCGGTTCCTTTTATTCCATTAATCTTGAAATAGAGCTTGATATGGGATTTTGTGAAATCTCCCGACATGTCCTGAAGACTGGCTTCGCTCACCCTTCCCAGCAGCATCTCCGGTTCTCTGGCGGGAGTCTCTCCTATCTCTGCCTCTCCGAACATACCGGGGGCGAGTACTCTGTACCACTGCTTGGCTTTCCATGCCTCTCGTGTCTTACGGGCAGCGACCCTTGCTCTTGCCTTTTTTGCCATGTTTTGCCTCCTTGAAATCGAGGTTAGCGCTCTCCTACTGCTAACCCTTTATAATACTTTTGCTCGGAGAATCCGCAATCACCAAGTGTTATATATGCCCTTCGAATGCTCCATTATGCTTGATATACGGCTCCTGAGAGAGAATCCGGATGTCGTCAGGGAATCCCAGAGGCGAAGGAGGGAAGACACCTCGATAGTCGAGAAGGTCCTGGAATACGACAACCTGTGGAAGGACGCATTGAAGAGGATAAACGAGCTCAGAGCGCTCCGCAACTCAAAGAGCCGTGAGATAGGCAGGATAAAGAAGGAAGGCGGCGACATCTCGCAGATAACCGCGGAGATGAAGTCCATATCCTCGGAGATAAAGGAGCTTGAGGTGAAGGTGGACGAATACCTTGCCGAAAGGGACAGCTTGCTCCGCTCGATACCGAACCTTCTGGACGAGGATGTGCCGGACGGAGAGGACGAGGAGGACAACCTTCCGATAAGGTTCCGGGGAAAGGCCAGAGTCCAGCCGGCCCACCTGAAGGACTTTGAAGAGGCATCCCTCGGAAAGATGGAGCATGAGCTCCTGAATTTCACCCCGATAAGCCATGTGGACCTGATGGAACAGAAGGACATGGCGGATATTGCAAGGGCCGCAAAGGTATCATCATCGCGCTTTTACTACCTTAAAGGAAAGCTCGCTATACTCGACCTCGCACTGCAGAGGTTCGCACTGGATTTCCTCATGAAGAAGGGCTATGTGCCCGTTCTTCCGCCTTACATGCTGAGAAGGGAGGCGATGGAGGGAGTGACGGACCTGAGCGCCTTTGAGGATACCATATACAAGATAGAGGGCGAGGACCTTTACATGATATCCACATCGGAGCACCCGCTGGCCTCCATGTACATGAACGAGATACTTGAACCCGACACGCTTCCGATAAGGTATGTAGGCGTGAGTTCCTGCTTCAGAAAGGAGGCCGGAGCCCATGGAAAGGACACGAAGGGCATATTCAGGGTGCACCAGTTCAACAAGGTGGAGCAGTTCATCTTCGCGAAGCCGGAGGATTCGAAGAAGATACACGAGGAGCTTATAGCCAACGCGGAGGCGGTGTTCAGAGCGCTCGAACTCCCGTACCGGATAGTCAATGTATGCTCCGGAGACCTCGGAGCCGTGGCATCGAAGAAATACGACCTCGAGGTCTGGATGCCGGTGCAGGGGAAGTTCAGGGAGATGGTCTCGGCCTCAAATGTGCTCGAATATCAGGCGCGCAGGCTGAACATAAGGTACCGCGGAAAGGGAGAGAACATATTCCTTCATACGCTGAACAGCACCGCAATAGCCACGACACGCGCTGCCGTCGCGATAATGGAGAACCACCAGACCGAGGACGGAAGGATAATCATACCGAAGGCGCTCCGCCCTTACACGGGTTTTGATGAGATGTAGGTCAATCAAAACGAAAAGTATAAATATCTTCATTAAGATGCATTCCCGGTGACAGAATCATGAGGGAGAACAGCACGACCACCGCATACTATCTCTACGCCCGGGAGGACAGAATCGCAGACTACGACCGGTCCGGCAACCTTCTCATAGCATACACCCACGGCCCGGGAATAGATGAACCGGTAGCGATGACTCTCAACAACTCAACATACTTCTACATCCCCGACATTCAGGGTACAATAAGGGCAATGGTGGATATGGATGGAAACACAGTCGCCACATACCAGTATGATGCTTGGGGAAATCTCGTGAGCTATGGAGGAAGTCTAGCGGAACAGAACGATTACCTCTACACAGGCAGGGAGTATGACTGGCAGACAGGAATCTATTACTACCGCTACAGATACTACAATCCCGAGATAGGCAGGTTCATGCAGTCCTCATGGGAGCACACCAAGGAGATGAACATGTATGTCTATGTCAACAACGACCCCGCCAACCATGAAGACCCGACAGGGCACCCGTTTACACCTCCTGTTTTGCCGGACCATGGAGGGGGTTGTCAATTCTTCTCATATCAGTGCAGAGACCCCAGAATGCGGCAGCTTGCCATAGATAAATGCGGTCAATGTCCTCCACCTTTGGAATGCTGGTGTGATCCTTATTCGCATAAACCTCCAGAATCAGAATGTACCGCTTGCAAAATGGTTGTAAATTTCATATGTAGAATGGGGGGAGTCCCTACATGCGGTTTGGGTGGCGGTGCTATCTGTGGAGCATTGGGTATAACCACAATAGTTGGAGGAATTGCATGTGCTTCTGTGGTAGCCACAGTATGTTATCAGCTCATGACAACTGGTTGTATGATGGGAGCGCCATACATATGTCAAAAGGCAGGATATTGCAGTAGAGGCGTTTTTCCATTGGTTCACCCAAATCCGATGCATATCGTATTGGAAAAACACACTTTCCTGTCTTATGGGGGGGTGATGAGATAATTCCACCAACACTTCTTTCAAACAGCCGAAAATGGCTAGAAGATGGTGTGGAAAATGACGGAATATATGAAAAAAGAGGGTATGTAACAAGAGATGATTTGTGGAAGCACCCATTTATGGGGTATCTTATGATAGTGATGATTTTAATATCTTTTATAACAGTGGATTTTCGGTCAGTTATTCTACTCACCTTTATATTTATAATAATTCCTGCAATTTGCATCGAAACATATGCTGTTGTCGTCACACTTTTTAGTAAATCTAAAAATAAAATAAGATATATCACAAAAGAAGATATGCCTCAGCACCTGCTGATTGAGTATAGTATGATAACATATACTATTATATTTATTATATTTTATTCTGACATGTGGACATTCCTTATATTTACTTTAATTTAATTAATATACCCCGCAGCTTGCTGCGGCTGGGACAGCATAGGCAGAT
>CAYYXK010000019.1:0-24329 GCA_964475625.1 uncultured Thermoplasmata archaeon | reverse complement strand
GATTCGGATGGAAGATAAGGCAGAGAAGAGAAGACAGGAGAGAGATGGCTGTTTTTGCTATAGGTGTCCTTCATAATGTTTTCAGTGTGAGAGGGGTCGGATAGTTTTGTCCCAATGCCAATGTGGGTGCTATAGGATGGTTTTGTCCTCATCTCTTTCTGTGACGGTGTTTGGAGACAGATGTGCTAAGAAAACTTAAATAAGCAGGAGAAAGATAGAGGCGTGATGGATGGCAGGAATTTCATGGCCTCCCCTCTGCTGGGACTCATCGGTTTCATCATTGCAATGATAGGCTTCATGTTCACATACATTATCTATATGGGTTGGTTTGGGCATTTCTCGCTTTATGGCCCACTGATACTGAGCCTGCTAGGCGCAATTCTTCTGTTTATCCATATAAAATATAGGGAGTCAGAAGAGGGGCTCTCTAGCGACTCAGAGTACAATTGGCTGAGAGCGCTGGAAAGATGGCTGCCCATATCTTCCCCCGTGGTCGCAGTTCTCACTGGACTGGCGGTCATTACTCTGGATCTTGCGTATCAGAGATACAGCGAAGCTCCGGGTGTAGGGGATGCAGATATGATGGTTCTCTTATTCGGTGGAGGCCTGATTGTATATCCCTTTGTTCCCAAAAAATATACATTTGAAAGAGATTTCATATTTACATTTTTCCTCTTCCTAGCGATCCTTATGTCTTTCATACCCTTCCTGTTCTCAATGGAAAAAAGTGGTTTCAAATACTATTTCCTCCTTCTCCCACTACATAAAGTCCTATTATCCCTTGGAATAGAAAATATAATAATTCCGCCTGCCACACTGAAAATAACTGACCCTATGTCGAAAATAAAGTCTGATATCGTCATAGCTCGTGCTTGCTCGGGAATATATTCCTTCAGCATATTCATTGCATCATCCATCTCGTTTATTCTTGTGATATATCGCGAAATAAACTGGAAATCCGTTCTTTTCATCGCCTTTGCTATTGTCCTTGCATATGTTGGAAATGTGATTCGCATGACCATCGTTACACTCTCAGGTTATTATTACGGCCAGGACACACTATCATGGGTGCATGAAACCATAGGGTATCCCATATTCTTTGCATGGATGGCTTTCTTCTGGTTCATACTTTACAGGTTCCTCATAAAGGAAGATGAAGAGAAAGACCGGGAAACGGATTCCGATATCTCGTGAGAAGTGCTCTATCGCTTTCCATCTCAATGATATCAAAATTCGTGCTTATTTCGAGATGCTCCTCAGCATCCGGGTAGAACACATAAACATGTTTTATCATCACGGTCTCATTAGGTAGGTTCGGAAAATCCGGCCCCGCATAATGCGTTGGAAGAGCCCCCATACTTCTTATGACATCCGCACCTGATATAACCTTTCCGAACACAGGGTCTTTGGGATCGAGTGTAGGACTCTCTGGAGAATCTCCACTGAAATCTCCATTGCAGATATAGAATATGGATGTAATGTTCCATGTCTCGAACCATGAAACCATAAGGTCCGTGTGTTTAAATCCAAAATCAACATCGGTCCTCCTTCCATATTTTATAGGTGCGAATGGTAGCTCCTTCTTCGAGAGGTCGGAAGTGTATTCTCCTGTGTATATCAGTGTCCTTGTCTTGTTGTACGGCCACGGAGCGATTCCATGTATTACCACTCCATCATAGAATCCACTGGCCGCATATCTCTTGAAATTGTCCGTTAATCTGACGGAATCATATTCCTTGTCCTTCTTAAACTCCTTTTCAAAGAGCTCTATCCTGAACTCCCCCATCGTGGTGTTGACAACAGCTATCGGATTTATTGTCTGTTCAGGTTCCTGTTCCACAATGTTGGGCTTTGTGGACATCTGAGCCAGATATGCCGCTCCAATAAGTGTGGCAACTATTACGAGAGCTATTATAAGCTTCATTTTTCCGGAGAATTCAGCCATGAAAGAACAATTCTATGCACCTTTAAAAGCTTTTCTGGAAAAATAAGTAAAAAGGAAAAGGGGTTTAGTACTTCTTCCTGTAGATATAGCTCACAGCGACAAAGAGACCTATTGTTGCGAGTATGGGCACAAGTACCATTCCGAACTCTGGCTCGTAGACCGGTGGGTTGCTGTATCCAGTGGTCTCGTAGGATCCGCCTGCACCATCAGTGAAGAGAGCGGATACCTGTATCTTGTAGTTGTTCGCAAGATTTGTGCTGTCTCCGGGCTTCGAAGAAACTTGCGGGCTTGTGAGGTTTATCCACCAGATTCCTGTAGAGCCAGGATCTGCATTTTGGGGTGGAGCAGGGGCTGTCCCGGATGCTGTGAAGTTGTTTATGACATATGTCTTCGTGGTTCCGCTTCCCACATCGGTAATATATGCTTTGAAGCCTATGCTGTTTTCGAATGTGGCCTTGTTGTTGGCTGGTGCCTCTGTCCTGTAGGATGTGTATCTGAATGCTTCAACTGTTATGTTCATCCAGTCTGAGCCGCTGGTCACTGTGGGTGTGGGTATCATCTCTATCTTTGCGAAGTTGTCCAGCTGACTTGTGGGGGATGTGGATTCATCGGCAGGGTCTATTGTCCAGTTAGAGCAGAAGGTGTAGTTTGCAACACCATTTCCTTTGTGGTTGTACGGCTGGTCTCCAACTCCGCTTCCCATTCCGTCCTTCAGGAACTCTCCATATGCGAAGAGATGCTCGCCAGGACCGGGCTGAGATGCGAATGGGTCGTTTCCAGATGTTGTATCCCACAGGTAAACTCCATATGATCCTTTGTCCTGCTCTCCGCCATTGTCCTGAGATGATGACCAGTCATTCACATCCTCACTGGTGTGTGCATATACGATGCCATAATAGATGTCATTGTCGCCATCCCAGTATGTGGCAAAGTTGTCGTTGCTGTCCCACCAGTATCCCTGGATTTTCTCAGCGGCACCTTTCGCTGTAGGCATCACCCCGACCGCACTCATGGCCATGAGAGCGACCAGCGCGATTGCTATTATCTTTCCTTTCATTTTTTCACCTCTTTTTTTCTCCATCTTTTTCTACTATTTAATTATTGTGTCACCTCATCCTGAACTAGCTCCGGAGTCCATGTAAAGCTGCTGGTTGCCTGTAGGCTTACTGCCATACCCGGTGTTATTGTAAAGTCCGTACCGCCCCATCCATTTCCTGAGAATGGATCCTCTGTGTATGAATACACGGCACCGGTGGTCTGTCCATTTGCATCCCAGTATGCTATCTGGTCTATCTTTGTGTTCGTTCCGTCTCCGGTTCCGCCTTCTATCTGCAGTACTATGTCGCTAGCAGTTATCTTCCCGTCACCATTCATGTCTTTAATTGTGAAAGGCACGGAGACCCAGTTGATATCTCCTTTATCAGCGTTGTTTATTATGTCATATCCGTTGGTTCCACTGTCAGTTCCATTTGTCACCCATGTGAAGCTGCTGGTTGCCTGTAAGCTTACTGCCATACCCGGTGTTATTGTAAAGTCCGTACCGCCCCATCCATTTCCTGAGAATGGATCCTCTGTGTATGAATACACGGCACCGGTGGTCTGTCCATTTGCATCCCAGTATGCTATCTGGTCTATCTTTGTGTTCGTTCCGTCTCCGGTTCCGCCTTCTATATCAATAACTATGTCACTTGCACTAAGTTTTCCATCTCCATTCAGGTCTCTTGCTGCTGCGAAGATTTCATCAGGTATGGAAACCCAGTTAATATCTCCTTTATCAGCGTTGTTCACCACATCAAACTTTGCTACGAACGCCATGCTCGAGTTTCCACCCTCTGTGCTTCCATCGGTTGCCCTGACGATATAGAAGTGGCTGTTCGCATCGCTCACTGCACTGGCGTGGGTGTATGATGTTCCGTTAACTCCGGTTGCAAGTGCGGTCCACGGCCATGCTGCCAGTGGGTCAGTGGACTCATATATGTTGTATCCGCCCGGCGGGCTTCCTGCATCGTCCCAGTGAAGTATGGCATCTCCGTTCACGGTGTCCTTCTCAACCCAGAGGTTGTAGACTGGCTGTGCGGTCCAGAGAAGAGGGTAATCTGCATCAACCTCAGAGAAGTCACTGGAACAATTCTCAGTATCTGTCGGGCTGCTCACGGTTCCCGCCCTCTTAAGGGCCTTACCTGCCCCAGACACCTTTACTGCATTGGGCATTATCGTGTTAGCGGGTTCGGTATTTATACTTCCATACTCAACCCGGTCTATAACAACTGCATTCCCCCCGGCAACATTGCCGTTCGGATCTGCCCAGACGAGTTCTATATCTCCGCTAAAGTTCAGGCGCTGGTTTCCACCGAGGTCGACATACCATGCAGACCATGTTCCTGCGGTATTGGACTTATACTGGGCAACTCCATTCAAGCTCATCCCTGTCCAGTTATCGGTCTTTATGGAATAGGCAGACGCGTTCCATGTGTCCGGGGCAGCTATCCAGATGAAATCATTTCCGCTGGAAGGCTCAGGAACTATCTCCCATATCTTTGCCATATACGGCTGAGATGCGGAAGTGAAGTTGAGGTCTCCGAGTATATCACTGGCGGATACAAAATTATCCACTTCATTGGCAATATACCAATTTGTTCCATCGGACATCCAATACACTACCAGTTCATTATCGTCCGCACCATCCTTCTCGGTCGTAACATCCGGGTCATTTCCGGGTACGTTCACTTTGTATGTTCCATCTCCGTAGTATGTGTTATTTGCGACGTATTTAACTCCGTCCGCCCATGCAGAGATTTCCATTCCATCCCCGACGGCAACTCCGTCAAGGTTAGCTATACCCTGTCTGGTCATAGGCTGCGGAGGTGCGGCAAACACCGTCATACTGCTGAATATCATCATAACGGTGAAGGCCAGTGCCATCGCGCCAATCATTTTTTCTTTCTTCATGTTTATATCCTCCTTGCTTAGAGTAAGCAACAAAGAAAAGGAAGTGCCATCTCTATATATAGTTTGTGGCACAACGATTGAACGGACGGCGGATGGTACTCAACTGCCACGCGTAAAAGAGCACGTTGCTCTCCCGATCATCCGTACATGGGAGATATAGGCTTGACATCCTTTTGCCTCTTGTCCGCCGCTTCTTTCTGCTGCTGAAAGCGCCTTATGCTCTCTTCTATTATCTCGGCTTCTTTGTAGAGTGGGTCCGTATTTATATTCAAATGGAGTATGCTGGAATCCAATGCCTCGATTATTCTGGCTGCTGCCTTGGCATCCGGATATGATTCGTGAGCTTCCGCAAGCATGGAAATGACGTCGAATCCTCTCTTTTTTCCTTCATTCAGCAACACACCTGCCACGCCGGATATGACCCCCTCGTCAAAAGGTTTTATATCTGAATATGGTTCAAAATAAAGCCTTGCATGCATGGTACTTCCTACGGCATAAACGTCCAGCTTTTCCTTATCTGCGGAGGAGGGCATTAGCATATCCTCCACTGCAAGTCCCTCCGGAGAGACGATAAGAGATGCCATCTGTGCCTGTGCCCAGTTCAGGATGGCCATGGATATCGGCTTTATCATTTCGGAAGATGGTTGAAATTCGGAGACGAAGACTGCTATCTTAAGATTGTCCTCATCCTTCCTCTCTATTTTGCCCCCGTAAATCCTGACCGGATTGTTGGGCTCCATATTTCTTATGAGAGATATGGTGGGAAAATAGGGGGAGTCCATTATCCCTATCTGGTCAAGATTCATTATGTTGACCAAGTAATTGGAAACGATGGAACCGACCAAGCCTATGCTCGGAAAACCATCCAGTATTACGCCGGTCCTGAGATCGAGTTTCTTCAGTTCATGTATTTCAACATCAGGCTGTGACAACATGAGGGAAGATGATACTTTCCATATTTAAGAGTTGGGAAAAGTTTTATGAATGTAACGGATATCTCCTCATGTGCCCACTCATGGAAATGTATCTCGCGAGCTACTGGAAGAACAGACCCGCCTCCTTAAGGTGTACATAGACCGGGGGGAGTATATCAACGCCCTTGAAGTGGCCGAACAACTGATAGAGATGGAAGAGCGGGAATCTTACTGGATAACCATAGGATATGTGTTCACCCAAATGAATGAATATGAAAGATCTCTCGTAGCATACCAGAATGTATTGCGGATAAATCCGGCCAATGAGAGGGTGTGGTTCAACATAGGCTATTCATTTCTAGTTCTGGGAAATGTCAGACAGGCCCTGAAAGCGTTCAATAAGGCGATAAAACTTGCTCCGGATTCGAATTTCAGAAAAAAAGCGGAAAAGGGAAAGGAATTGTGCATGAAGATGCTTAAGAACTAATTCCAGAGTTCGTCGTCCTTCTCTATTTTCAGTCGAACTCCAATCTGTCTCTCGAATATCGAGCCTTCCCTGAGCATTCTGTCTATCTCGTCTTTTACGAGCTGCTGGTCAATACCTTCCTTCTCCGCTGCATTTAGAAGGTCCGCCCAGAGGACATCGCCGTTGTCTTCAACAGAGAGTACTAGGTCCCTCACTTTATATCTCAGGTCTTCCGCACCATCTTCCAACATATCGTCCAGATCCCTCTGGGAAAGCACATACCTCAGCACATCACCGACCATCTCGACATACTGTGTCAGATTTATGTTTTCATAGTGTTTTACAGCTTCCATAGTGCCTTTTGCAAGCCTCGGATGTATTCCGATCTTTACAAGCATTTCCTCGGATGGTTCCTCCAACCCCATGGCTTCGGCGATTGCCTCGATACGCTCTCTGGTGGCCTTTGCAGTTTCGACTATCCAGTGGTCTCTGACGCTCTTCTCCACCTGTATGATGGCTTCCGGGCGCACATATTTCTTCATGACCCCGTTTTCGGGGACGTATATGTGTGCCTTTCCTATGACCGCAACGAAAGAGGGCGTCTCAGCCCTGAGAAGTGCGAAACCGACTTCCGGGTTGTACTGCCCCGTGGTCAGGTAAAAATGTCCTGTCTGGTCAGCAAGCATCGCCCTGACCGAGGGTTCGTCATCCGTTCCGTAATTGGTGACCTCCACCAATGTTCCGACTATGAAAAGACGGTTTATCCTTGCACCCAAGGGGGTGGTGATATAGAGCGGACTGTGTTCTTCGTCCGAGGTCTCGTGCAGTGTAGCATCTCGGTATTCTTGTGCGAAGACCCTCCATGCAGGCTCTCTTTTCATCATTTAAACACCCCACTCCTCTATCAGAGACTCCGCGGCATCCACCGGGTTCTCCTCTATTTCATCCATCTCATTGACTATCATCGTGGTGGACATATCATCCGTCAGAACATTGCCTCTGAATCTGAAATCCCTAGCGAGAATCTTTTCTTCAAGTTCCCGGAATATGACCGCGCGGTCCATCTTCTCCTGAGCCTCTTTCACACATTCCTGGACGCTCTTTCCAAGTATCTTTGATGTGACTTCCTTCCCGGCAACCATGTTGAGCGCCGCCGTACCGTCATCTATTACGGCCTTTATCCTGAGGTCCGGAACTCCCTCGACCCTTCCGTGCTTCTTACATACTCCATCCTGTAAGACCCATCTGCACTCGGGACATCTGAATATCAGTCCGCTTCCCGGTTTCACCTGTATCATGGTGGCCTTTATCAGGGCATCATTGACTGTCCCTCTTTCCTCTGCCTCCCACACTCGCATCGGGGTCCCCCGGTCCAGTTCTTCGATGCTCGGAAACTCGATATCGAGTTTTTCTATATCCATTCCCTCGTCAAGGTTTATCTGAGGAGCATTTCTCCATTCACGGACATAGGCTCCTTCGGCCTTTATAACATCGCCGGCGTTCAGACCAAAGTCCTTCCATGCGGTAAATGAGACTTTGGCACTCCTATCTGCCACCACACCGGAATATATCGTCTTCTCCTCCTCTCTTGCATTTATGGTCCTTTCCTCTATCGAAAGTATACGGGCCGTGAATGCCACCCTCTTTCCAGGAGATATCTTCGAGAGTTCCATCTCCTCGACTGGCCCTCCGAATGTACCGGAAACAGGTATATCGAAATCCAGTTCCACTTTATTCACCGTCGTACCTCTGACTATCCGTATCTGCGGGGTCCCGTTCCACTCTCCGACCATGGCGCCGGCTATCTCTATGGAATCTCCCTTCTCTATCCCATCAAGGATACTGTTTCTCCATGCGTTGAAAGGTGCGGAACCCGTGTCATCTTTCAGTATCCCGTAATATCTCGTGGATTCCACTCCATCCTTTGTGGAGACCGCCCTGTTTATGCTAACAACAACGCCTCTTACGGTCACCCTGTCGTTCGGAACGAGAGAGTTGAGCTTTACTTCCGCGCCGACCTCTGCGCTCTCCACCGATATTCCGTAGTCCTCCAACACTTTTCTCTCGGAGACGTTCTCGTTCAGGCCGTAGCTCACGAGGTATGTGAGGAACGACTTTCTTATCTCCTTCTCGTCCGCCTGCTTTCCTTCGTTTTCCAGCGCTCTTTTTATTCTGGAAATATGGAGCGCAACTTTTTCTTCTTCCATATTTTTCACCTCTTGAAGCCTCCTTTTTCCGGCTTCCGCTCTCAGAAGGATGTCTTACTTATATATGTTTAGAGGGGGTGGGTGAAAGTGTCAGTCCAGCTTTCGCTCCACTGCGAGAAGCCTCTTTGATAATGATATCTCTCCTCTCGTTTTCTCGATGAGAACACGGGCCGTGTCCTGCTTCTGTCGTATGTTCACCACAGCGGAAGGGTATTCGAGACCCATTATCTCTTCATATATCTCTTCCATCTGCCGTAGGCGCAGCGCCGCCGTTTCCTCATCTCCCGCCTTCATACTATCGAGGGCGGCCCTTCTCAGTTCGCCGATGGTATCCGCAAGGCCGAGGATGTAGGAGGATGCATCTATTTTCAATTCGCGACTTGAAGGTATGGGATTACCATTTATGGTGGAATAAAGAACGAGTGCCTCCGTGAGTTCCTGAAGTGCTTCACTGACATAACCTGCATGCGCAAGTTCGGGATAGTCCCGAAGCGTGGATATCAGCGCCATCTGCTCGTGCCGGAGGGCCCTCAGTTCTTCAAGAACGTCCTCTCCCCGATGTATCCCGAATATTGCGTTCTTCGCCCTTCTCCTTATCTCGCGGGATGCCTTTATCGCAATCTCTCGGACGGTGTCCTTCTCATCCAGTTCCGACCTGACCTCTTCGACCGCTTCTTTTAGACCTTTCATCCTTTCACAACCCCGAGAGGCCTGAGCTTGACGACCTTCTTTGCCAGCCCGGCTCCGTTCACCGATTCCACAACATCCTCTATGTTCTTATATGCATCGGGTGCTTCTTCGAGTATCACATGTTTCGTTGCGGCTCGGAGATATATGCCTTTCTTCTCCATATCTCCCTTTATTCCGTTCACACTGAATTCCCTCTTAGCCTGACCTCTGCTCATTACTCTCCCGGCTCCGTGACAGGACGAACCGAAAGACTCTTCCATGGACTTGGCAGTACCGACCAGAACATACGATGCGGTCCCCATGTCTCCGGGAATAAGAACCGGCTGACCGACATCCCGGTACGCTACGGGTATCTCCTGCCTTCCGGCTGCGAAAGAGCGCGTGGCTCCTTTTCGGTGTACATAGACCCTCCGCCGTTTTCCCTCTATTATATGTTCTTCATGCTTGGCGATATTGTGTGCGACATCATAGACCAGTTCCATGCCCATGTTTTCAGCATCCTCTTTCAGAACATTTTGGAAAGATTCCCGTACCCAGTGCATTATCATCTGCCTGTTGGCCCATGCGAAGTTCGCACCTGCCGCCATTGCTCTGAAGTAATCCTGCCCTTCCTTTGAATTGGCCGGAGCACATGCCAGCTGTTTGTCCGGCAGTTCTATGTTATATTTCCTAACGGCGCTCTCCATCACCCTGAGATAATCCGTGGCTATCTGGTGTCCGGCACCTCTCGAACCCGTGTGAATCATCACGGTTATCTGTCCCTTTTCGCCTATCCCGAATTTCTTGGCGATTTTCGGCTCATATATCTCATCCACTCTCTGTATCTCCAGAAAATGGTTGCCTGCCCCCAGCGTTCCAAGCTGCGGAGCTCCCCTTGAGATGACTTTTCGGCTCACGAAAGATGCGTCTGCGTTGCTCATTCTCCCGTTCTCCTCCGTATGTTCAAGGTCCTCGTTCCATCCGTAACCGTGGTTCACAGCCCATTCGGCGCCTTCTTCGAAAACCGATTCCATCTCCTGTCTGCCAAGCCTCAGTTTGCCTTTGGAACCCACTCCGGAGGGTATGTTTTTGAACATCTCATCCACAAGCGGATGTATCTTATCTTTTAAGTCGTTATAATACAGGTTCGTGCGCAGAACCCTCACACCGCAGTTTATGTCGTATCCAACACCTCCCGGTGAAACTATGCCTTCGTCTTCGTCGAAAGCGGCCACCCCCCCTATGGGAAAGCCGTATCCCCAGTGTATGTCGGGCATGGCCATAGCGGAGCCTGCAAGTCCCGGCAGCGTCGAAACATTGGCAAGCTGTTCGGGTGCATTGTCGTGTTTTATCTGTTCTATCATCTCATCCGACGCATAAATATATGCAGGTGCCCTCATCCTCAGTTTTCCCGATACTCCTCTGTAATCGGAAGGTATCTCGTATTTAAATGGCGCAACCTTTTTTATCGGTCCTGTCCATCTCATATTTGTTGCATATGCAGAAGATGTTTATATACTCTCGCAACCCAAGTCCTGTTTACCTAGTTGGAAAAAAAAGGGGTGGGAGGGGAGAACATAGTATGGGCTAATCTATGCCCCTATATAAAGCTTGCGTTTCCATGCAATAGTAGTTTGTGAGAATATGTACGGACATATGCGTGCTTCATTCGACGGATTCCCATTCCACCTTTCTCCCGATAAGGGATATGAACTCGTCTTCGGAGTCTGTGGGTCCTCTTGCTATCACCATATCGCCTTTCTGTAGCACAAAATCCCCGTCCGGGCCATATATCCATTTTTTACCGCGTTTCACCGCCACTATCCACATTCCTGTCTCAGTCGGCAGTTCCGCATCGGCCAGTCTCTTCGATGCCACGGGTGATTTCTCCGAAACCACTGCGGATGTGATTATGCTGTCGGAATCCCTCAAACTCTGCTGAAATATGGGGTGCATGTCCATATCCCGGAGCGCTATGTCCGATATCTCGCGGGCGGAATCGGCTATGACCTCAAGGGCGGTGGCGAGTTTCACATAGACGAGGGCCTTCTCTATGTCTTTGTCTTCCGTAGCATCTTCTATCGCCATCCTCTGAAGTTCGTCATGCTCTCGGTCCGCATCCTCTTCCAGATGATAGACTTCCCTCGCTATGATTTTGTTGTCATAAAGCAGCGAAGAATATGCAAGGTCTAGCATTAACTGGGTTTTTTCCTTAAGTTCCAGAAATTTCTCGTCTATGTCCTTCATTTATTCGTCCCCCAGATGTATTCTTTCAATTCCTCTATCGCGTTCTCCGGGCCCGTTATAACAAGGCCGTCCCCCGGCCTCACGATGAAATCGTCCTCGGGATCGTAAATCCAGCGCTTTCCCCTTTTCACCGCTATGATGTTCAGACCGGAGGAGCTCTTTTCATATATGGATTCAAGGCTTTCCCTGCTCCTATCCTTCGGAACCCATACGAACGCTATCATCTCGTCCCCTTCTTTCAATATGGAGAATAGCACCGGACGGTTTTCAAGCGGTGTGTTCAGGAGCCGAACTATGTCTCCCGCTGCGTTCGAGATATGCTCGGTCGCATTTGCAACCTGAAGCACGGCAGCGAGTTTTTCGGCATCTTCCGGGTCGCGGGCCGCAAGCATTGCGGTCATCTGAAGCTGGTACTTCAGCTCGTCCATCTGCACCTCCAGAAGATTGACCTCATCCGCGATGTCGTGGCTGTTGAAGAGGAGCGCCGCATATGCGAGGTCCACTATCAGTTCGGAGGTATCCTTCATCTCCGTGAGAATCTCCCTCACGGTCTTCGGCCTGTATTCCACTTCCTCAAATTCCTTCTTTCTCCAGAGTTTCATATGCCCACCATCTTTATTGCCAGCAATATTGCCAGTATGCCCGTGAAATCACCCACCGTACTTACGATAGGTATCGTGAAATCATCGGGGCTCTTTTCTTTCCTGAATGCTATTATCGATGCAAGTACCGCTGCCGGAAGCACTGCACCCAGTACTACGGCGGAGGCTATTAGGGTTATGGCCAGCCATGTCCATATGCTGAGGCCCACGGCTATGCCCAGCAGAGGCAGTATTATGAACAGGAAGGATGCGGTGATGAACTTAGCTGCCATCCCCATTGCCCCCGTCATGAACATATTGTCCAGAACCTCCCTGTCCCTGAAATCGGGCTTTATTGTACCGAGATGCAGCCCGGATGCCAGTCTGGAGCCCACTATGCTCCCTGCGTTGCCGCCTATGGCATTTATCATGGGCACTATCGCCAGAAGAGCCGGGACTGCATAGAATATCTCGCTCATACTCTCCAGCATACCTCCGCCCCCCACCTCTATCAGCATCATGAGTGCTATCAGGGGAGCGCTCTCCCGAACTATGCTCTTCCAGTCGTCATACCTCATAGGAACACCACCCACAGCCAGATGAACACTGACATTATCACTATGCTGAGAAGGTCGCCGACGGTGGACAGGAGGGGTACCACCACATTATCCGGGTCTATTCTGTGCTTGAAAGAGAATGCCACCGAAAGGACCGCCACACTGCTGAGTATGGAACTTGAAACTATGGATGTCAGTACGGTAACGGTCAGAACGCCTGCCATATCCGGTATGCTTCCTGCCAGCCATGTGAATGCCGCGGCAAGAAGAGAGGCGAAGACAGAGAACGATATGCTCATGACTATGGCCGCCTTTATTCCTTCCTTTGAACTTGAAAACGGGTGCTTCGGGTCAAATATACCGAGATGTGCGAGACTTCCCAACCTTGATGCGAAAGAGCCGCTTATGTTGCCTCTAAGGCTGATAAGGGCCGGTATGACCGCCAGCATCCCGGGTACTGCCTGCGCTCCGGAACCAGATAGAAAGAGACCGCCCAAGGCTTCCACCATTCCGAGAACCACAAGAGCGGGAAACGCCTCCCTCACCATGGCCTTTCTGTCCATCAGCGCTTCCTCCTTCTTGAAGGCAATGTGTGGAGCACGATGAACCACATGCCGGTTACCACAATCACCGCAAATATCAGTGGAATTAGTGGGTCCATATCCACCAAAACCCCTATCTCCATGTTCATGTTCCGTGTGTTTCCATCATCGATTTCCACGAATATACCGTGTCTGTCATCCTCGAATATCCTGTGGTACGATGCCAGCGGCGATATGCGGACCGTGTCAAGCAACATTCCTTCGGGTATGAGAATGGTGTAATTCGTTACGAAGCCCTCCGTAGCATACAGTTTCAGCCTCATGTTCTGTGTGATGACCTTGCGAAAGAGAGAACTCGCACTGAGCATCTCGGAAACGGGTATCGAAGCGCTGGCGTTTATGTGGATGGAAACCGCGCTCTCCGTCTCTTCCCATGAACTCTTTGAGAAGGTTATGTTGGGGAACTCTCCCATAATGAGCTCTCTGGCATCCCGCAGTATTGAATCCATCGTGCTGTTCCATTCGTCCTCTTCATGGTATCCGCATGATATCAGGCCGCGTATGAGGGGTATGCTGGCGTATTCCAGAGATATGCTACCGTTCAGCGGAACATCGTAGGTGTATGGAACACCATATATCTCGGACTCCAGAGTCAAGTTAGTATGCACCTGCTGCTTCTCTCCGGTGGTATCTATGCGATATATGTCAACCAGTATGTCCATTCTGTTCTCGGGAAGCCGTCTCTTCGAATGCAGGTTTATGAGCGAGCTGCCGCCGTCCCACAGATGTGAGCTCTTGCCGTTTATCAGATAACCTTCCGGAGGTAAGATAAGTATGGAAGCGCTCATACCGAGAGAATCAAGGGTGATGGAGAATTCCGCACCCGATTCGCCCATGAGGGCATATATGTCCCCACAGCCCTCCTCGGACAGGGGAGCGCTCCCCGTGATTGCGATTATGACCGACCCTGAATCGGTGTCTTTCACCGATGTGTTCATATCTCCTTTCGCACCGAATGAGGTGAGCATCCTGTCGAACAGTTCATGTGCCTTTTCATCGAGAGCCGCTCTGACATCGGCGTTTCCGGATTCGAGAGCCGCTCTTATATCATCCGCGCTCCAGTTATTTCCGTCTATGTTCATATATGAGATCGAAAGGTTGACAGCGAGATAGAGATGGGATATGTCCGTGAAAACGATACTTCCCTCCATGCTCTGGCCCCCGCTATCGGCATACGCAGGTATTGCGGGTGTCAGCAGCAGTGCCAGAACCAGCAACGGCAGGAAACGTCTCACGGTTTGGTATATGAATTGATTATTTAAGTTATCGCCGCCGCGCTATGAGAATCACGGATGCGACGGCCACTGCGGAGAGAATGAACGTAAGTCCGAGTATGGGTATGTCTCCGCCGCCATCATCCGGTGGCGTAGGTGGTGGAGGCGGAGGGTTCACGCTCTCACCCACGGCCACTATCGTTATGCTCCTGCTGGATGTGGCTGTTCCGGTCGGTGCCGCAAATCTGGCCGTTATGGTAATGGTGTACTGCATGGTTCGGTTCGGAGGGGCCGTGGCACTGATGCCGTAATGCCATGTCCCGTTCTCATACCCTGTGAATGTCACGGAGGCCCCTTCGGGAACTATCGTGTATTCCACCTCGACAGCGTTCTCATCCGGCATGCTTCCGTTTCCGAAATAGAGCGATATGTCCAGGGTGGCAATGCTTCCGTTCATGACGCTGATGATGTCCTTCGGAGTGCTCTCTATACTCATCTTCACCTCGGAAGGGGGATATACCATTATAGTAGCCTGTCCGGAATACTCTACATCGTTATATATGTCTGTTGCACTGGCGGTTATATGGGCATAGACCATCGTATATGACACGGGAGCCGTATATGTCGCAACCGCCTTTCCGTTCTCGTCCGTGACTGCGCTTATCTGAGAGAATTCCCCCGCGTCCGCCGAGAATCTCACCTCCCTGTTCCCTATCGGGTCTCCCGTCCATCTGTCGGTAACATAGACACTTATCTCCGCCTGCCCTCCTCCGTTCATGGATGCCGGAGCGGATATGGATATATCCATGGGTAGCCCGCACGGACGATACATGAGGTTGATTGCGGAAGCCCTGTTGAATATGCTCCCGTGCAGCGGAACCCACCCATTCAATCTATTGTTATACGCCTCCAGAACATCCCTGTAATACAGAACACTGTGCGGAGCGTCCTCGGCTATGGTCTCCTGAAGCTCGAACCCTATCTCCCTTTTGCGTTCAAGGTCCATCTCGGAATTGAACTCATCGCAGAGCCTGTCGAATGACTGGTTGTGGTATCCGACATAGTTGTGTCCGCCACCATCTGCATATGATGAGAAGAAATTGCATGGAACACGAGCGGATGCCGTCGGGTCCTGGATACTCCATCCGAGAGCATAGATGTCGAAATCATGGCTCTCTATCTGGTTCACCATCGTCCCGAAATTTGTCGGAATGGCCCTGACATTCAGTCCGACCGCTAGCGCATCCTGCTGTATAATGAGATATGGGCTCCAGCAAACCGGGTCGTAATCCGCAGGCGGAACTATCATCTCTATCCTATCATCTCCTCTGTAAGGAAGTTCCCTCCATCCGTCGCCGTCCGTGTCTGTCCAGCCCTGTTCATCCAGAATTTCGGCGGCCTTCCGAGGGTCGTAATCGTATGTCTTTATGTCCGGGTTGTACCAGTAGGAATTCACCGGAGATACGACTGAGGTTCCTCTGCTTCCGAATCCCATGAGGTATTTTGAAACTATGTATTCTTTGTTTATTATGTGTGAGAAAGCGACCCTGAATGGCCTGCCCACATCGGTGTAATTCCCGTTGTATGCGGGAACATATCTGGCATCGTTCGGGTCGTATCCCGCATATCCGAACTCCGGCTTTCTCATGTTGAATGCCAGATAGAAGAAGCCGAGGTCTGAGTTACGGACAAGTGTGAGGTCAGGGTCCGCATATATGGTATCTATGAAAGCCGGGTCTATGGCCCATGCGATGTAGTCTATCTCACCGGAGGTGAGGGCCATAACCGCACCATCGGTCGTTCCGTATCTCTTGAAGAATATGCCGTCGATGTATGGCTTCATCCTTCCTAATGTGTCATATTCCGGCCTGAAGTAATCCCTGAATGTGTTTATCTTGGATGTATGGTCTGTGGTGTTCCAGTATCCGAAACTGAAAACACCGAAACTTACTGTCGCCTTCGGGTCGCTCCATGTGAGCTTATCAGATATGTGCTCCTTCCATATCCTCTCGGGAACTATCGGAAGCTGAAGCGTGGAGGATGTGAAATCCGAATACACCTCGTTCAGCCTGAACCTGATGATGTTGTCCCCTGTGTCCTCGGCCAGAACGACAGGCAGGTCCGGATATCTCCTCTGTGATGAAACATCTATTCCGAGAATCGTTCCGGAGCTGGTGTTCGCATCTATATCCCTTCCATACATCATGCTTCCGTCGGGATTCCTTGCGACGATGCATCGTAGTGCCCCCATGTATTTTGGAACATCCGCCTCCAGCCTCATTGAGAATATGACATCTCCCGGCTTCACTGTCCGGTTCTCAGGAGTCTGAGATTCCCAGTCATGCCACTTTATGCCCTCTCTCAGTTTCACGGTCCAATTGAGATAGTCCGAATTGTTGTCGTCATCGGAATAAGGTTCGTCGGACCATGTATCTTCCGGCCCGTGGTGGAACCATTCCGCCGCCCATGGCTCTATATGGTCATTGTTAGAGTAATTCTTCCATGTTAGGCCCTCGAACATCCAGCCTATGACATCCCATGTCCAGACATCGCCGGCAGAAAGGAAGTTCAGTGTCTTTATATCGTCCTGAATCGCCACCCTCAGAATGAGCTCTTCATCCCCCCGGGTCTCCCCCTGTTCCGCCCCCTGCACAATGAACGATGGTGTGAGCATGAACACCGCAAGGAGCAGTACCGCTATCTTCCCATACATGATTACTATACTCTCTATCGCTATAAGTAATTTTCTACATCGACAGAAGCCCGAGCAGATCGCTCAGCTTCATCCCCTCGTCCCAGTTCAGTATATAGCTTCCTCTGGATGTTATGTGCACCCTTGGAATCTTCTCATACAGCAGGCCTGCCACTCCGACTATTCCCTCCACATCCAGGACGAAGACCCGCCAAGCATCTCCGCGGTATCCCTTGAGCCTGAATGCGTAGAGCGGTATGACCCCTGCCCTCTGGCACTCCGCCTTCATGCGCTCCGCCTGTTCCTGCGCCTTTCCGCTGCTGTGGCTGAATGTTATCTTCTTTGAGGACGAGGATTTCACCTCTATCGGAAGCGAGAGATCCGAACGAATCGCTACAAGGTCGACTCCGAAGGAGCCTGCGGCACGGACCACCATGAACGGCCTTCTCTCTACGGCAAGATAGTTCTCCCGTTCCTCGGGACTGCATCCCTTCACGACCCGGTCCAGCGTCTTCCTGTCCGCCTGCAGTATGCCTTTCAGTTCTCTCTCGAAGTTCGTTCCGGCCACGGGTCGGTATGGGCCGGGGCTTAAAAAGTTTTAAACCATGAAGCTATGCACCTGCATGGACGAGATGAGATTCCTTGTGGTAGGCGGCGGAGCGAGAGAACACGCCATAGCGAAGGCCCTGAAAAGGGGAGGAGCGAGGATATACACGGTTATGAAGAACCGGAACCCCGGAATAGCGAGGATTTCCGAGGAGGCCGTCATACTTCAGGAAACGGACATAAGCGCCGTCGTGGAGTGGGCGAAGGACAGGGTCGAGATGGCGTTCATAGGGCCCGAGGCACCTCTGGAGGTCGGGCTGGCGGATGCCCTCGAAGAGGCTGGAATACCCACCATAGGCCCGAAGAAGGCAGCCGCTCGCATAGAGACCTCCAAGGAGTATATGCGCTCCCTGATGGAGAGGCATAACATACCCGGGCAGGTTAGATACGCCGTTGTTGAAAGCAGAGAGGATGCCGAAAGGATACTGTCCGAGATGGAGGATTTCGTGATAAAGCCCATCGGACTCACCGGAGGAAAGGGCGCGAAGGTGTCCGGAGAGCATCTGAACAGCATTGAGGAAGGGCTCGCCTATATTGATACTATAATAGAGGGATACGGAGGAGGAAAGGCGATAATCGAGGAAAAACTCGAAGGTGAGGAATTCACGCTTCAGGCATTCGTGGACGGAAGGAACCTCGCACCGATGCCGCTGGTACAGGACCACAAAAGGGCCTACGAAGGGGACGAGGGGCCGAACACCGGAGGAATGGGCTCTTATTCCATGCAGGACCACAGACTTCCGTTCATAAGGGAATCCGAATATGAAGATGCCCTTTCGATAATGAAGAAGGTCGTGGAGGCCATGCACGAGGAGGGAAACCCGTACCGCGGGATACTCTACGGCCAGTTCATGCTGACGAAGGACGGCCCGAAGATAATCGAGTTCAATGCGCGCTTCGGAGACCCGGAGGCGATGAACGTACTCGGCCTTCTGAAAACTCCTCTGCCGGAAGTCGCGAAGGCGATGGTCGAAGGCAATCTGGGAGGTGTTGAGTTCAGGAAGAAAGCTACCGTGGTCAAATATGTCGTCCCCGAGGGTTACGGTGTGAGCTCAAAGAGCGACACTAAGGTGGATGTTGACGAGGCCGCCATAAACCGCGAGGGTGCAGAGGTCTTCTATGCATCGGTCAATGAGAAAGACGGCGATATATACACCACGAGTTCGAGGACTCTTGCCGTTCTGGCGATGTCCGACAGGCTTGAAGATGCCGAGTCGCTTGCGGAGAAGGCCCTCTCCCATGTGAAAGGAGATATCTTCAGCCGGCACGATATCGGAAAGAAGGAGACCGTGGAGCGCAAGGTGGCCCACATGGAATCCCTGCGGGGGAATTGAGATAGACCCTGTTGAAATCGCACGGAGACTTGTTCGTACACGGAGCGTCAGCGGATACGAGTCAAGACTGGCGGGAGAGATAGAAGAAGTCCTGAGCCCGATACATGTGGAGAGGCAGAGGGTCGGAGACCTTGGTTTCAACATAGTAGCGAGGCACAGAGGAAAGGACGGTGCACCCACCGTCATACTGAACGGGCACATGGACACGGTGGATGTGGTCGATGGGTGGATGAAGGGCCCGTTCGACCCTGTCATTGAGGACGGAAAGCTGTATGGCCTGGGTTCGGCTGACATGAAAGGCGGGCTCGCAGCCCTGATATATGCCTTCAAAAAGGCGGTGCAGGAAAAAAGCCCTCTTAATATCCTGTTTACCGCTGTTGTCCGCGAAGAACTGGACTCCGAAGGTGCATTCGCCCTTCTCAATGAGATAGAAGGGGATATTGTGTTCATAGCCGAACCCACCGACGAGATGCCGATGCTGGGTGCAAGAGGGAGGTATGTGCTTGACATGGTTTTCAAGGGGGAGAGCGGGCACGGCGCCAGACCGGACAGCGGCATAAATGCGATAGAATGTGCGGCGGCATTCATAGAAAAACTTAAAGAACTTCCTCTTCGAGAGCATCCGAAGATGGGGAAAGGCAGTGTCTGTCCCCTCAAAATAGAGGGGGGTTCAGATTTCCTCTCGGTACCGGAAACATGCAAAATCGTCGTGGACAGACATGTCGTTCCGGGTGAGACCAGAGATTCGGTGATGGAAGAATTCACAGGACTGCTGGAGAGTGCGGACATCGATTGTGATGCCGAAATATCGTGGCACTCCAGAAGCACCCCGTTCCTTGAACCCTATGAGTGGAGCATCGAGAACGGTTTCGTTAAGGATTTCGCATCCCTTTACATAGAGAGATATGGTGGATTGAAACCCGTATACGGGCAGTCCGTAGGGGATTTCAACGCATTTGGAAAGATGATGCCGACGGTGGTCTACGGGCCAAAGGGTTCCAACTGGCATGCCTCGAACGAATATGTGTTCACCGACTCGCTGATTAGAGTTTCGGACTTCTATGTCAATCTTCTGAGAAGAATAGGTGAAAGATATGAAAGAAAGCAGTCTTGATATCCTGTGCTGTCCGATATGCAAGGGCGAGCTGGAACTGAGGTCGGCTAAAAGAAAGGCTGACGAGATAACCGAAGGTATTCTCAAATGCACCAAATGCGGAAAAGAGTATTCGATAAAGGACGGGATAGTCGACCTCGTGCCTTAATGCCCATATCCTAATTCTTGTGTCCCGCAAGATACATCAGCATATTCGCCTCTTCGGTGCTGAACCTTCCGGTGGCTTTGAGCGCGTCCCTCTTCCCATCCTTTATAAGTTTGAGAAGCGAAGGGTTTCCGCTCGTCATCCGATGTATCCTCTTGAGCCTCTCCTCGTCCTCTATTCCGAGGAATTCTCCCGTATCTTCATACGAAAGCCCCCCCAGATGATATTCCTTGACCATTCCGCCCTCAATCTCCTTAGGGCCGTAAAACCTGCAGTAATAGGGCGTGTCCTCCTGAGCCGTAAAGATCATCTTTATGCCCGACCCCTCGGAAATATTTTTGAGCAGTGAGATGAAGAACTCCACCAGTTCATCCCTAACTTCCCCGTATCCGTCGAATATAAGGACCGACCTCGTGCCTTCAAGGCGTGAGACCATCGTTGAAATTATCTCCTCCAAAGATGCCTTACCGAAAATGAGAGGCTCCAAGCCCATCTTGTCAAGAGATGTCAGAAAAGAAGACAGCGGCCTCAGGATGTCATCTACGGATGTTCTGCGATTCAAAGATATCCATAACATATTTATCTTATCACTAAAATCCTTCATGACATGGAACAGAAGAGTGCTCTTTCCATATCCGGGGTTTCCATACATCACTATTGCCTTGGCATTTCCTTCTATCATCTTCTTTATATCTTCAATCTCCCTTTTTCTTCCTATGAATGTACCCATTTTCGGAGGATGCCGTACAAGAAAGGTGCCCACTCGTGCTGGTTTCATGGAAGAGAGGTCGAGAACGCCCTCATTTTCCATCATATCCATCATCTGCAAAATGGTAGCGCCGGTCATCTCTTTTATCTCATGGTAGCTCCTTTTGTCTTTTTCTCCGCCGATAATCACTGGAAACTCCATCCCTTCCAGTTCGGACATCAGCTCTTCGGCGCGCCGCATCCCCTCCGCAGTCAGGAAATAGACCTTCACCTTCTTCTGCATGCCCTGCACATGCGCTTTCCGGAACTCAAGCATGCCTTTTTCCGTAAGAGATGAGAGAAGACGTGAAACATGGGTGAGCTTGACCCCTATGGCATCGGCTATTCCCTTCTGAGTTATTTCGAAAGGTACTACTCTGTCTCCGATATATCCGTGAAAGGGCATGAGATGGATGAGTATCTTCTCGTCCGAGGAGATGTTTCCGGTATTTGCAGCCATACAGGTGCATTGCTTACCTCGTATTTCTTTTTTTCATGGATTTTTCCGTCTTTTGACGATGTTCAGTTCTATCAAAAGTGATATCACTAGCGAAAGTTATATATACTTTAAAAACAGAGTTGTTAGGTGCAGGTGAAAACCTGCAGGAGATGACAAAACATGAAAGCATATATAAGAAAAGAAGAAGAGGGCGTGAGCCCTGTTATCGCTACCATTCTGATGGTGGCCATAACCGTGGTTCTCGCAGCTACGCTCTACCTGATGGTAGGGAACATGGGCGGCACCGGTGATGTCACCGAGCCGATCCAGTTCACGGCAAGCAAGGTTGGGACCACCAACTGGACACTTCAGGTGTCATCCAATGCGCTGAATCCGCTGGAGATGAAGTATGCCATACAGAAGAGCGATGGAACATACCTTGTGAGTGGTGCGGCATTCCCGACCACTGCAGGAACGGCGGATGCCAATGGAGTCATATGGAATGACCTGAATGGCGACGGAGATGTGAACACTGGAGACAGCATATCAATAAACAATGCCAATGTGGAAAGCGGGTGGACATTCGTCATAACTGCCGGAGCAACGGGGTCCGTCAAGCTGCCGTAATCTCTCTTCCAAACCCCTTTCTTATTTTTTGCATTTTTCATCCGGTTTTTTCGCGTATGTGGGAAAAACTTATATATCTTTATTTGTTGGTTGAACTAAGGTGGTATCAATGAAAGCGAGCGTGAAAAGACGCGACGGGGGTGTGAGTCCGGTCATCGCTACCATCCTGATGGTGGCCATAACCGTGGTTCTCGCGGCATCTCTTTATCTGATGATTCCGGATGTTCAGGACAGAAACACGATGATACAGCCGATACAATTCCAGTCGGAAAAGGTTGGTGACCATAATTGGACTCTGATTATATCCTCCAATGACCTCAATCCACTGGAGATGAAGTATGCCATAGAGGATGTGAACGGCACTTATCCCGTATCCGGGGCCGAATTCCCCATTACACCGGGCGTAGAAGATACTCGTGGGATAACCTGGCACGACGGCAACAATGATATGAAGGTGAATACCGGCGATAGTATCACAATAAACAATTCCACGATAGGAAGCGGCTATATCTTCAGGATAACGGCCGGTGCAAATGGCTATGTGAAGCTTCCTTAAACCGTTTTTCATACTGTTCTTTCTCTTTCTTAGCTTCGATTCATAGCGTCCGCTATCTTCGACAGTTTTCTTTCACAACAAACAGTGAAAGACTGCCAGTCATACGCAATCCAGTTTACATTAAATGAGGGTGTATGTGTTCTGTTCTCCGTAGATAACATTTTTGTTGTTTTCGTGAAACAAAAGACACATCCAGCTGATAAGGACAGATAAAGTTGGAGACATACATCTCCGTGCTGTCTTCACACTTCTTTTAAAACAACTATTGGAGACACAAGTATAAGATGCTCCAATCCTTCATGAGAATGCAGTATGAAAGTATGTCTTCAAAATGTTCCATAAGGTGGAATAACTTTATATAGATTTGTTCCTTTCACTGGAATATGAGCATGATTGAGGACATCACTGAACAGAACCCATGGTGGTCCGGTTCACCCCCTGAGATTGGAGATGCTGTTGAGCGAGATATTTTCAGAAAGCTCCGGGAAAAAATGCATGAAAAAGGAGTTCTGGCACTTGTCGGCCTCCGCCGCTCAGGGAAAACCACACTTATGAAACAGCTCATAGGAAGCCTGATGGAAACAGGTGTTGAAGCGAGAAATATACTCTATTTTTCCTTTGACATGCCAAAAGATGGTGTCGGAGATGTGCTGAAAGCATATTTCAATGAAATAAGACTGAGCCACCCCTCTGAAAGGGAAACCTATGTGTTTCTGGACGAGGTTCAGAACCGGGCGGACTGGAGCTCCGTGGTAAAATCATATTATGACCGGGGCTACCCTGTCAAATTCATAGTCAGCGGTTCTTCCTCTTTCAATATCCTGAGAGGCGCTGGAGAGAGCCTTGTAGGGAGAATCCACATAGAGCGTGTTCATCCCTTCAGTTTCGAAGAATTCATGAGATATGATGGTCTATCTGTTCTGGATACTGATAGCGTTCCTGCGGAACACGGGAAGCTTCTCCTTGAATTCAGGAAGTACATGAAAATGGGCTCCTTTCCGGAAGCCTATGGAAAAAACATAAAGGAATATCTGTCCACAATGACGGACCTCATCTTTTTCAGAGATATCATCAGCATTCTGGATGTCAAAAGACCCGGACTTCTGAAGGACCTCTTCTACGGCATACTTCAGCAATCCGGGAATCCCATAAACTATTCCAATCTTTCCAGAGATACCGGCGCAAAATACGAGACCATACTTTCTTATCTGGACTATCTGGAGATGGGTTTTCTGATAGAAAGGAGCCCTCTGTTTCCGGCCAGAACGGGTCAGAAAAAGAAGAGGTACAAGGTGTATGCAGGAGACCACTCATTCCTGAACCTCGTGGATGTTCCGGATGGAAGGGTGCTGGAAACTGCTGTATTCAACAACCTGCGCAGATTTCATGATATAAACCACTGGCACAATTCGGGAGAGGTTGACCTGATATTGAGGGAAAAAAACGGGCCTGTTCCTGTGGAAATAAGCATATCAGAGGAAAAAAATCCACGACATCTTCTCTATTTCATGGAAAAATATGGGGTAAAAACAGGATATATCCTTGGGATGGATGAGTTTGAAAGAAGGTCTTACGGGGAAAAAGAAGTGATAAGGATGCCCGCATATCTGTTCATCCTGAAGCATAGCCATAGCTATCCATGACAGTTTTCTTTCAAAAACCATGAAAGACTGCCAGTCATACGCAATCTGTTTAACGGTCGAGCCGACCGCAGGCGT
>CAYYXK010000018.1:0-25300 GCA_964475625.1 uncultured Thermoplasmata archaeon | reverse complement strand
TTATGGCGCTCTTATCTCGCATAGCTCGGTATGAGTTATGCAACGGAGCACGAAATACACAATCTTTATATACCATACCTGTTAGTTGGCTCCACTCCTGAAATAAGGGTCAACCAAACGCAAAGGGGCAATGCCTCGAGCAACCCCGTGCAACGCCACTTTCGTGGTGTTTTGAGCGTTGGCTGCGCGTTACGGTTGACACAGAGAAAAAACCCAACGGAGGTTTAAAATGGCAAAACCACACGGACCAAAGAGAGGATCTCATGGCTATTCGCCAAGAAAGAGGGCAAAATCGCCCGTACCGCATATCAGGTCATGGCCGGAGCTTAGCGAAGGCCCTAAAATCCAGGGCTTCGCAGGATACAAGGCAGGAATGACACACGTCTTCATGACAGACTACAGAAAGAAAAGCACCACAGCAGGGCAGGAAGTTATGGCACCGGCAACCGTTGTCGAAGTGCCCCCTATGAAGGTCGCAGCTTTGAGGCTGTACGCAAGAGAGCCGTACGGACTGAGGTCTGTAGCGGAGGTATGGACAAAGAAGCTGGATAAGGACCTTGCAAGGAGAATTCCTGTTCCGAAGAATGTTAAAAAACCATCGGAAGTCCTGAAAAAGGCCAATATGGAGGATGTCGAGGAAGTCAGGCTTGTGGTATATACCCAGCCGAAGCTTGTTACCGGAGTACCCAAAAAGACACCCGAGATAATGGAGTTCAGGGTGGCCGGCGGAACCATACCGGACAGGGTTGATTATGCGAAGAAGCTGCTCGGAAAGGACATAGACATAACGGACTTCGTTGAGCCCGGAAAGATGGTCGACATAATGGCTGTCACCAAAGGAAAGGGATGGCAGAGTGCTGTCAAGAGATGGGGTGTCAAGGTACTTTCACATAAGAATAGTAAGAAGAGAAGAAAGGCCGCCAACACCGGCCCCAAGAGGCCGGGATACATCAAGCCCACGGTGCCGCAGGCAGGTCAGACAGGATATCATCACAGAACCGAATACAATAAGAGGATACTTACGATAGGGGAGAACCCGGAGCAGATAAATCCCAAGGGCGGATTTTTGCATTACGGCGAGGTAAGGAACAAGTATGTCATAATACACGGCTCCATACCCGGTCCAACCAAGAGGCTGATTAAGATGAGAGATGCCACAAGGTTCAAAGGAGAGGCAGTGGCCCCCGAGATATCATACATATCTAGGGAGTCCAAGCAGGGGGTGTGATAAATGGCCGATAAAGTCAATGTGTATTCCCTTGCAGGAAAGAAGAAGAAATCCGTGGAACTTCCGGATGCATTTTCAGTGCCATTCAGGCCGGACCTGATAAGAAAGGCCGTGAATGTGGTCCGTTCCAACCGAAGACAGCCCTACGGCTCAAATCCAATGGCCGGAATGAGGCATTCCGTATCGACATGGGGAAAAGGAAGGGGTGTTTCAAGGGTACAGAGGCTCAAGGGAAGCAGCACTGCTGCCGAGTCACCCAACAATGTCGGTGGAAGAAGAGCACACCCTCCCCGCTCTTACAAAGTATTGACTGAGAAGATGAACCGCAAGGAGATGAAACTCGCAAGGCTCTCATCGCTTTCGGCCACGGGCGACCGAGAGATTGTGCGGAACAGAGGCCACAAGTTCTCCGATAAACTCACGCTCCCTGTTATCGTGGAAGATAAGGTCGAGGAATTGCAGAGCACAAAGGATGCGATAGAACTCCTTCGGAAACTGGGAATGTACGACGACATAGAGAGGGCCCTTGCCAGAAAGCACATAAGGGCAGGCAGAGGCAAGATGAGAGGAAGGAAGTACAAGAGGGCGAAGAGCATACTGGTCGTGGTATCTGAGAGGGAAAAGGCACTGAAAGCATTCAGGAATCTGGAAGGTGTGGATGTCGCCACTCCGAAGAATCTGAATGTTGAGATGCTGGCCCCCGGTGGAGACCCGGGAAGACTGGTACTGATGAGTGAGAAGGCACTTAAAGAGATAGGAGAGTGGAACCTATGAGCGTTTCCAAGAGGCACAATTATCAGATAATACTCCACCCGTTCGTGGCTGAAAAGTCCCTTTCCCTTATGGACAAGGAGAACAAGCTCCAGTTCATAGTCAAGAGGGATGCCACAAAGGCCGAGATAAAGAGATCTATAGAGGAGATATTCGATGTGAAGGTCGAATCCGTGAACACTATGATAACGAAGCATGGCAAGAAAGCGACCGTGAAACTCAAGCCCGAGTACTCTGCCGAGGAGCTCGGCATGAGGATAGGAATATTCTGAGGTGCGTGAACATGGGTAAGAGACTTATAATACAGAGCCGGGGACACGGAAGTTCCACATACCGCTCACCAAGCCACAGACACAAGGGAGAGATAAAACTACCGGGAAAAGAGGGCATCGGCAGGGTCAAGGACATAATTCACGACCCTGGACACTATGCACCGGTGGCAGTGGTAAAGATGGAAGACGGGGATGAGTTCAACATGATCGCCTCCAGCGGAATGTATGTGGGACAGAAGATACACATGGGCTCCATGGTCCCTCTCGAACTCGGAAGCGTAATGCCCCTCGGAGAGATACCGGAAGGTACATCCATATATAACATAGAGATAAAACCCGGAGACGGTGGAAAGCTTGTAAGGACACCCGGAACATCCGGGCTCGTCATAAGTCACGGCGAGAGGACCGTGGTACAGCTCCCGTCGAAGGAGTTCAAGGCATTCGACAACAATTGCAGGGCCGTTCTCGGAATAGTATCCGGCGGAGGAAGGACGGATATGCCCTTTGCCAAGGCGGGAAAGAAAGTACATGCCTATCAGAGCAGGGCGAAGAGGTCCTTCAAGGTCAGCGGCGTGAACATGAATCCTGTGGACCACCCACACGGAGGAGGTTCGCACAGGCATGTCGGAGGCCCGAGCAGCATGGCAAGAGGAACACATCCGGGAAGGAAGGTCGGAAGACTCGCTCCCAAGAAGAGGAATAAGAATAGGAGGAAGTGAGCATGGCAAAGATAAAGACCGCAGGCAGGGCCAAAGCGGCAAGAAGGCAGCAGAGGAAGAAGAAGAGCCAGATACAGGAGAGAAGGAAGAAGGAGTTCACCTATCGAGGGTACACGCTCGAACAGCTTCAGAAGATGTCCATGGAGCAGATGATGAACCTCTTTCCCGCTCGCATCAGAAGAAAGATGAAGAGAGGTTTCAATCCTGAAGAGATGGCCTTCCTTGAAAAGATGGCAAAGAGCGACGGAAGCAAAGCCGTTCGCACTCACAGGAGGGAAATGATAATACTGCCCTCCTTCGTTGGAAAGAAGATCGCCGTATACAGCGGCAAGGAGTTCCAGGAGATAACCGTGGCACCGGAGATGATAGGACACTTTCTTGGCGAGTTCGTGCTTACCAGAAGGACGGTCAAACATTCGGGGCCGGGTGTCGGAGCTACCAGGTCGTCCAAATACATGCCTCTGAAGTAAGGTGATTCTATGGCGGAAAAGAAGGAAAAGAAGGAATCCAAGGCGGAAACCAAGAAGGAATCCAAGGAAAGCGAGCCCATACATGCCAAGGGATATTCCGTGGCATTTGACCCTGAAAAGACGGCCAGAGCCAGAGGGGTTGAGCTTCCGATATCCAGAAAGAAGTCGATGGAACTGTGCAGAAAGCTTCGCGGCATGGAACTTCAGGAGGCCAAGGACTATCTGGAAGATGTCATAGCTAAGAAAAAGGCGGTTCCGATAAGACGATACACCCACGGTGCAGGTCATAAGAAAGGCGGAATAGGTCCGGGAAAGTATCCTGTCAAAGTGGCGAAATATGTGCTCAAGGTCATCGAAAATGCGGAAAGCAATGCGGAATACAACGGTCTGGATACGGACGTTCTTTACATCAAGAGCATAGCCGCGCATCCGGGCAGGGTCTATAAAGGATATATGCCCAGGGCACACGGCAGGTTCACACCTTGGGATGAGAAGACGACGAACATCGAGGTAATTCTTGAGAGCATGGAGGATTGAACTTGGCAAACGAGAGAAAGTTCGTTCAGGAGAACATACGAAGACTTCTTCTGAAAGAATATATGATGAGTGAGACGAAGAGGGCCGGATTCGGCGGAGTGGACATCCAGAGGACCCCTATGGGAACCCGGATAACGCTGATAGTCGAGAGACCGGGATTCGTCATAGGACGCAAGGGCGGTGCAATAAAGGACCTGACCGAGGCTGTGCAGTACACATTCAAGTTTGACAACCCGCAGATAGAGGTTCAGGAAGTGGATGACCCGTCACTCAATGCACAGATAATGGCTGAGAAGCTTGCATCTTCCCTTGAGAGGGGTTGGCATTTCAGAAGGGCAGGACATTCCACCGTAAGGAGGATAATGCAGTCCGGAGCCAAAGGATGTCAGGTCATAATAGCAGGAAAGCTCAGGGGAGAGAGGCACAGGACCGAGAAATACAAGGAAGGACATATAAAATTTTGCGGAGAGCCGAGAGCACAGTGGATGCATGAAGGATATTCCGTTGCCAAACTCAAGGCGGGAGTTATCGGTGTGACCGTGCAGATAATGGACCCGAAAGCAAAGCTTCCCGATGAGATTTCGGTAATGCTTCCCGATGAGAGAAAGGCAGAGAAGTTGGCTGCGGATAAGAGAGACAAGGAAGATGCCCAGAGAAGAGAGGACCGCAGACAGGAAGCACGGAAGAAAAGGGATGAAAAGCGCGGTAAGGACAGAAGGGGCGGAAGAAGGGACAACAGAAAGCCTCGCTCCGGACCAAGATCCTCAGGAAAACCTCAGGAAAAAAAGAGCGAGCCTGAGAAGAAAAGTGCAGAAAAACAAGCCGAACCCGCTCCTTCCGAGCCGAAGACGGAACAGGGGCCCAAAAAGGAGCCTGTGAAAGAAGAAAAGAAGCCTGAGCCCGAACTCGCTCCTGCGGAAAAGAAAGATTCTGAGATACATCCCGAACAGGAGAAGAAGGAGGATGAGCAATGACACTCAAATCATCCGAGATAAGGAAGCTTAACCACGAACAGAAGCTCAATAAACTTAAGGAACTTAGGAATGAGCTCATGCACGAAAGAGGAGTCGCCGCCATGGGCGGTGCACCCAAGAGCCCGGGTAAGATAAGGTCACTGAGAGCCGACATAGCCCGGATTCTTACCATATTGAACGAGGAGGAACGGTAAGGATGGGTGGAATATGTCCGAGGTGCGGTCTTCCGGAGGAACTGTGCATATGCGAGGATATAGCCAAGGAACAGCAGTCAGTGAAGGTATATCTTGGCAAGCGCAGGTACGGAAAGACGGTCACCATAGTCGAAGGCATAGAGAGCCAGGACATCGACCTCAACGAGCTGGCAAAGACCCTGAAGACGAAGTGCGCGTCCGGAGGAACCGTGAAGGACGGAAAGATAGAGCTTCAGGGCGATCACGCAAAGAAAGTGGAAGATATACTCACGGAGATGGGATTCACCGTGGAGGTGATTCGTTGAGGGATGCATCCAACATATCAAAGCATGAGCTGATAGGGCTGAATGTTACCATAGCGTCTTCCAGTGATTCCACGCTGGTGGGAAGGAAAGGCGTCGTGGTGGACGAAAGCCGCGATATGCTCGTGATAGAGGCTGACGGAAAGGAGATCAAAGTTCCGAAGGAAGTGGTTGTTCTAGCCTTTGATGATTACAACATCATGATAGAAGGAAAGAAGATAAGGTATAGGCCGGAAGATAGGATAAAAAAGGTCAGGTGAGCTTATGGCAGAAGAAGTTAAGGTTAAGAAGATGAAGAAGACCGGAAAAAAGGTCGAAAAGAAGCCCGAATACAGGGACATAGGGATAGATGTCAAGCCCCCCGTCAGGGTGTGCAAGGACCCGGATTGCCCCTTCCACGGCACTCTTCCCGTAAGGGGACAGATGTTCAAGGGCAAGATAAAGAGTGCGAAAATGAACGGCTCGGTCGTGGTGGAACTGGAGAGGCTTCATTATGTTAAGAAATATGAGAGATATGAAAAGAGGTTCAAAAGGATATCCGCTCACCTCCCGGACTGCATGGATGTAAAGCAGGGGGATGAGGTGAAGATAATGGAATGCAGGCCTCTGAGCAAGACGATATCGTTCGTAGTGGTGGAGGTGAACTCATGAAGGGACTTGCTGGAAACCAGACCAGAGGACTTCCGGCAGGGGCGGTACTGGACTGTGTGGACAACACGGGTGCAAAGAAGGTACAGATACTTTCAGTGCTCAATTATCACGGTGTAAAGAACCGTGTTCCGAGTGCAGGCATCGGTGATCTCCTTGTGGTATCGGTCAAGAAAGGAACTCCTGAGATGAGAAGGCAGGTAATAAATGCCGTGATAGTAAGACAGAGAAGGCCCTTCAGAAGGCCGGACGGTACGATGGTCCAGTTCGAGGACAATGCAGCGGTGATAACAACGCCGAAGGGAGAGACGAAAGGCTCGGAGATAAAAGGTCCCGTGGCACGGGAAGCAGCGGAGCGCTGGCCCAGAATAGCGGCCACGGCATCCATAATCGTGTGAAGGTGATATGATGAACAGCAGTAAACCGAGAAAGCAGAGGAAGATGTTTAACAACCTGCCTCACCACAGGAGAGGAAGAATGCTTTCGGCCCACCTCAGCCCGGAGCTCAGGAAGAAATACGGGATACGGTCCATGACCGTGAGGAAGGGAGATGTGGTTCAGATAGTAAGAGGAGGTTTCACGGGTCATGTGGATAAGGTCTCCTCCGTAGACAGAACAAGCCATCTTCTTCATATCGAAGGGGTAACAATAGCCAAGTCGGATGAGAAACATGTCACCAGACCCATACATCCATCTAATGTTGTGATAACAAAACTCGATACATCTGACCCATGGAGAAAGAGGAAACTGGATGAACTAGAGAAGAAGGTCAAGGAGGCATCAGAATGAGCAAACACATCAAGAGGCTTACCATACCCAAATCATGGAAGATATCCAAAAAGGAGGCCCTATGGGCGGTCAAGCCTGCGCCGGGAAAGCACCCGATATCCCACGCCATGCCCCTGGGCATGGTTCTGAGGGACATGCTGCATTATGCGGACACCATGAAAGAAGCGAGAAGGATAATCGGTGCAAGGAAGATACTCGTGGACGGAGTCCCGGAGACCGATTATAAGGCACCGGTGGGCCTCATGGATGTAATATCCATACCGGATGCCGACGAACACTACAGGATGCTCTTCGATGTCCGCGGAAGACTGACACCGATCGCGATAGATTCCGAAAGGTCAAAGTGGAAGCTCGCGAGGATAAATGGGAAAAGCACCGTAAAAGGCGGAAAGACCCAGATAAACCTCCACGATGGAAGGAACATAATCGTGGATAAGGACATATACAGAACCGGAGATGTTCTGAAGATAGCCGTTCCCGGCCAGAAGATAATCAAACATCTTAAGATGGAGGAAGGGAACAGGGCTCTCATCATCGGAGGAAGACACAGGGGAAGTCTTGCGGTACTGTCCGAATATGAAGTGGTGAAAGGCCCCCAGCCCAACATAGTGAGGTTCAAAGAAGGATTCGATACCATTAAGGAAAATGTCTTCGTGGTCGGAACGGAAACTCCTGAAATAAAACTGCCGGAGGCTGATGTAAATGAGTGATAAACCAAACCTCATGAGGGATATACGGGTTTACAAGGTCGTAGTGAACATCGGCGTAGGCGAAGCGGGAGAAAGGCTGGTCAAGGCGGAGAAGGTCCTCCGGATGCTTACCGGGCATAAGCCGGTGAGGACGCAGTCAAGGATGACGAACCGGGATTTCAACATCAGGAAACACATGCCTCTTGGTGTAAAGGTGACTCTCAGAGGAGATGAAGCCGTGGATTTCGTTAAAAGAGCGCTCTGGACAAAGGAATACAGGATAGCGGCATATTCGTTCGACCCGGAGGGGAACTTCTCTTTCGGTGTGAAGGACCACACCAGTTTTGAGGGTATGAAGTATGACCCTGAAATAGGCGTTTTCGGGATGGACATATCCGTCGTTCTGAGAAGGAGAGGATACAGGATAGCGGAGAGAAGAAAGGAGCGCAGAAAACTCCCCGAAAAGCAGAGGATAACCAAGGAAGAAGGTATCGAATTTGCCGAGAAGATGTTTAATGCCACCATAATCAGAGAGGTGAGCTGATGGAACCAAAGAAGAAGTTCGGAAGGAAAGAAGGATGCGACAGATGCGGAAGGAAAAGAGGAATCGTGAGAAGGTACGGGATGCACCTCTGCAGGCAGTGCTTCAGAGAGATCGCCCCTCAGCTCGGGTTCAAGAAATACTCGTAAGGAGGTATGAAGATGCAGCATGATCCACTAAATGATGCCATGATTTCCATCAAGAACGCCGAACTCAGCGGAAAGATGGAGTGTACGGTATATCCCGCATCAAAGCTCACCGGAAGGGTACTCAATGTGATGCAGAAATACGGATACATAAAGGAATTCGAACTCGTGGAGAACGGAAGGGGCGGAGAGTTCATAGTGAAGCTGAACGGTAGGCTCAACAGCTGCGGTGTGGTGAAGCCGAGGTTCTCCGTGAAAAAGGATGAGATAGAGAAGTTCGAGAGGAGATATCTTCCCGGAAAGAACTTCGGAATCCTTGTCATTTCCACGACGAAAGGAGTTATATCGAACAGCGAGGCTAAGGACATTGGCATAGGAGGAAAACTCCTGGCCTATGTATACTGAGGTGATACCATGCCGGTTGCAGGAATAATCAGAAAAGAGGTCCCGGTTCCGCCCGAGGTCAAGGTTGACAAGATAGGTGACGAGCTCATCGTTTCGGGCCCGAAGGGAGATTTGAAAAGACACTTCATACATCCGAAACTTCAGTTGGAAGTCCAGTCCGATACCGTTTCGGTGTATTGTGAATTCCCCCGCAAGGAGGAAAAGGCCCTTATAGGAACATGGGCGGCACACATAGCCAATATGATAAAAGGAGTTACCGAGGGATTCGAGTATCATCTGAAACTTGTCTATTCTCACTTCCCCGTAAAGATATCCGCGAAAGGGGACACTTTCATGATAGAGAACTTCCTCGGGGAGAATAGGGCAAGGACGGCAAAGATACTGGAAGGTGTCAAGGTTAGCATAGAAAAGGACATAGTGAAGGTCTCATCCATAGACAAGGAGAAGGCAGGACAGACAGCGGCTAACATAGAGAAGGCGACCAGAATAAAGGGATATGATACTCGTGTGTTCCAGGACGGAATATACATAATCAAGAAAGGGTGATCGACTTGGCCAGAAAGAAGAAGCAGGATAAGAGTCTTATGAAGCAGAAACCCAAACTCGATGAAGAGACATTGGAAGCTCTAAGGCTCCGCGATGAGAAGAATAAGAAGAGGCCGGAGTTCCACAGGCAGGAGTGGTTCAGATTTGTAAGGCTTTCCGACGGAAGATGGAGAAGGCCGAGAGGACTCCATTCCAGTATGAGAAGAGGATATGCATACAGGCCAAAGAAGGTCTCCATAGGATACAGGGGCCCGGCAAAGGCAAGAGGACTTCACCCCTCGGGTTTCAAAGAGGTGATGGTACACAACACGGCCGATCTGGATTCCATAGACCCTGAGAAAGAGGCGGCAAGGATAGCACACGGTGTCGGTACCAGAAAGAGAATGGCGATAATAGAAAAGGCAGAGAAGCTCGGAATACGAGTATTGAACAGGGGGTCCTGAAATGGATGTCAAATATCAGAGAAGGGTTGCGGCGGACATGCTCAAATGCGGTATCAATCGCGTTTGGGTGAGTCCCGAGCACCTTGACGAGGTCGCAGATGCGATAACGAGAGAAGATATCCGCGAACTCATAGAGAGAAACATCATTCAGAAGAAGAAGAAAAAAGGAGTTTCCCGTGCAAGAGCGCGCCACATAGCCGAGCAGAAGAAGAAAGGCAGAAGAAAGGGCCCGGGAAGCAGGAAAGGAAAGAAGTACGCGGGAACTTCAAAGAAAGAGAAGTGGATGACAATGATACGGCCGATAAGGGCGGAACTCAAGAGTCTAAGGGACAGCGAACAGATAAGCAGGCACGATTATAGGATATATTACCGTAGGGCCAAAGGCGGAATGTACAAGAGCAAGTCCCACTTAAGGCTTCATCTGAGGTCCGACGGGCATCTCAAGGAGGAATGAGCATGGCAGGTGGACCAAGATACAGAGTACCTTTCAGAAGAAGAAGGGAAGGAAAGACGGATTACAGATACAGGCTCAGACTTCTGAAGTCGGGGCTTCCCAGAGCGCTCTACAGAAACAGCAACAGATATGTCACCGTTCAGGTGGCGGCTTTCGATTATGTCGGAGACAGGATTCTGGCCCATGCCACATCCAAGGAACTTGCCAAATACGGCTGGACCAAAGGATATTCAAGCACACCTGCGGCATATCTTACGGGATACCTTGCGGGAAAGAAGGCACTGAAGAACGGGGTCAAAGAGGCTGTCTTCGACATGGGACTCAGCATACCTTCCAAGGGATGCAGGGCATTCTCGGCGCTCAAAGGTCTTGTGGATGCAGGACTGGACATAGCCCACGGAGAAGAGAAACTCCCCTCCGATGATAGGATAAGCGGAGCCCACATAAGTGAAGAGACGGTGAAGATGTTCGAGGAAGTCAAGGCAAAGATAGAGGAGGCATGAAAATGGATGAATGGGAACCGAGGACAAGGCTGGGAAAGCTCGTAAAGACAGGAAAGATAACCAGCATCAAAGAGGCTCTGGATTCGAGACTTCCTCTCAAAGAGCCGCAGATAGTTGACATACTCCTGCCGGAACTCGAAGACGAGGTCCTTGATGTGAGAATGGTTCAGAGGATGACGGATTCGGGAAGAAGACCGAGATTCTCCGTTGCTGCTGTCGTAGGCAATAAAGACGGTTTCGTAGGAATCGGCATGGCCAAGGGAAAAGAGGTAGGCCCCACGATTCGAAAGGCCATAGATAATGCGAAGCTCAACATAATAGAGGTAAAAAGAGGATGCGGTTCGTGGGAATGCGGATGCGGACAGCCTCACTCACTGCTGATAAAGACCGAAGGAAGAAGCGCCTCCGCAAGAGTGGTCCTCAAACCCGCACCGAGAGGCGTTGGGCTTGCAACGGGAAATACTGCGAAGATAATCCTCGGGATGGCCGGTATAAGGGATGTATGGGGCTTTACAAAAGGACATACAAAGACAACGGTGAACTATGCACAGGCGGTATACAACGCACTGAAAAACCTCTCATATACGAGGATGCATGAAGAGAGCGCAAGAGGTGGTGAATAATGGCCTATGCTGTTGTACGTATAAGAGGCACGGTCAATATAAAGGAAGGAATTGCCGATACAATGGAGATGCTCAGGCTCAATAAGGTCAATCACTGCGTGGTCGTTCCAGAAACACCTTCATACAAGGGAATGCTTCAGAAGGTAAAGGACTATGTCACATGGGGAGAGATAGACGAGTCTGTGATGACACAGCTTCTTCTTCTCAGGGGGCATTTGGTCGGAGATCACCCGGTGAGCGAATCCTTCGTCAAGGAAAACACGGAATATGACGGGATAGAAGAACTCGCCAAGGCAATATGCGAGAACAAAGTGAACATCTCCAAGATAGAGGGACTCAAGCCGGTGTTCAGGTTGAACCCTCCGAGAAAAGGATACAGGACGATAAAGAGGGCCTATTCCATAGGCGGAACCCTTGGATACAGGGGAAAGGACATAAACGCCCTCCTTGAAAGAATGATGGATGACCGGGGGAATGACAATGTCAAAGAGGAATGAGAAGTTCAGAGGAAGAAGAACTCACGGCCACGGGAAGAAGGCTCGCAGAGGCCACGGAAAGAGAGGAGGCGTCGGAAATGCGGGTGTGTGGAAACACAGGAAGATAGCCATAATGAAAGCAGACCCGTTGCATTTCGGAAGGCACGGCTTCAAAAGACCACCCGAGACAGTCAAAAAACCCGCGACCATCAATGTAGGAGAGATTCAGGACAGACTGTACGCCCTGATAGAGCAGGGATATGCAAAGAAGGACGGAGACACCTATGTGATAGACCTTGAGTCCATGGGCATAGAGAAACTACTCGGTGCCGGAAAGGTAACTTCATCGATTAAAGTGAAGGTTCCGGAGGCCACAGAGAGAGCGATCGAGAAGATAAAGAATGTCGGGGGCGAGGTTGAGATAAATGCCTGATAACGAGGAACAGGAGAGAAATCAGGTCTATGGCCTGATATCCGTGTTGTTATGGGCGGCTTTCGTTCTCGGATGGTACAAATACGCTGCTCCGACTTGGCTGTCCACGACACTTACGGTACTGGCAGCAGTGCCTATGGCATATTTCACATATCTTGTGGCATCATATGTACCAAAGGACGAGGATGAAAGCAGGCTGCACGGGCTCAAGCCTGTTCTTCGTTATATTCCGGTAATCAAGAAGCCGGATGGCCATGTTTCATTCAAGATGAAGATGATATGGGACTTGGTCATTCTGATCATTTATTTCGCAATGACAAATGTCATGATATTCGGCCTTGACCAGCAGAAGACTCTGGACCTTTTCTCGGAGTACAGGGCAATCATGGCCGGCGCATCCGGTTCTATCATGCATCTTGGAATAGGCCCGATAGTTACCGCATCGATTATAATGCAGTTGTTCGCAGGGGCGAAAATAATAAAACTGAATCTTACGAAGGATGATGATAAAGCGGTGTATCAGAGCACGCAGAAGCTCCTTGTCATAATCATGATATTCGTTGAGGCCATACCTCAGGTCTACGGATATCTTGTGCCGGATAGCGGATTCATAGGCATGCTCGACGGGATAAGCCCCGGAAACGGAGAACTTCTGGCGAGGCTTATCATAGTTCTTCAGTTGTTCGCAGGGAGCTACATCGTGTTCCTGATGGATGAGGTCGTTTCCAAATGGGGGATCGGCTCCGGAATATCGCTGTTCATTGCAGCGGGAGTTGCACAGGCCATCGTAGTGGGAACATTCAACTGGGAGCCTATGAAGGACACTATAATACCCAGCGGAACTCTTCCCAAGACCATATACTATCTCACGCATTATTCCGCATCCCAGATGGCAAACGGCGGTTTAGAGAGGATGTTCCTGGGAAATCCGAACCCGATAGTTGCACTGATGGGTACCACCACGATATTCTTGATAGTGGCATATTTCCAGTCAACGAGGGTGGAACTGCCTCTCTCTCATGAGAGGGCGAGGGGCGCAAGAGGCAGGTATCCTATAAATCTCATTTACGCATCAAACATACCTGTTATCCTGATGTCAGCGCTCCTTGCCAACATAGGGATGTTCGCACTCCTCTTCTGGACACACCCGACACTTCAAAACTGGCCCTTGCTCGGACACCAAACATGGTTCGGGTACTACAAAGCGGGCTCTACGAAGCCGGCGGGAGGTCTGGTCTGGTATCTGAATCCCATAAGGGGTCTCGGAGATTGGCTTTTGCCTCTTGCGTATCCGACACGATATCTGGAGTATACCGGACACGGATGGTGGCAGGTTCTGGCCCATGTGGTGATATTCGTAAGCATAATGATAATCGGGTCCATGATATTTGCCATATTCTGGATCGAAACAACGAACATGGGTCCGAGGGCTGTCGCGGAGAACATACAGAGAAGCGGGATGCAGATACCAGGATTCAGAAGGGACCCCAGAGTCCTTGAGAAGGTTCTGGAGAGGTATATTCCTGCGGTTACCAAGTTCAGCGGAGCCTTCGTGGGTGCACTCGCCGCGGGAGCGGATCTCGTAGGGACGGTTGGAAATACCAGCGGTACCGGCGTTCTGCTTGCCGTAGGCATAATGATCCAGATGTACGAGGCCATGGGCAAGGAACAGATGGTCGAGATGCACCCGATGCTCAGACAGTTCTTCGGAAAGGAGGGATAACCTGAGCGAGGAGTCCAAACCCATTAATTCTCAGCTCTCTTCGGCAGGGCAGGAGGAGCCTGCTCCGAAGATATTTGATTTTTCAAGGTTTATAATGATATTCCTCGCTCTCTTGGCGATATGGGCCATGTTTGACAATGAGGTGAGAATGGCCCTGGGAGCCATAGTGGGACTGCTGCTCTATCCGCTTTTCGGCTTCGAGGGAAAGTACATACTTTTGACGATATTCTTCTCAAGCATAACCATGGCATCATTTTCCAGCGTTGTCACATTATGGCACACGGACTTTGTGGAACAGGCCGAGGTGCAGAAGGTGATTGCTGCATTCAATAAGGAACTAAGTGAGGCCAGAATGGCAAAGAAGGCGACCAAAGTCGACAAGCTCATGAAGATGCAGCCGGAGATGATGGAGCTTCAAACAAAAGCGATGAGCGGGCAGTACAAGGTGATGGCGTACACCATGGTGATATTCATATCCGTATTCGCATGGTTGTATCTGATGGTGGAGGCCCTTCCGTACAAGTACATAACCGTACCGTGGTCCCCGCAGGTCTATCTTATGGACAAATATGTGCTTCAGGTGTGGGTTCTGCTGTATTCCCTCATGTCTACACCGTTCGGATCTATCATAAGGAACATGGGCAAGATAAGCATATTGAAGAAGGAACTTGCGAGTCTGGAGGAATGATTTGAGGATAGCAATAAGCGGCCCTCCGGGAAGCGGTAAAACCACGCTTGCCAGACTTATATCGGAGAAGACCGGAATGAGGCTCATCTATGCCGGGAAGATATTCAGGGACATGGCTGCGGAGCGCGGGCTTTCTCTGGAGGACTTCGGAAGACTGGCTGAAACGGATGAGAGCATAGACCGGGAGCTGGACGAGCGTATGGTGAAGATTGCATCGGAGGCTGATGACATAGTACTGGACGGCAGACTCACCGGATATATGACATACAAGCACGGAATAGATGCGTTCAGGGCCTATGTTACAGCCGAACTTCCGATAAGGGTGGAGCGCATAGCAGGGCGGGAGAAGAAAGACTTGGAAAAAGTCGAGAAAGAGGTCCTCGAAAGGGAGAGGTCCGAGTACGAGAGATACATGAAGTACTATGGCTTCGACATAAGGGACACATCGATATATGACCTTGTTCTCGATTCGTCGCACATGAGTCCCGAGGCTCTTGCAGAGAGGCTTCTTCACGAGGCGGGGGTGGAACATGCTCACAAGGGTTGAGGGTGAGAGGCCGGGCCCGTATGGAAAGAGGCCCGAAGAGAGAAGCATTGAAGAACTTCTGAAATCCTCGATAGTCATAATAGACAAGCCGCAGGGGCCCACGAGCCATCAGGTATCCGCATGGGTGAAGCAGATACTCAAGGCGGACAACACGGGCCACAGCGGGACACTGGACCCTCATGTCACGGGAGTTCTACCTGTCGCCATAGGCCGGGCGACAAAAGCAATAGATGTGCTTCTGGACGAGGGAAAGGAGTATGTCGGGCTGATGAAGTTCCACAGCAAGGTCTCGAAGAAGGATGTGGAGCGCATATTCAAGGAATTCACGGGCAGGGTGTATCAGATGCCGCCTGTCCGCTCAGCCGTGAAAAGAGCTCTCCGGGTTCGTGAGATATACAGCCTGGAACTCATAGAGATGAAAGGCAATTACGCTCTTTTCCGAACATCGGTTCAGTCCGGAACATACATAAGGACGCTCTGCCACGACATAGGCGAGGCAATGGGTGTCGGGGCCAACATGGTAGAACTCAGAAGGACGAGAAGTGCCCATTTCCTTGAATCCGATGCGATAACCCTGCACGAACTGAAGGATGCATTCGTGTTCCGGAAGGAAGGGGACGAATCTTACCTGAGAAAGGTTCTGCTTCCTGTGGAGCGCATATTCGATAAAATGCCGAAGATTGTCGTGAAGGACACGGCGGTGGGTGCCCTGTGCCACGGCGCAGAGCTCTCGGTGAAAGGAATAGTAGCTGTCGATGAGGGAATAAAGAAAGGCGACACTATCGCAATATTCACGATGAAAGGCGAGGTCATAGAATCCGCAATAGCGGAGATGACATCCATGGAGATGCTGAAGCGCAACGAGGGAATAGCCGCAAGACCAAGAAGAGTTTACATGGAAGCGGGCATTTACCCGAAAGTGTGGAAGGGGCAGTAAATCAGTCCCTCAACATAAACTCTTCCACTCTTTCCCTCGCTTTTTCCCTGTTCTCCTGATGTCTTGCGAGGAAGTCGTTTATCTTCTCGGTTAGCTCCATCTTGCACTGCCCGCATAATCTCTCGCCGCTGCGGCACTCGTCGTATATCTGCTTGAGCTTTCTGTCATCCTCCTCGAACATGTAGTAGAAGTACTTGTAAACCGTGCAGACCTCCGGGTTTCCGCCGTTCTTTCTCTGCTCCTCAACCGAGACAGCTCCTCCGGTGAATGCCTTCCCTATCTTCTTCTTCACCTTCTTCGGTGTGTCCGTGGTGTATATCGTCGCATCGGGCGAGGAAGAGGACATCTTGTCCCCGCCGGTCAGAGATGGGAACAGTTTGCAGTAGAGCATCGTTGTCTTCGGGTATCCGAGGCCGGGTGCCACATCTCTGGTAACCCTGAAATGCGGGTCCTGGTCTATTCCGCAGGGAACAAGGCAGTTGGTGGGCTTTCCGTTGAGAACAGAACCGAGGAAGGCAGGAGCGCTCTGGATGCTCGTATAGAATATCTCACCGATATTGCTTGAGTTCTGGAAACCGAAGACGGCCCGGGCGGTTGAGAATGTTATCTTCTTCGCCACTTTCAGGGCTATCGGGTAAAGGTGGTGAATGTACTCGGTGTCTATGAAGATGTGCGTTTTCTCAGGGTCGAAGCCGAGCGCGATTATGTCCAGTATGTTCTCGTAGGCATATTCCTTCGTCTGCTCGAGGCTCATGTCGTCCTTGAAAAGGAATTTCTCGTCATCGGTTATCTGGAAATACAAGTGAGCGCCGAAGGTGTCCTGCACCCATTTCGTGAATATCCATGGCATCAGGTGGCCGAGATGAGTCATTCCGGACGGGCCTCTGCCCGTGTAGAGGTAGAACGGCTTTCCTTTTTCGTAGTCGTCCAGCATCTTTCCGAAGTCCCTGTGCGTGTAGAATATCTTCCTTCTCAGGAGAAGATGGGGTTCCCCGTGCTTTTTCACCCTATCGACGAGTGCGTCGTCTATCGGAGCGGTCCCGAACCTCTTCATCAGCACGTCATAGTCTATGTCCCCGCTGACTTCCCACGGGGTAACCTCGAACTCGGCCATACACCTGCCACAGCGATATACTAAATAAATCTCACGATTTCAGCCCGTGAAATGGAGCACACACTTCATCACCGGAATGACCGTCGGTCTGCTCTTTGCCCGATTTCTCGGCGGAGATCACCTGCTCTACGGCCTTATAGGTGCCCTGTTCGGAGTCCTGCCGGATGCGGACATTATTCTGGACAAACTCTATCTGGCGGAACACAGGGGTGCTTACAGCCACAGCCTCGGTGCATCCGCAATCATGGGAGCGATGGCGGGCATTTTCGCATATTTCCTTTTCTCCATGGGGGCGGAAGCGTCGTTCATAATCGGAATTCTTTCCCTCTCAGCCTCATTCTCCCATGTGATACTGGACTCGATGACATATTCCGGAGTGAAGATGATGTGGCCTTTCTCATCTCGAAAATACAAGGGCTGGGTGAGGTACGACAACCTCGCAGTCAATATCGGTATCATCCTCGCATGCACGGCAGCACTCTATTTTACCGGCATTCTCCACGTCCTCGCAGATATTCCGTATTTTCGGTAGAAAAAAAGATATACTAGTTTTAAGTTCGTTTAAACAAGTTAGGTAGTTTCATGAAGAAGAAAGGAATAAGCGAGACAGAGGAGGATTACCTCCGGGCCATATACGAATTGTCCGAAGACAAAGGGTATGCGACTGTTTCCGATGTGGCACAGCGCCTTTCGGTGAAACCTCCCAGTGTCACGGACATGATAAAGAAGCTTTCCGAGAGCGGTTATGTCATATATGAGCCGTACAAGCCCATAACCCTGTCTGAGAAGGGAAAAAAGGTGGCCGGAGAGGTTTTTAACAAGCACAGGGTACTTACGAATTTCCTGACAATACTGGGCATACCTCCCGATATATCCGAGCAGGATGCCTGCGGGATAGAGCACCACCTCCACCGGGAAACAACCGAAATTCTAACGAAGTTCGTGGAATTCATCCAGATGGCACCCAGACAGCCGAGATGGTTGGAACATTTCAATGTGTATATGGAGACGGGTAAACTTCCCGATGACATGTGCAGAGATAGGGAGGAAGATTCATGAGAAAGATAAAGAGCGGAGTATATGGACTGAACGCCATAATGGACGGAGGTGTGAATGCCAATTCAACTACCGTTGTGATAGGCTGTTCAGGTGCCGGAAAGACCACATTCGCAACTCAGTTCATAAGAAGAGGGCTCGAAGAAGGGCAGGAAGGTGTTTTCGTGAGCCTTGACGAGAACAGGGAGCAGATAATCAAAGAGGCCATAGAAATGGGCTGGACCGACATACTGGAGCATGTTAAGAACAAATCACTGGTTTTCATAGATGCTTCCGGAAAGGATTTCTCCACATTCATAAAGAAGGAACTGCCCTCGTTCGTGAAGAGATGGGAGGGGGCGGATGCAAGGATAGCCATAGACCCTCTCACGCCGGTAGTGTGGTCTCTGAGGGACCGCTATGAGCAGAGAGATGTCATAGGTTTCATGCTCAAGGAGATGAGGAAGATAGGCACCGTTGTGGCCACCCTTGAAGAGCACGGAAAAGGAGACCTTTCGGGTCCGGAGGTCGTGATTCCGATGTACCTTGCCGACAATGTCATACACCTGAACTACAGGGCGACCGAGGACAGCAATCGATACCTGAAGATAGTCAAGGCAAGAAGTACGAGGCACAGCGACATATACCACAAATATGTGATAGTGGGGGGATTGGGGGTCGTTGTGGATACCGAGCCATATAAGCCCAGCAAGAGCAGGAAGGCGGCACAGGAGATAGCGAGGGAACTGGCAAAGCACGGAAGCGAGATCCCGGGGAGCGCATACGCCAAGATACGGAGTTCATTGAAGAACATGAGAGATGACGACCTTAGGGGAATAGCCAAGGAAGATATAGTCCGCTTGATTCTGGAAGAGTACGGAGAGTGATGAGATGGTAGCAAGTACGCCCGGTTCCATATCCGTGGAATGTCCCGTATGCGGTGAAGAAACGAGACACACGGTCATAAAAGGAAAATTGAGCGAGAAGAACGGAGCGATAAGCTTCGAAGGCACGGTCAGATGCACAGAATGCGGAACCGTTCATCAGGCCGGAATAAAGGAGAGCCCTCCGATTCATATACGGACAATAGTCAGCGAGGGCCAGACATCCCATCGGACAAGTCTTTCAGTACCCCCGGAAGAGGTTCTCATGGTGGGAGACGAGTTCATGCATGAGGGCGTCCCGGTCAGGATAACCGCCATCGAGATCAAGGGAAAGAGGGCGGAGAAGGCTCATGCCTCCGAAATCGAGACCATATGGCTCAAGAAATTCGACCATGTGGATGTGAAGTTCTCAATAAACAAAGGAGACAAGACCATTTCAAAGAAGATCAGCGCGGAACCGGATGAGGAGTTCATAGTGGGCGATTACTTCCAGATAGACAGGGACTATGTTGTCATACATAAAATAAAGGCCACATACGGATTCGTGGAGAACGGAGCGGTGCTGGCCCGGGATATAGTCAGGGTATACGGCAAAAAGATAAGACAGTAATCACTCAACAGTCTCTATCTTGAAAAATACACCCATGCCTTCGAGACTCATCTGTATCCGGTCGGCGAAAGTGACCGCATCCTTTACATTGGCGTAATCGGGCCATTCGTATACCATGTCATAGGGTCCGGCTATCGGTTTGAAACCCAGCTGTACCAGTGAGTCAACCACATCGGATGGCCTTCCGCCGTCACTGTTGAAGAATATCGTGATATAGGTCTTCATCACCCGTTCAAGCGCATCCAGTCTTAAATACTTATCGTTCAGAATCGCTTTTCCGTAACCAATAGCTTTATATCGGGGTTTCAGTTGTGAGCGCACCTCAGCAACATCGCGTGAGTCAGAGAAGACTTTGCGAAGGAGGAATAGCCATGAAAAAGATGAAGAAAACAGACCCGAATCTTATGGGGCTGATAAGCGAGCTGAATAAAAAGGCCCGCGAAAACGATGCCCCTATCTGGCGAGATGTTGCTCGCAGACTCGAAGGCCCTGCCCGTAACTGGGCGGAGGTCAATGTGAGCAAGGTTTCGAAATACGCAGAGGAGAACGAGACGATAGTCATACCCGGAAAGCTTCTGGGAGCCGGGGCCATAGACAAAAAGGTCACCATAGCGACATACAAGGCATCGAAGAGCGCAGTGAAGAAGGTGGAGAACGCCGGTGGAAAGGTCATCGGAATGCTTGAGCTCGCAGGGAGCAACCCGAAAGGCTCAGGTGTGAGGATAATGAAATGAGGTGAGATGATGGTAAAGTACATCGATGCCAATGAGATGATCCTCGGAAGGATGTCCAGCATAGTCGCTAAGATGCTCCTCGAAGGAGATGAGATAGTCATACTAAATGCCGAAAGGACCGCAATCGTTGGAAACAAATATACGATATATGCGAGATATGACCACAGGCGACATCTCGGAGACGGGAACAGCAAGAGGAAAGGTCCGTTCTATCCGAGGATGCCCGATAGAATAGTCAAGAGGACGGTAAAGGGAATGCTTCCGAAGGAGAACACACGCGGAAGAGAGGCTTTGAAGCGTCTTAAGGTTTATATAGGCACACCCTCTGAGTTCAAGAAGGTGAAGTTTACGGACATAGATGCAAAGGTTGACGGAATAGAAGGTACCACCTACATCACCGTAGGGGACCTTGCGCGCCACATGGGAGCGAAGTTCTGAGGGGTGAAGAAATGAAGAAGAAAGACACCAAGGTAACCAGCGGGAAGAGGAAGAGCGCCATTGCAAGGGCACACATAAAGAAGGGTGCCGGCAGGGTGAGGATAAACACCGTACCGCTGGAGATTTACGGAAACGAGCTTTCAAGGCTAAAGATACAGGAACCCCTCATACTGGCGGGAGACAAGAGGATATCCAAGGTGGATATCAATGTGAAGGTCCAGGGCGGAGGATTCATGGGACAGGCGAGCGCTGTGAGGACCGCCATAGCCCGCGCCCTCGTGGAATACTTCAAGGACAGGGAACTTGAGGCCGTGCTCAGGCAGTATGATAGAAGTATGCTCGTGAACGACCCCAGAAGGAAGCTCCCCAAGAAGCCGATGGGCCGCGGCGCGAGAAAGAAGAGGCAGAAGTCTTACAGGTGATGGAATGATAGTCCCTGTGAGATGTTTCACCTGCGGAAAGGTCATCGGCTCCGCTTACGAACCCTTCAAGACAAGGGTGGAGAACGGAGAGGACCCTGCGAAGGTCCTGGATGACCTCGGTATAACCAGATACTGCTGCCGCAGGATGATAATAAGCCATGTCGACCTCATCGACGAGATAAAACCCTTTTCATAACCACCTTTCCCTTTTATCGCATCGGGCCCGTGAGGTAGCTTGGTATCCTACCAGCTTGGGGTGCTGGTTACTCCGGTTCAAATCCGGGCGGGCCCACTCCTTCTCTGCGCTCAGTCGTGGTCCCCCCTCACCTCAAAGCAAGCTTCATCGGTCCGGGCGGGCCACAGAGATAACTTTGAACCAACACTGGATTTGATAAAATAAGAAAAAGAGCAAAGTCCGTGTCCGGGCGGGCGTCCATATTATCTTTGATTCTTCCCTGTCGCCCGGATTCCACGAGAAACCCTTTTTAACCCACTCCTTTTTCCCTCAGCGATGACCGACATCCGAGATAAACTCAGCCCGCTTGAGAAGAGAGCGCTCCTCACCCTCAAAGACGGTGAGATGGACATAGATGAGATAATGGAGAAAGGTGGCTTCTCATCGCAGGTGGAGGTGATGAACGCGCTCTCATGGCTGAGGTCGAAGGGACTTGTGGAGATGCACGAGGATGTCAGAACCGAATACGAGGCGGTGCGAGACACCGAACTGCCGGAAAGGTCCATGCTGAAATACATCGCGGTGAAGGGCGGAAAGGCCTCCCTCGATGACATAAGAAAGGTCGGTTTCGTGGCACAGGACGAGGTATCGGTCGGAATGGGATGGCTCAAAAGGAGAGGATGGGCAGATATCACGAAAGAGGACGGAAAGACTGTTCTCGTGCTTACTGACAGAGGAAAAGAGGCGCTCAACACCTATGAAGATGACGAAATGGCCCTTGAAAACCTGCGGAAGGGGGAGAGCATAGACCCGAAGCTCGGAAAGGCACTCAAATCGAGGAAAGCGGTCAAGGAAATCGAAAAGGTGGAAAGGAGCGCTGTGCTCACCGACGAGGGAAGAAAGGTCGTCGACATGGGCATCGAGATAAAGGAGGAGATCTCCCAGCTCACACCGGAGATAATCAGGAGCGGAAAGTGGAAGGAAGTCGATATCAGAAAATATGATGTCAATGCCTTCGCACCTGCAGTTTATGGCGGAAAATCCCACCCCATGGCCCGCATAATCGATGAGATACGGGAGATATTCATATCAATGGGGTTCACTGAAATCGAAGGGGACTATGTGCAGAGCGCTTTCTGGGATATGGACGCACTGTTCATGCCACAGGACCATCCGGCAAGGGAGATGCAGGACACATTCTACCTGAAGAGGCCTGCGAAGGTCGATATTGACATGCCAGAGTACATAGAGAAGGTAAAGGCCGTGCATGAAAACGGCGCCGGCATATCAAGGGGATGGGGCTATCAGTGGAGCCTTGACGAGGCGCAGAAGGGGATGCTGAGGACGCATACAACCGTCAACAGCGTCAGATACCTTGCCGAAGGCCATGAACCTCCCTTCAGAGTGATGTCCATAGGCCGTGTCTTCAGAAGGGAGGCCATAGATTCGACGCATCTGCCGGAATTCCACCAGATTGAGGGGATAGCCTGCGAAGAAGGAGCGAACCTGAAGATGCTCATAGGCCTTCTGAAGGAGTTCTACTCACGCATGGGATTCGACGAGATAAGGGTTAGGCCTGCCTATTTCCCTTACACGGAGCCGAGCCTCGAGGTGGAGGTCATGTTCAACGGAAAATGGCTGGAGCTCGGAGGTGCGGGCATATTCAGACCTGAGGTGACCGAAACTTTCGGAGTGAAATACCCGGTTCTAGCGTGGGGATTGGGGCTTGAGAGGCTTGCGATGCTCAGGCTCGGGTTGAAGGACCTGAGGGAGCTTTACAATGATGATCTGGAATGGCTGAGGAATGCGGCGATACTGGGAGACTAACCACACAGTCTTTCAATATCTTTGCCATATTTCTCCTTTATCTGTTTGACGAACTTCTCTTTCCTGCGGCCTGTGCGAATGTCCTCTGTCAGGTAGAAATTCCCGCTTCCGATGAGCCAGAAGACTTTGTCCACTTTGTATGGAATTTCACCTATTTCTTTTGAAAACTCAATTCCTGCTTTGAAAACATCTAAATCGTTATCTGTTTTACTGATTTTACATTCTTTAAATATGTATTTTATATGAACATCTGGTTTAATATATTTAGGAGATATACTTTCTTTAATAAAATCACAAGATAGTGCAAAACCAAGACCAGCTATTTCTTTACTTAAGAGAAGAGGAAGAGATATTTGTGTATATGCATTCTTTTGGAACGACTCTATAAATTTTCTGAAATCATTTATATCTGAAAAATTAGATAGAAAAAGTGCAGAGGTATATATGGATTTAACAAATATGCTCCAGTAAGCGTGGCCGTTTTTCATGTCTATTGAAATTTCTCCACTGAAAATTTCTTCTATGGTTTCTGATATCCTCTCTGCAGCTTCATCCAAATCATATCCATAATTATTGATTACCTCTTCAGGATTAAAATTCCACATATGGTCACGTATTTTTTCTATTTTTTCTTCAGTTATTGACTTTGACATATTTCTTTTGTTTTTAACGCTTAGAAGAATGTCATTCATCACAGCACTTAGATTTTCAGGATTCTCTTTATAATCGTTTAAGTGTTTTTCAAGCAATTGCTTATCCACCCCATCCAACTCCAAGAGGAAGGACTTAGCATCTTCATATATAGCTTTATACAAATCCTTTCTAGTTCTTATTTCGACCATAAATGTTTAAAGAAAACAAACTATTTAATAATTTCCCCAGACTTCATTCTCTCGCTTCACTAGCGAATGCCACGATTCAGATTCAAGTGTTTAAAGGTAGGGGTGTGGTCAATAATCAACCACACAATCTTTCAATGTCTTTGCCGTATTTCTCCCTTATCTGTTCGATGAACTCCTTTTTCCTGCGGCCTGTGCGAAGGTTCGTCATGTAGAATTTACCGCTCCCGATGAGCCAGAAGAGCTTATCCACACGATAGGGGACTTCATCTATTTCCCTTGAGAACTCGATCACCGATTTGAACACATCGAAATCCATTTTTGTTCTGCTCAACCCGCAACCGTGGAATATGTCCTTTATGTGCACATCAGGCTTTACATACTGCGGATACCCGTTTTCCTTGAGAAAATCGCAGGCGAGGGCAAAACCCATTCCATGGATTTCTCTCTCCATGAAAAGAGGCAGAGATATGGTTGTGTATGCGCTCTTCTGAAAATCATCGATGAATTCCTCATATTCCTTTATGTCGGAGAATCTGGACAGGAACAATGCCACACTGAATATCGACCTTTTGAATTCCTCAAGCCAGTGAGAGTTCAAACCATTGCCGGATTTCATCTCATCGGAAAGCGCCTTTTTCATCTGCTCCCATATGGATTTTTCAGCTTCATCTTCTAGGTACCCGTATTTTCTCATGATTTCTTTAGGGTCGAAACCCTCGAGTTCATCTTTTATCTTGGCCAGACGCTCATCGGTTATCGTGTTCGGCATACCCTGTCTGTTCCTCACACTCTTCAGCATACCTTCCATGACCTCGTTGAGTTCTCGAGGCCTGGTTTTCGTATAGTCGTCAAGATGCTCCTCGATCAGTTTCTCATTCACGCCATCCATCTGCATGAGGAATGATTTCGCATCCCCGTATATCGCTCCATAGAGCTCCTGTTTTGTTTTTATTTTTGTCATAAAAATTCTAAATCAATTAACTATTTAAAGGTTTTTAAGAAAATCTATTTTTCACTCCATTAAAAGTTCTCTAAAATTCCGTCATTATCCGAAAATAGAAACCCTTAAATAGTTAGTCAATTTTTAATTTATTTCACATAGGTGATGAAAATGAAGAACCCAACCGCAGCAAGCTGCGGGGTATCTTCATTGGAAGTCTG
>CAYYXK010000017.1:12112-28892 GCA_964475625.1 uncultured Thermoplasmata archaeon | reverse complement strand
ATCTTTTTCCGATTTAGCTTTGTCACATCAGGGAGAGCTTTTCCAGCCTTTAAGTTTTGGCGAAATAATTTCCGTACTCTACAGTCTGCTCTTCGTCTTTTCGATACAATATGTGGACCGAGAGCCTTTTTTCCGGGAGTATGAAGTCCATATCGATGAGATCTATCTTTTCGATACCTTTCGACATCATATTCGACAGAACATTTCTGAACGATCTCACCGCATCCAGCGACCCGACAGGTGCTTTATGAATCACAGAGGCCCTTTCACCTTCTGATAGAAGGACAAGCATCCTGGATGAAAGTATGTTAGCCATTTCCTGCAGAAGGTCATCACTCATCTCTTCGGACAGGTCCTTTTCCATGGAATACTTCCCTGCGATTTTCATGCTGAAATGAGTCCGCGAATCCCTCGGTATGAGAAGCATGAAGAAACCTCTTTCGGGACTCGCATTCCCTGAGGATACGGCAGCACAGACTTTTGTCTCGTCCACATCTTCCAAATACTTCTCTATTTTTATATGTTCTTCTCTTTTCAACTCTCCGATACAAACCTCTCCGGTAAGTTCGGAGATTGTCTTAGCTCCTTCCGTACACATACGGTCTCCCACGCTCATTTCGAACTCACCTCCATTATACGACCTATGCTTGCGGCTTCAAGTACGAAAGCCATCTCTCCGTCGGAAAGAAGAGTGACATATCTGAACGGTAGGGCGGAACCCCCCCAGTCCAGCCTTTTTAGGACTATCCTGTCTATTCCGAATATATTGTTCACCGGTATGGCGAGTGTGGAACCTCTGAATCTGACGATTATCGCCTGCTTGCCCGTTTCTCCGTATATATCCAGAATCCTGTGCACTTTATGCCCCTCCCTCAGTAGTTTTTCGGACATCATGGATGTTACCGAATCTTTCTTTATCTCGCATATCTTTTCTATGCTCTCGGCAGGTATTGCAAAATACCTTTCCGATATCTCCACGAGAAGTGCCGAGATTATCCCGGTTGAGAAGGGAAGCTTTATCCGGAATTTCGTACCTGTTCCCGGCTCAGTGAACACCTCTATGTCCCCGCCTTGCTCTTCCACCACTTTTTTTACCATATCCAGTCCGACCCCTCTTCCGGAAACGGAGGAGGTCGTATCGGATGTGCTCACACCTTTGATGAATATGAGGTCAAGCAAATTCTTCGCTGATTCGGGGTCCATACCCATTTCCCTCGCCTTTTCCGCCAGTTTTTCGGTGTCTATCCCTCTCCCGTCATCTTTTACGTCTATTCTTATGGAAGAACCCTCTCTGACAAAGTCCATTTCTATCTTTCCTATGGCCGGTTTTCCTATTTTAAGCCGTTCATCACGGGTTTCTATTCCGTGACTCACTGCGTTTCTAAGTATGTGTATGAGTGCTTCTCCCACAACAGAGATTATCTCGCGGTCTATTTCCACATCGTCCCCTCTCACATCCAGAACAACATCCTTTCCCTCTTTCAAAGCCGTTTCCTTCACCACTCGATGCAATCTGGAAATCAGGCTTTTCACGGGAACGGCTCTGAGGGCCAGCGTACGGTCGGCAAGCCGTTCGATTATGGATGACAGTCTTTCAATGTCTGCCGAAGAAAGGGAGCTCCTCGCCTTGTGCACTGAGATGACAGCCTCTTCCACGATGGACTGAAGTTCGTCTATCTTATATGTCTCTATTCGAAGTGTCCTCTGTTTTTGAGCTATGTTCGACATCGGTGATACCGTGTCATGTTTTTTTTCGGACGAGCCTTCTCTCCTGCCCGACCAAGCGGATTCCACACCTCTGATACCGAGTATTGCCGAAATGACCTCATTTTCCTCCAGAAGACTTTCTATTACGATTTCAATGGTACCATCGAAGTTGTTATCGATGGAAACGGGTTCGGGATCGAAGGAGATTATTCGTCCCAGAGCCGAGGCATCTCTTTTTATTATCGCGGCCCTCACTCCTTTCAGGGGCTCTTTTTTCCTTATTTTTATATATATAGTATATTTTTTCCAGTCATCTCTTTTTCCGTTTTCCGCATCGTTTTCACCCTTGACCTCTCCGGAGAATGCGCCGGTATCATTTCCTCGTTCTATGGAATTCAGCATCCTTTCAAGCAGATCGATGCCCCAATACAGACCTTTCACATCCATCTTCCTCATCATATCTTCCATTTTGTGACATAAGACTTCCATCTCTTCAAAACCCATCATCCCTGCCATACCTTTCAAAGTATGCAGCGACCTCATAAATTCGGAGATTTTCTCGGAATCGCCGGTATCCATGCCTGCTATGGAAAAGTTCATCTGTTCTATCAGGCCTTCCGCCTCGGAGATGAAGGATTCCATGTTCTCACGGACATCATCGCGATTCATAGATATCCCTTCATAGGCTTTATGACATATCTCAGGCTTTCCAGCACATCTTCCTTTTTGAACGGCTTGGCTATGAAATCGAGGGCACCGTTATCTATGGCCTCCTGAATCATCTTCGGGTGGGAAAGAGCACTCACCACCAGGACCTTTGCGAACGGATATGACTTCATGAGCTTTTTCAGCATATCTATCCCGTTCATTCCCGGCATCACTATGTCAAGGGTTACGATGTCCGGCCTTTCCACTTCATACAGGCTGAGGGCCTCTTCTCCATTCTCCGCTTCTATGACTTCCCAGCCTTCCTCTTCCAGTATTCTTTTCAATGCATTTCTCATAAATTTGGAATCATCCACTACAAGGGCTTTCATCACCTTTCACCTCCATTTTTTTCACGAGAATGTCCGGATTAAGAACGAGAACGCCGGAATCGTCAAGGTTTATGTTTCCCATGAACAAATCCGATTCCTTCGTTATGTTCTTTTCAACATCTTCTACATCTGTCACATCAAGGACCTCATCCACCGCGATACCGGTTTTTTCATCTTCACTATCCACAACCAGAATCATACTTTTCTCAGTTTCTCTCTTTCCGAAGAGCTTCCATGATGAGAACACAGGTATCGGCTTTCCTCTTATCATGGCAAATCCCATGAAACAGGGGTTGGAGGAGTCGATTGAAACGACATCCATGTTGTTTTCGACCCTATCTATCCTGTCCGCAGGCATGGAAAAGAGAGAGTCCCCCACTCGGAAGATAACATACTTTATTTCAATCCCCCCTCAAAGCATGAAGTGTGAAAGGTATGTTTTTGATGTTCGATAGAGGGAAATGGGACGGATGTTTCGACACCGTATTGGAAATCGCCGGCATGTTCCTTGAGAGCTTCGCCGCCAGTTCAGATATCTCTTTTGCCAGTTCCGATATGTCTTCCATGCTGGATTGTTCTTTTTCCAGAACCGAGTATATATCCTGTATCTTCTCGGATATATATCTCAGTTCTCCGGAGAATCCCGGAAGCATTCCTGTTATCTTACCTATGCTGTCCACACTGTTTTTAAGGGATTTAAGAGCATCTCTCTTTCTATCCCCTATATGCGACATTTCGGCGGAGATTCCCTCTAGATTCTCGAGCATATCCTTTATCACTTCCATGTTATCTATATTGTCTTCAAGCATGAGTTTCACCCGTTCCATTCCTTTCTCCACGCTCTCTTCCATCTTTCTACTGCTTCCGTCAATCTCTTCCGTAACCTTCTTGGTCTCTTCGGAAAGCCGTTTTATCTCCGCAGCCACGACAGAGAATCCCTTTCCGCTTTCACCTGCTCTCGCGGCCTCTATGGCGGCATTGAGTGCCAGCAATTTTGTCTGTTCGCTTATCTCCGATATTTTTTTGCTCTGCTTCCTTGTCTCTTCCGCTTTTCGTTTTATATCCGAATAGATTTCATTGAAATTCTCAACTTTTCTTTTCATATCCCCAAAGCTTTCTTTGATCTCCTTCCCTTTAATGTTCACCTGCTCTATCATCTCCGTGTTCATTTTTATACTGTCTTCGGATTCTTTCACGGCTCGGATGGATTTTTCAAGCTCTTCGAAGGCGCTCTCCCCTTCCGCACTGACCTCACTGAATCTACTGTCCATCGCACGTATCTTGACTGCTATCTCCCCAACCGATTCGCCCAGTTTCCGTATGTCCGAACCCGAGGCCTCGACTGCGAAAGAAGCTTTCTCGGACATATGATGTAAATTCTTGCTGCTGTCATTGAGTGTTTTCATATTCTGAATGATGTTTATTCTCATGGATTCCATGATATCCCGCAGCCTCCGTATCTCTTCGGCGCCTTTGACTTTACGTATGGGATTATGCATGTCTTCCGATAACGACTCGATGTCTTCCGTAAGGTATTCGACAGGCTTGAGATAACTCTTATCAATACTAATGTCCTTACCTACCGAGGCAAGAGGTATGGTAACGAATATGACGAGACCCAGAATAATAATCGTGACAGAAAGAGTCTCAACGGATGCCTCATATTTGGGGATAAGAGTATGATATTTTTCGATATATGTATCTGTTAGAGATTTAATGTCCGACTGTGCCGAGAGAACATTCTCTACATCCGTCGGAATACCCGACTCCCTGAGCGTGATCGCCGAAGAAGATACCATACTGTAATTGTTCACTCTGGCATATATGGCCGCGGAATCCTCCGGAGGAAAGATGGAATCGACCCTTTCCGTGTCCAGTGAAAGCATATCCATGTAAGATTCATAGTCCTGTCGATATGCAGTTTCATTTGTATCGAGATACATCAGAAGTGATTGTGTTGCTCCCAGAATATGTATCTGCATATGTTCCAGAGTTTCTCTTTTTTCATTCATATCATTCAGCGTTTCCATGTTGGTTTTGGCGGCCTGTATATCGATCATCATCATGGAGCCGAGCATCAGTTCCACTACGAACACAATAACGAATACGATGGTCATTTTCTTCCTACTACTGAGTTTCATTACATTCGCCTCATCTTTATCTCCGCTCGGATTCCTAATTAAAGTATTTCTCCGGTTATCCGATTTGAAAATTTGGAAGCATACTTATTATGTCAGAAAAGAGAAGCTTTTAACATGGAAGCTTATCTCAATCCCGTGAAAGGCGGTGGAGCTGTGAAAAGGATTCTTACTGGTATTCCGGGCTTGGACAGGGTTCTAAGAGGAGGATACCCTGCCAATTCGATAATAGTGATGCATTCCGACCCCAACGATTACATAGAGAGCATACTGCAGCAGTATGCATATCGCGGTCTGAGAGACGGAAATCCCGTCGTGTACTGCAACATAACCCGTTCTCCTCAGGCGGTCGTAAAGAGCATGGCCATACAGGGTATGGACCCCCAGACATACATCGAGAAAGGAATGATGGTTTTTGTCGATATGTATTCTCTGGTGGATGTGGATGTGAAGAATGAAGAGGAGATACCGGAAATAAACGAGGGCATAGTCAGAATAAAGAACATAGATTCACCGGAAACTGTACAGATGGCGATATCCGCCGGATTGGGAACTCTCAATTCCATGGAAAACATACGTCTCGTGGTGGAAAGTCCGGGTGAGATATTGAACGAACTCGACAACATTCGGGCCATGAGGTTCTGGAAGAAGATACATCTCAATATTTCTCGCTATGACATAAACATTCTTCTTGCATTTCTCGAAGGTCTCGGGGACGACCTCTTTCGTGTTCTTTCACACCATGCGGACGGGGTCATAGAGATCCGCACCATGGGAGATATGACAAACCCGAAGACCCTATTCATGGTAAAGAAAATGAGATATACGCCGATAAGGGAAAACAGACAGTTTCTCGTCATATTCGAGGAAAGTAAGGTGAATATACTCGATAGAAACATAATCAAATAACCGTAAGCTTTATTCACACAGGCATTTATCCGCCCTTATGTCCATAAAGCTCGTGTTCGGTACGCAGTGGGGTGACGAGGGAAAGGGAAAGGTCGTGGATTATTACGCTGAAAAAGCGGACATTGTGGTCCGGTATCAGGGAGGCAACAATGCCGGTCACACCATCAAGATAGGCGATGAGGTATTCAAATTCCATCTTCTGCCCTCTGGAGTCGTCAGAAAAGGAAAGATGGCGGTCATCGGAAACGGAGTAGTGGTTGACCCTAAGGCCCTGATATCCGAGATAGATGAGATAAAGAAGAGAGGGGTGGAACCGAACCTGCTCATAAGCGACAGAGCGCATATCATAATGCCATACCACCGAATGCTGGATGGCGCAGAGGAGGCATTCAGGGGTAAGAAGAAGGTCGGTACAACGGGGAGGGGCATAGGCCCCTGCTATTCGGACAAGATAGCCCGTCTCGGGATACGCATGGGAGACCTCATAGACCCTGAATCCCTGAAAGAGAGGCTGGGATTTATAATCCCACTCAAAAACCGCATATTCGATGCCTATGGAATGGAAGACAGGCTGGATGCCAATGAGGTCTTCAAAGAGTACTCCGGATATGGACGTTATCTAAGGGATATGGTTGGAGATACCCTCGAGTTCCTTCATTCGAACATGGAGAAGGACATACTTCTCGAGGGAGCACAGGGTGCAATGCTGGATGTGGATTTCGGAACATACCCATATACGACATCGTCCAGCACCATAGGCGGTGGTGCGTCCACGGGAAGCGGAGTTCCTCCGAACGCGGTGAATGAGATAATAGGTGTGGTAAAAGCATACACCACCCGGGTTGGAATGGGGCCATTCCCGACCGAACAGGAAAACGAGATAGGAGAGTACCTGTGCGAAAAGGGCCACGAATTCGGAACGACCACGGGAAGGGCCAGACGCTGCGGATGGCTTGATCTTGTGGTGGTAAAGCACGCCCTTCGACTGACCGGAGCAAACGGAATAGCCCTTACGAAAATAGATGTTCTGGAAGGTCTGGAGGCCGTGAAGGTTGCCTATGCCTATAAGATAGATGGTAAAAAGACAGAGTACTTCCCCGCAAAGGGCATGGATGGGATAAAACCGATGTATATGGAGTTTCCCGGATGGAGCATGACCGAAGGCGAATGGGAGAAGGTGAAGGACGGTGGAATAGATGCCCTTCCGTCCAATGTTCGTGATTATCTGAAATTCATAGAGGAACAGACGGGAGTACCCATAAAGATGATATCCTACGGGCCTGCGAGAGAGGAGACAGTGGAACTATGAAGGCTGTGTTTCTGGGAACCGGGGGCTCATGGCCTACGAAGTACCGCAATGTGCTCTCCATAGGGCTGCAATTTGGCTCGGAAGTGATACTCTTCGACTGCGGAGAGGGCACCCAGAGACAGATGATGCAGTCCACTCTTTCTTTCATGAGGATAAAGCGTATATTCATAAGCCACTTTCACGCAGACCATTTCCTCGGACTGCCCGGGCTCTTCCAGACAATGAACCTGAACGACAGAGAGGAAGACCTGCATGTGTATGGGCCAAAGGGCATCTCCGTTCTTGTCAATGAACTGACACATCTGGGGTATTTCAAACCAAAGTACCGCATAATCGCGCACGACCTCGAACCCGGCGATGTGGTCGAAGGAGAAGGATACACGGTGAATGCCGTGGAGGCCTGCCACAATGTCCCTGCATACGGATATGTCTTTCAGGAGAACGACAGGCCGGGAAAGTTCAACAAACCGAGAGCTCTCGAACTTGGCATACCTGAGGGGCCTCTGTTCAGAAAGCTTCAGCAGGGACAGAGCGTTGAAGTGGATGATAAGGTCTTCACACCCGATATGGTCCTTGGCCCGCCCCGTAAGGGCATTAAAATCGCATATTCCGGAGACACAGCACCCTGCCCGTCATTCGAGGAGGCTGCCAGGGATGCGGACCTGATGATACACGAAGCCACGGGGGATTACTCACTGAAAGAGAAAACAGATGAATATGGCCACAGCACGGCTAAAGAGGCCGCAGAACTGGCAAAGCGTGCGAATGTCCTTAAACTGGCGCTCGTCCATACCAGCCCGAGGTACGAAGAACCGGATATCATAATTGAGGAATCGAGAGAGGTATTCCCTGAAACGATTGTTCCGTGGGACCTTGAAGAACTGGAAATAAAGCACAGGGACTGATTAAATAGACTTCCTCGCCTCTTCCGCTCTTTTCCTATTACCTACTTCCTCAAATATCATGGCCGCCTCTTTCAGAACCTCTTTCCACCTCTCGTCCCCGGTTTTCTTCAGGAATAGGCCGTATTCGTAGAGCGCGTCAGCTATCCTGTAAGGCGTTTTTAGCTCTCTTCTGAGCTTCAGTGTCTTTTCAAAGTATTCTCTGGCCTTTTCGAAATCACCCTTTTCCCTGTAGATTATCGCAAAGGACATGAGCGCTCCGGAGAGTCCCAGATCATCGTCCATCCTCTCGAAAATCTTCCGGGACCTGTCCGCATATTCCAGAGCAGTATCGAAATCTCCCATCTTTGCGAGGGTTTCGGCCATGTTGAATGCGGCCCATCCTTCCATTACCATATATCCGAGCTTTTCAGAGAGGCCTATGCATTTTTCGTAGTATTTCTTTGACTTAACATATGCCTTGTTATCTCCGTTCATATCACCGAATCTCGCATAGGCGACCCCCATGTTGTTGTATATGGTCACGATTCCTCTTTCATTCCCCGTCCTTTCGAGAGATTTGAGGGCGAGCTCGGAATACATTATGGCCTTTTCATGTTCTCCTCTTTCGTCATATGTGTTCGCCATGCTCATATATGCTTTCCCCTCAAGCTCGTCATCTCGCATATCTTTGGCCATCCTAAGGGCCGATTCGAGGTATTTCAGGGATTTTCCATAATTTCCTCGTTTCCATTCCAGACTTCCGAGGTCTATTATGGCCAGAACCCTCCCTTTTCTGTCAAATATTCTCTCGGATATTCCATGTGCATCCAGAAAATCCTCTTCCGCGCCCCTGAAATCCCCTTTCCTTATCTTTATGTTTCCCATCTCTCTTTTTATCTCGGAAACGATCTTCGGAGAATCCATGGATGTCGCAATCTTTCTCGCTTCGTCATACAGGCGCAGCGATTCATCGAGTTCCCCTATCCTCTGTTTTGTTGCGGCCATGTCCATGAGCATCCGAAGCTTTTTACTCCGGTTTCTTTCCCTATTGACCGTGTTTTCCACACCAGATACCTTTTCTATCTTTTTGGCTAACGCTCTGGATTTCTCCCTTCCGAACATGGCGGAGGCCTCAGAAAGAGCACGTGATATCTTCGGTATGTCCTCCGGGCCTATGTTATTTCCATCCATACCCATATCTTTCAGTTGCTTTTTGAGCATGTATTTCCCTATCCCCGGAAGCTCCTCTTCGACGATGCTCAGAATCTCATCATATAAGGTCATCATTCAAAGTACTTACTGCCGCACTAAAAAACTATCGCTCGTTTCTTTCACTTCTATCGAGATTTCCTATCACTATTCCCGCTATCAGAAGCACAGTTCCTACGATTGTTGGGGCCAGTATCTCTTCTCCAACCGTGAGGTGGATTATAATGAACGATATGAACGGTGAAAGGTAGATTAGCATACTGACCTGAGATGTTCGGTCTGATTTTTCAAGTGCCCTGAGCCAGAGCACGAATGTTATCCCCATCTCAAAGAGGCCGACATAGATGGCTCCGGCTATGCCCCAAGGCTCCGGCATCCCATGGCCGGCCATAAGGAAGAGAGCACTTATGTAAATTGAGCCAAAAAGGAAGCACATGAACAGCTTTTCCACGGCATCCCTGCTGTCCTTCAGGTTCAGGAGCCAGAAGGAGGCCCAGATGAGAGCGCTCCCCAGTGCCAGAGTCACGCCCAAAGGATTCGAGAAACCGATGGAACCCTGCCCGGAAATGACGAGTATTCCGAGGAAACTTATTCCGATGCCGAGCGCGTTCTTCCATCCCATCTTCTGTTTCAGGATTAGGACGGACATCACGGACAGCACTATCTGCCAGGTGTAGTTGAGCGGCTGGGCCTGCTGTGCCGGAAGAAGTTCATATGCTCTGAAAAGAACTAGGTAATAGACGAAAGGATTCAGGAGGCCGAACAGGGCATAACGCACATGGTCCTTTCTGGACAGGCTCCTGATGAATCCCAGTTTTCCCTGCAATATAAGTATGAGAAAAAGAGCTCCGAGGCTGGAAAGCGAGGCAAAGAAGAGCATCGAGACGAAGTCCATGTATCCGAGGGTGAGCTTGAAGGCCGATGCCACGGTGGACCAGAGAAGCACCGCGGATATGCCGTAGATGTAGGCGGAGCGGGAGGACACGGCGTCGAAGCGTAGTTGGGTTATAAATGTGTTTGACCTGCGCTCTCTTTTTCATTGACGAAATCGAGGATCGTAGGAGACCCTATATCGCTGAGAACCTCTTTTATGCGCCTATTTGCGCTCTCCACGTATTCCTCGCTTATGTCGTAGCCGATATAGTGTCTTCTCGTCTTTATGGCAGCTATTGCGGTCTGGCCGCTTCCCATGAACGGGTCCAGAACCACATCCTCTTTGAATGTGTATAACTGGATGCAGCGGCGGGGCAGTTCTTCCGGGAATGGCGCGGGGTGTCCTATCTTTCTTGCGGAAACGGCAGGGAAGGACCACACGCTTTTTGTGCATTCCAGAAACTCCTCCTTCGAAATTGTGCTCTTTGAGGACTTCAGACTGCCTCTGCTGAATGTGTCCTTTGAGAACACCATGATATACTCATGAACATCACGAAGTACGGGGTTCTTTGCGGACTGCCAGCTTCCCCACGCGGTTGACGGACTGGCGCTTGAGCCCTTGTCCCAGATTATCTCTCCTCTCATCAGGAAACCGAGGTTGATCATATCTCTGGTTATAAAGGAATTCAGGGGAATATACGGCTTTCTTCCGAGATTTGCGATGTTTATGCACACTCTGCCTCCCGGAACGAGAACTCTGTATGTTTCGGCCCATACCCTTTTCAGGAAATCGAGGTATTCGCTCAATGTCAGGTCCTCATCGTACTCTTTGCCCACATTGTATGGCGGAGATGTGACCATCAGGTGCACGCTTTCATCCGGCAGCTCCTCCATTTTTTCGCTTGATTTGACGAATATCTTATCCAGATTCTCCTCGGGAATCTCGTTCTCGTGATACTTGACCTTCTTTTCCGATGGCATTTCATCATAGATCCTTCCACCGTAGAATTTACTGGAATCGTGGTTTATGCGTCCCGGTGTCCCGAACTCGCTTGTTTCGGTTCCTTTTTTGCCGTTCTTTCCGTTCCTGCCCATCAATCCTCCCTCCAGTATTCCACCCATCTTTTATAAGCGTCATAGTCTATCTTCTTTTTCTCCCATGCAATGGGTATTTTCATGGTTAGCGGATGCTCGGCCAGAGCCTTCATGGCCTCTTTGCTCATCTCAACCCCTCTCGGGTTCGTCCCTGCCTTTGGAAGCTTTATGTATCTTTCACGGCCCATGGAATCAAGCACCTTTTTCTGAGCTTCGAGAGGCATGTAGTAGAGTGCTCCTTCTCCGCCCCAGTTTATCTGAACTAACAACATATCACAGGAAGGCACATAGTTCTCCATGAATTCTCTAGCCTTCTCCGCGTCCACAGTCCATATCAGTTTGACACCGCCCAGCCTCTTTGCGGTTATCGTCTTTATGGAAACGGGCTCTCCGAAAACCTTCACATCAACCTCCGCCTCTGTTATCGGAATCTCGGTTTCTATGTTCGCTTCTCCGAATTTGTAGATAAGGAGCGCTATCAGTATGCGCTCACGGAGAGAACCCACTTCCATACCTATCTTTCCTGCCCGGGAACTCTCAAGCTCTGCTAACTGGAACAGATAGGGGAGTTTCGACCTTATTCGCTCAACGAGCCTTTCATCCTCGAATATTTCCGACAGTCTGCTGGCCAATGTTTTGCCTCCGATATTCGTTATGGCAGCTCCCCTTTTAACCTTATCTCTCACGGACCCGTACCATCTTCATTTCCCTTCCGACAGTCGCTCTCCAAAGATATCATCTATCTCCGGTATCTCCTCTATCCTCCGCCTGATTGTTTCGATGTCATACTCCACACGGATTATCTCAGCGCTCTCCTCTTGCGGGTCAAGAACCGCATATGATGCCCTTGGGTCTCCGTCCCTAGGCTGGCCGACGCTCCCCGGGTTCATCACCATGCCGTTCTTCAGTCTGGAGATGAAAGGGAGGTGCGTATGCCCAAGTATGAGAATGTTTATTGTTCCGTATTCCAGAGCCTCGTCCAGTATAGCCTCCGAAGCATCCTCTGGCCGTATGTATCTGTCTTCCTCTGCGGGAGAGCCGTGGAACACTCCGATACCGCGGCCGCTCGCATAGAGAACAAGTGCTCTCGGAATGTTCCTCAGAAAATTCCGATTGTCTTCTCTTATCACGGTTCTTGTCCACATATCGGTTTCCAGGGCTTTCTTCCTGAAATGCTCCCCTTCTCCAAGACCTGAGACCACCCTGTCGTGGTTCCCTCTTATCGCATAGATGTCACGCTTTCTGAGAAGGTCGAGGGTCTCGTTCGGATACGGCCCGTAGCCCACCATGTCCCCTGCTATGATGATATTCATCTTTCCGTGTTCCCTCTCCATGTGCTCGATAACCGCCTGCAGTGCGGGAAGATTGGAGTGTATGTCTGAGAGTACCGCGAACATCTTCTATCCTCAATGATGTAAGGCCCGGAACGAGATAAAGGTTTGCATCGGTCTTCTGTGAATATGTTGTTTTCAAAATCTTTCGACTCCGGCGAACCCCCTGTTCATGAATTTCCTTTCACCTAACAGAAAGACATTTATGTATAATTGACCTTTATCCTTTCATGAATTCTCAGGTGATGGTCAAAGAGGTCTACCATATCCGAGGAATCGGCAATGTAATTCTTGGAGATATTGTCGTGGGATATCTTGCGGAAGGAATGGTCGGCTCCGCCGCCGGTCTTAAGCTGGAAATAAAGGGACTATCTCTAAACCGAAAACCGGTGAAATATGCCAAGTCCGGCGATATCGCTGGAATAAATGTGTGGGTGAACGGAGATGCCGACCTCGGGAGTATGATGAACACAGGAAAATATCATTCGGAACTGAAAAAATTGAAAGGAAAAACCCTTATTTTTGAAGGGGGTGCTGAGATACAGCCTGCTATGGAAGATTCCAAACCAAAGAAGAGAGGCTTTTTCTCTCGAAAAACGGAGATATAGGTCTTGGAAGGATATAGCCAATATTTGCTTTCTTTTTGCTTACATTATTTATATATAATTATTTGTGTATTTGATATCACATCTGAAAAATCGTAAAATATATATATGAAAATACGCTTGCCCTTTTGGTGTGGCAATGAAAAAAATCCTCGCAATAATGGCTGTCGTCATGATATCCATGGCCTTGCTACCTACAACATCTGTAATGGGAGATATTGGGAAACATCAGGAAAATGTCATTTTTCCGACAAACAGTGTGAACGCACTGGTTATCCACGATCCTATCCGAATAAACAACAACAGAGAATTGGAGGCTTTTGCTGACGGAAGCGGAACACAATACGACCCATTCATAATCGAGAACTATCTAATAGATGCTCACGGAAGGAACAACGCAATTTATATCGGAAACACAACCGATTACTTAATCATAAAAAATTGTGAATTGTATAATGCCACTTATCGATTTTCAACCACCTATCCATTATTATATATTTTCAATTCAAAAAATATACAGGTCTCTTATCTGACGGTTCACAATGGGTTCGGGGATGGTATGAGAATCGAGGAATCGGAGAAAATAGAGATAGATAACAGCACAATATACTCGATAAGAGGTGTAAACGGATACAGTCCGAAAATATCCAGAGCCACAGGCATATATCTTGACGGGAGTTCAAACTGTACTCTCATTTCCAATGAGATTCGCTATATAACCGGGGGAAAAGGCAGGCCGGCATACAATATATGGTACAGTGCCGGAAGTGGAGGAATAGCTGCGGGGGTATACCTAAAAAATTCCATAATTAATAATATAAAGAATAACAACATTCATCTCATCTACGGCGGGAAGGGCAGTGACGCTTCAGCCTCTTATGACCCGCTTCCCGGAGGAACGGGCGGCATAGGCGCGGGAATGTATTTTGAAGGACATTCCGTGAGAAACGAGCTGTCTTCAAACTCAATATATGATATATATGGCGGTGCCGGAGGTGCGGGGACAAGATCATACACTAACGGCGTGGATCAGGTGGCTTTTGGCATATATCTCGAAGGAGACTCATTGAATAACACGATTTCAGAGGATAATGAAATGGATGGTGACAGTATAATATATCATTATGGCGAAACCAATGTTTCTATAGAAGGAATCACACTCGTATATGGTTCCAATCCCACGAATTATGGGAAGATAGTGGTGATTTCATGCGAAAATGTGACTATAGAGAACAATAATGTGGCTAATTTTGTGGGAGAAAGCAGTAAAACAACACCCAGATATGGTTTCGCAAAAGGGGGCGCAGGGCGAGGAATATATCTGTATGATGTAGCTCATGCGGTATTGAGTGAAAATGCAGTCCGGAATGTTGTGGGTGGAAAAGGAGGAGTTGGAAGCTATGCCACCCGCGGCGGATTCGGAGGCAGTTCTTACGGGGTATCTCTGGACAGTGTGATTGATGCTAAAGTCGAGAACAATTCAATACACGATGTCAATGGAGGCAGTGGCGGAACGGGAGGATACTATGGCTCCGGCGGAAACGGCGGTGCCGCATATGACATCTGGCTGAACAATTGTGAAAATTCATCCGTCTACAACAATGCTCTCGAGACCACCACCGGCGGTACTGGGGGCAGAGGCATAAGTGTTTCGGGCTCGGCAGGATCTGGTGGAGATTCAGCGAGTATATGCCTCTCTTCTTCACAAAATCTTTCTGTCGGATTCAACCATATTCTGAATATAGTCGGAGGTACCGGAGGTCTGGTCGGAATTCAAGCCCATAGAGGCATAGGGGGGAAGGGATGTGGTATTTATCTAATAAATTCATATAAAAATTTTATATATAAAAATAATATAAAAGATATTTATGGAGGTAAAGGGGGAGATTCACCCACAAACTCTGCGACAGGAGGTGCGGGTGGTGTGGGGTGCGCCCTATATCTATATACCTCAGAAAAAAATACGGTTCTAACCAATTACATCACAAACATTTCCGGTGGTGATGGCGGTAACGGAGGAAATGTGGACTATCCCGGCTCGGCAGGAGAAGGAGGGCTCGGTACCGCAATATATTTATCATTATCAAATAAAAACTTTATCGGCAGCAATCTTATTTCGTCTTTGAAGGGAGGTAAAGGAGGAGATCTATATGTCAAAGGTGCGGATCAGGTCGCGGTCGGTGTGTTCATAAAATCAGATTCATGGGATAACGAAATAGCGATAAACAACACATATGATGGAGACCCCGTGATCTATCTGTATAACAAGAGCGATGTTCGGATATCAAATTATACATTAATAAAGAATATAAATCCAACAAATTACGGAAAAATAACCATCGTTGGCTGTAAGAATCTGAGCATAGAAGGAAATATTCTATCAAATTACACCGGAATCAGCGGGAGAACCGGAACCGAGTTCGTCCAGTCTCCGGGTGCCGGTTATCTCGGCTCAGGACTTTATATACGAAGTACAAGAAAAGTCTCATTACACGACAATGTGATATTCTCCATCCACGGCGGTACCGGAGGTACGGGGGGAGTGTATCAGAATGGCGCAAATGGTGGAAAAGGGAATGCGATAACATTAATAGACACAGTGAAAGTTTCTCTGCATGACAATGTATTTTTCGATATCCATGGCGGCATCCACGGACTTGCAGGTAAGAAAAAAGATAATGGGAGCGAAGGTGAGGGTCACGGATTGTATCTGCAGAATGCGTCCGGAACATGGATGTCCGAAAGCAATATATATAATATCACCGGCGATTCCGCAACAAGCTCCGGGATATGTATAAAAGAAAGCTCGGATGTGCGCGTGGACAACTCCTCCGTTCGCAATTCCAGCTATGCGGTATCTCTTTACAGCTCCGACAATATACATATAGTAGATAATGAATTTATAAACACCTCATCTTTCGGGTATGATGATGTCGGGAACATATGGAACCATACATATCCTGCCGGAGGGAATTATTGGTCAAACTATACAGGTAATGACATCTATTCGGGCCCGGAGCAGAACATATATGGTCCGGACGGATACGGAGATGTTCCTCTCAGCATGGACGGCGGCGCTCTCGGCAAAGATTTCTATCCTATTTTAAATCCGGAGACAGATATCGAACACCGATTGGCGTCATCTCCGTGGCCCATGTTCCAGCACGATATATTTCATGGCAGCATATCCAGGAACACAGGTTCCATAGCAGGTGTTTTGAGATGGAACATCTCATTCAACTCTTCAATATACACCTCGCCGATCGTCGGAATGAATGGAACTGTCTACATAACCACCGAAGATGGCACATTACATGCAATATCCGGCAAGGGTGCGGAGGAATGGAACCGTACATTCGGATATACGAATTCATCTCCGGCAATATCATTCGATGGTGCGATATATCTCGGATCTTCGGATGGTTTGTATTCTATCCATAGCAACGGGACTGTCCAATGGCTGTTCCACACCGGAAGTCCGCTCATCTCATCCCCATCCATATGGGTTGATGGCTGTATCTACATAGGCTCGGACGACGGAAAACTATATGCCATAAATCCGAACGGAACCGAGAGATGGAATTACACGACCGGTGCTTCTATCAGGTCTTCACCTGCCATAGGTTCGGATGGCTGTATCTACATAGGCTCGGACGACGGAAAACTATATGCCATAAATCCGA
>CAYYXK010000017.1:0-12012 GCA_964475625.1 uncultured Thermoplasmata archaeon | reverse complement strand
ACCGAGAGATGGAATTACACGACCGGTGCTTCTATCAGGTCTTCACCTGCCATAGATGGTAGAGGAAATATCTATTTCGGATCTTCCGATGATAACATTTATGCCCTGAACGAGTTCGGAGGGATTCTATGGGAATTCAACACATCGCAGCCCCTCGCCAGTCCGATCTCAATAGGAGAAAAAAGCTGCTATGCGGGAGGAGAAAACGGAGTTCTTTATGCGTTCGGAGATGTGCAGCCTCCCTATGTGAAAATAATGTATCCGGTGAACAATTCTTTGTTCCAGACAACGAACATCCAGATAAATTGGACCGGGAGCGACAACGGCAGTGGTCTGGACCATTATGAATATTCTCTGGATTACGGTCCTTGGAATGATGTGGGCAACATTACGAACATAACTTTAAGTTTATCCGATGGTAATCATACGTTCTTTATAAAAGCTATTGACAGGATGAATAACAGTGCAACGGATTCCGTGAATTTCGTAATAGACACCCAATCACCGGTTATAACGATATCGAGCCCTGCAAACGGCTCTTTCATGAACTTCTCAAATGTCACCGTGGAATGGAATGCCACTGATGAAGGCACAGGGATAAGAAATTACTCCGTAAAACTGGATGGCGGCCCATGGGTGGATAAAGCTCTTGATAGAAATCACACATTCCATAATCTCACTCAGGGATGGCACAATGTCAGCGTAAGAGCCACGGACAATGCGAACAAAAGTGCGGTAAAAAATATCACATTTATGATAGACCTCGCTCTGCCCTATGTCAACATCACCAAACCGGCAAACAACACCATATTTACGGTAAACAGTGTGGAAGTAAACTGGACCGGGGGCGACAACGAAAGCGGACTGAATCATTATGAGATAAAGGTGGGCAGTGGTAGATGGAGAAATGTCGGAACGGACGAATCGCACACATTTACCGGACTATCCGAAGGTTGGCATAGAGTATATATCAAAGCCGTGGATAACGCAAGCAATTCCAGAATCGTCTCGGTGTTTTTCGTGGTCGATCTTTCTTCTCCGATGGTATCCATAACATATCCCCTTGATGGAAGGGGGGCCAATACCACGGATGTGAATGTCACATGGGAAGGAAGCGATAAAGGAGTGGGCATAGACTATTACAAAATCAGAATAGATAATGGTACATGGGTTTTTGTCGGTGATAACACAAGTTATATCCTTTATTCACTGGGGGCGGGGTCGGTCCATAAAATCGATGTCTTTGCAGCGGACAAAATAGGAAGAAACTCCACGGATTCATCCACCTTCACAGTCGACCTCTATCTTCCCGTAATAAATATCACATCTCCGCAGGAGGATGAAGTGATACCCACGGATAGCGTATTGATAGAATGGGAAGGCTATGACAACATTACTGAAATAAGCAACTATGACATAAGAATCGATGATGGGAACTGGTCATCCCTCGGAAAAACCACGAGCTATTCATTCTCGGGTCTCGAAGATGGGATCCATAAAGTTGAGGTAAGAGCCACTGACGAGGCGAATAACGAGAACATCTCGTATGTGGATTTTGTTGTCGATACCACACCCCCCACTGTTAGCTTGATATGCCCCTCACCGTATTCCACATATAACGAGAGCAGTGTGTACGTGGAATGGATAGGAAATGATACCGTTTCGGGTCTGGATCACTATGAAATAAAAATGAAGGGGGGAAACTGGACGGATGTAGGTCTGAACACAAGCATAACACTGACAGGTCTTTCAGAAGGAGATTATGTTGTAAATATAAAAGCGGTTGATAACGCGGGATGCTGGGCAAAAGACAGCACTATTTTCACGATACTGCATAAAGACACCGTACCTCCATCAGTGAATATAACATCTCCTATGGAAAAAGAATATATAAACAGCAGCACAGTGGTTCTCGAATGGAAGGGAAGTGATGATTATTCCGGCATAGATCACTATGAGGTGAAGACGGATGACAAAAACTGGACGGATGTGGGAAGCAATGTGACATATGAGATTTTCAATCTTTCGAATGGAATTCATACCGCGATGGTAAAAGCCGTGGACGGAAGTGGGAATGAAAATACGGACACAGTGAATTTCACTGTTGACATCGTACTTCCGGAGCTTTTCATCTTGAATCCTTCTCAAGGCACATATATCAACCGCAGCGAAGTCACCGTGGACTGGAGAGGATATGACAGCATATCCGGAATAAAAGAGTATTATGTGAACATGGACGGAGGATCGTGGATTTCCGTCGGAAATAACACCGCATTCACCTTTAAAAACATATATGACGGAAGACATGATATCTCGGTAAAAGCCGTGGACAATGCCACGAATGAAAATGACACTCATGTGGTATTTACAGTGGATACACGAAGCCCGGGCGTACTTTCCATCCATCCTTACGACGGAGAAACGGATGTGAACATAACGGAGGAGGTGAGGGTGGTATTCTCGGAACCCATGAACTCCACCGCCTTTGCTTATTCTTGCTCTCCCGACCCGGGCGGATGGAGACTTACATGGGTAGAGAACAACACCACGGTAATTCTCACACATGATCCCTTTGATTTCAACACCACATACGAATTCACAATAAGTTCCGCCTGCGATATTGCCGGAAATGAAATCTCACCGGAACCATACAATGTTAGTTTCCATACGGAACCTATGGAAAGCAGTGTTTCCGCTCCGGAAACAATTTCCATCCATCCTTACGACGGAGAAACGGATGTGAACATAACGGAGGAGGTGAGGGTGGTATTCTCGGAACCCATGAACTCCACCGCCTTTGCTTATTCTTGCTCTCCCGACCCGGGCGGATGGAGACTTACATGGGTAGAGAACAACACCACGGTAATTCTCACACATGATCCCTTTGATTTCAACACCACATACGAATTCACAATAAGTTCCGCACGGGATCTCGCGGGGAACAGCATGGAAGAAAACCATACCGTTGTGTTTACCACCGCGGAAAAGGAGGAGAATATGGTGGAGAACTCCACAATAACTGGCATAGTGGTGGATATAAATGAAAATCCCATTTCTGGAGCGAGCGTTATGGTGGATGGCGAGTTTCGGACACTAACAGGGAGTGACGGGAGTTTCTCAATTGAAGTATCTCCCGGTGAGCACAGTCTTGTCATAAAGAAAGAAGGCTATGTCGAGAAAAGCACATCCTTATATGTGAGTTCAGGTGAAGCAAAGGATCTCGGAGAGATATCTCTTCCTCCCTCCTCTCCTCAAAAAACTGAAAATGGAGGACTTCCACTTTATTTGTTTGTCATTATATTCTTTATTGTAGGCATCATTATTTTTGCGATACTGAAAAGGGCAAAATCCGGACAATCGGCGGACGAAACCGCCTCCGAGCACGAAAAAACCGGTACGGAAGATGGGGAATACGGAGAAGATAATGCTGTTGATGAAACGGGATCCCTATCCGAAGAAGAGGAAACGGATGTGAGTGATGAGGTATACTGAAGAAGCTCGGTGGAAATCCGGCATATCTTCCCTTTTCACTCCAACGGAAATTCCTCGCTAATGCTGCGCTCACCACTATTTTTAGCCCTATTTCTCCCCGATATCCCACATCACCAGTCTGCTCTTGTTCTTCATATACATGTACGGAATCCCTTCATCTCTGAGCTTCTCCTGAAGAGCCTCGTCGTTTGTCACCACGACAGCGTCCAGTTTCTTCCCAAGCTCCATTACCGAAGCGTCACCCATGTGCTCTGTCCTCATCACCTCGTATTTCCTTGCAAGAGATACGGCGGCCTTCGCCCATTTGCCCCCGTTCTTCCTGACCTCGCCGAGTATCGGGCTCGGCACCACGCCGTGGAACTCTCCGATTAGGGATTCTATCTCCATATCTAGGTTCAGACCGAACTGGAAGGGCATCAGAAGTGCATTCGCATCGAAGACCACGGAGCGCATGAAAAAAGTAAGGAAAGGGTGTTTATAGTCTTTTGCGACGGTATATCAGCAGGGCCAGACCGATGGACATCACCGCAGGCAGGGCTTCGAATCCGGGTGTGCTGCTTTCATCGGAGGAATCCGCCGAGTCGTCCCCTCCCGTGTCTTCGCCCGTATCCTCACCTGTTCCCGTGTCCCCAGTGTCGCTTCCACCGTCCCCGCTGTCGGATGTCTCACCTATCGCTAAGAGTATATTGTTCATGGTAGTAACATATATGGTGCCGTCAGGCCCTATGGCCGGTTCAAAGGCAAGGTCAGAAGGCACTCCTATGGCCCACCGAATATTTCCATCTCCGTCCATGGCGGCAAGACGTATCCCGTAATCATTGTAAGTGAAATACAGATTTCCTGCCGAATCGAGCACCATTCTCTCCGGGCTCCCTTTCACATCAACGCTCCACCTGAGCGTACCGTTGGGATAAAAAGAAGATACTTTTGCCCTGTTGCCATTTTCGTAAGGATATGTCGAGCCTATGTATATGTTTCCGTAGGAATCTATCACGGTATCGGACATGGTGAAATCCCCTATGTTTATCTTCAGTATGGTTTTGTTGTTCTGTACGCCATACAGGAATGCACCGTCAGCCATATAGGATCGAATCGCCGCGAAATACACCGTTCCATTCTGAGATATGGCTAGGGTGGACACGATGTCATATGCTCCGTTCCACTTCCAAAGCATCTTACCCGACGAGGCATCCATAGCATACAGGGTCGCATTTACGTTCCCCGCGCTGTTCCTTGAAACGAAATAAACTGTGTTTCCGTACATCACAGGCCTTGCGGTTATGTCATAGGACGCCGTCGCCTTCCATTTGAGGTCTCCCGAAGGAGTGAGCGCGGTCATCTGCGAACTAGCTCCGAAATATATGCTTCCGTCAGGGGCTATGAGTATCGGAGACGGGAACCATGGATACTGGTAATCAAAGCTCCAGTTCAGATCCCCGTTTTTGAGACAATACAGGCCCCTTCCTTGGTCCGAGCCGACATATACGGACCCGTCATCTGCGATGGCCGGAGTGGATGAATGTATCGGCTTGGATGTATCGTTCGTAAGCATATACCTCCATATCTCTTTCCCGTCCTTTATCGCCTGAAGACAAAGGTCTGTGGAGATATATATCGTTCCATCAGGCCCGATTACAGGAGCACCCTGTGGAGTCCCGTATGTGTCGAAGATCCATGTCGTATTTCCCGGGTTTGAACTGGCATCATAGGGGCTCTGAGCCCTTCCGTATATGTCTCCTCTCTGCATGGGCCATCCTCCCGAAGCAGGAGAACGCACATCCGCGCTCGTCATTCCGCCCAGCATCATGAGTGCCCCGAAAAACAGGGCCATAAGAACAAACGTCCTTCTCAAGATATCACCGCGAGGGGATTCCTTTCATTGCTTTTAATCCTTTCCATCCAAGCCGTCCCTATCGCACAGGTCCTCTATGGGACATATTTCGCATTTCGGGCTCCTCGCGCTGCATATGTTCCTCCCATGGGTCACAAGTATGTGGTTCGCATATTTCCAGTATTTTTCGGAAATCTCCCGAAGAAGGTCCTTCTCCACTTGAGTGGGGGTTTTCCCGTCGGACAGTCCGGTTCTGTGCGCTATCCTGAACACATGGGTGTCCACCGCTATGCCCTCCGTCTTATCGAAGCCCACGGAGAGGATTATGTTCGCGGTCTTCCTGCCTATTCCCGGCAGCGCCGTAAGGTCTTTCATGGTATCAGGCACATTTCCATCGTACTTCTCCACCAGTATCTTCGCCAGATTCACTATGTTCTTCGCTTTGGTGTTGTACAGACCGATGCTTTTGATGTACTGTTTAACCTCTTCGACATCCGCCTCCGCAAGGCTTCTGGCATCTGGAAATCTCCTGAAAAATGCGGGAGTGGCTTTATTCACAGCCACATCGGTGGACTGAGCGGAGAGAATGACGGCTATTGTCAGCTGAAATACATCCTCATAGTTGAGGCCCACGAACTTCCCGTCGTGGTACGGTATCAGGCGCTCCATCATCAGTTCTCCGCGGGAGGGCATGTCCATCCATTCCTTCGAGTATATTAGGCTTTGAGTGCATCTATGTGATGATGAACCCTGCGATCGATATCAAAAGAAGCCACAGCCACGCCAGAAAAAGAGAGCTCAGTCTCTCCGGCATCTTAATCTCCCCCGCCTTCCTGTGTTTTATGGCCTCATTCTCTCTTTCGGCATAGTTCTGCATAACCATGTCCGGGGACTGGATGCCCATGAAAGAGCCTGAGATGGATGAGCCGCCGTACTCGCTCGTATCCTCTGTCAAAAGCAGGGTCAGAACCCCCGTTATAAGCATCATAAAAAGAGATATGGCGAACATGTAGAACAGCATGGTCTCTATGCCCCGGCTGTCGAATGGATACGCCATAATGGCGAAGACGATGAGGAAAAAGCCCGCATATATTAGACTCCGCTTCAGCATACTTTTCGTATCTTCCATCATAATATCACCTTATCATGGACGCTGCCCCTATGAAGCCTATCCGGAAACAGAGAACATCTGTGAAATATCCGTAAAGGATGATGGTCGGGTCAGCTATTCCGCGTATATATCCGTGTTCTATCTTCTCTTCATTCGCCCCCACTGTCAGTCCCCGGTCGACATAGGATTCCTGTACCATCAGATTGACCCCTATCGAGCCCTCATATGCCCCGCCTCTTCTTAGGAAAAGATGCAATGCACCGCTCCCCAGCAGCGGATACATCCCCGCAAAGAAAAGAGCGCCGAAGAAATTGAGAATCAGGTCCGGGTCTCCGTTGTAAAAATATGAGGAGAGCAAATACAGTATCGCCGTGAGAAGAAGGAATATGGAGAGCCCTCCTTTTATCAGTATCAGATACGGCTTTTGCTCCATGTTAATCCATTATTTATTTGATATATAAAGTTTCTGATAACTACAATGCGTGGGACTCAAACTGCACAATTGAATCTAAACCTTTATTTACTGCGACTTGGTATAGAGTATATCAACAATGGTGAAGATGATGACAGACAGCGAACTTCCACCCGTTGAGGAATGGATAAAGGGCGAGGATTTCAAGACCACCGCAGACATCGAGATACCGGACAGGCTTGTAAATCAGGTCATAGGACAGGACAGAGCCGTGGAGATAGTCAAAAAGGCGGCGAAGCAGAAGAGACATGTCATGCTGATCGGGGAGCCGGGCACCGGAAAGTCCATGCTTGCGCAGTCCATGGTGGATTTCCTTCCCAATCAGAAATTGCAGGATATCCTCGTATATTCGAATCCGGAGGACCCCAACACACCTCTAGTAAGGACCGTTCCGGCCGGCAGGGGAAAGATGATAGTCGAAAAGCACAAGAAGCAGGCTGCGGAGAGAAGGGCACAGCGCTCTCAGACAATGACATTCATACTCATCATGATAATAGGCTTCGCAGCCGTGGCCTTCATGATATACGGGGACCCGATGCTGCTTTTGACCGGAATGCTGATCGCAGCCCTGTTTTTCATGGCCACCCGTTCATATCCCGGAATGAGCAGGGATGATGACGATGTCCCCAAACTTCTGGTATCTCACGAACCGGGTGAGAAACCGCCCTTTGTGGATGCCACGGGAAGTCATGCGGGAGCGCTTCTGGGAGATGTCCGGCACGACCCGTTCCAATCCGGAGGGCTTGAGACACCCGCACATCAGAGAGTTGAGGCGGGGGCAATCCACAAGGCCAACGGCGGCGTTCTCTTCATGGATGAGATAAACATGCTGAAGACGGAGTCGCAGCAGAGCCTTCTCACGGCGCTTCAGGAGAGAAAGTTCTCCATCTTCGGACAAAGTGAGCGCTCCGCCGGGGCAATGGTAAAGACAGAACCGGTACCTACCGATTTCATTCTCGTTGCCGCAGGAAACCTCGATGCCATGGAAGGTATGCATCCCGCACTTCGTTCCAGAATAAGGGGATACGGCTACGAGGTATATATGAATGTGGCAATGGACGATACGGCGGATAATCGGAGAAAGCTGATGCGCTTCGTTGCACAGGAAGTCCGGAAGGACGGAAAGATACCTGACTTCACAAAGGAAGGGGTCGCCGAGATAATCAAGGAAGCCCAGAGGCGCTCCGGAAGACGTGGTAAACTGACGCTCAGACTGAGGGAACTCGGGGGTCTGGTACGAATAGCAGGAGATGTGGCAACAAGCACCAGAGGAAAGTTCGTAACTGCGGAACATGTGAGACAGGCAAAGGAGATAGCTCGCTCGCTCGAACAGCAGATAGCCGACCGCTACCTCGAAATAAAGAAGGATTACAGTACATTCCTACACAAGGGCTCTGCCGTAGGCATCGTCAACGGCCTTGCCGCAATAGGCGGGGAATCAGGCGTTTCCGATTATTCGGGCATAGTTCTTCCGATAGTTGCGGAGGTAACTCCTGCGCAGACCAAATCCGGCGGGCGTATAATAGCGACCGGAAAGCTGGGAGAAATCGCCAAAGAGGCCGTGGAGAACGTTTCAGCCGTTATCAAGAAATACACGGGAAAGGATATCAGCAACAATGACATACACATACAGTTCATAGGCACATACGAGGGTGTGGAAGGAGACAGTGCATCGATTTCGGTGGCCACCGCTGTCGTTTCGGCACTGGAAAATGTCCCTGTGGACCAGACGGTTGCAATGACCGGCTCTCTCAGTGTGAGGGGGCAGGTGCTTCCAGTAGGTGCCGTATCCGCCAAGATAGAGGCGGCTGCTGCGGCAGGGATGAAGAAAGTGATAATTCCGCGGGCAAACATGAACGATGTCCTTCTGGATGAGAAGTTCAAGAACATGCTTGAGATAATCCCGGCTGATACGATGAAGGATGTGCTGGACCACGCACTTGTGGGAGGCAACAAAGAAAAGCTCCTGAAGAAGCTGGCAGCGGTCGTCCCGAAACCATCCGAGATAGACACACACATAGCGCCCTCCTAAACCTTTTTTAAGCATGCCGTATTGTCTTTACGATGAGCGGTTTCGAGACTATGGAGCACACAGCCGATATCGGCATACATGCATGGGGGGACAGCATAGAGGAGGCATTTCAGCAAGCGGCCTTGGGTATGTTTTCTCTGATAGGAGACATCGATACGGCCGAGGAAAAAGGAGAACTCATAGTAATGGTCGAGAATGAGGACTGGGGGGGACTGCTGGTGGACTGGCTGTCGGAACTGCTCTATGTCTTTGATACGGAGAGGTTATTTCTATGCAGGTTCACTGTCACGATAGAGAAAGGTGAAAAACTGAGACTCACGGGCCGGGCATTCGGAGAGGTCTACGACCCCAAGAAGCACGGAATGCACATGGAAATCAAGGCGGTGACATATCATATGCTGGAAGTCGACCCCGAAAAAGCCGATATAAAGGTGCTTTTCGATATCTGAGGTGATTATTTGGGAAAACTTGAGATGACAGACATACTGGCGATTGCAAGGATGAAATTTCCGGATGTGGAAAAGACCTTCTACATCGATATGAGAGAATATATGGATTCCCTAAAAGCCGATCTGGAACTGGCTAAGGCGGAAGGAAACGGGCCGGAGGAGGAAGAGATAGAGAGGAAGATGGAACGTGTCCGAGAGTACTACGATAAGATATACAATCGGCGTATGGAGGCCATATTCTCAAATGCGATAAAGAAACTGACATCGAACAAAGCGAGGGTCACTCTTTCCAAGTTCACCCCCGAAGAGGTGGAGATATTTCATACGATAATGGAGATGGTGGAGTTCAAGAGGAAGGCTCTTCTCACCGGAGAAACCGACCTTTTTGAGAACAGAGAACGGATTCCCGAAAAGATGCCCGAAAAGGAAACGGTCATCGAAAATGAAGTGAAAAAGGAGGAGGCCCATCTTGAAGATATAAGCGATGCGGAGGATTATAAGGAAGATACGCCACATACGCCGCCGCCCAAAAAGAAGGACATCGGACTGGAAGAACCACATATTCCGAAACCGGAAAAGAGAAGGAACCTGATGACAATAAGGATGACAGCGGACGCGAAGGAGTTCGTAAGTCTGGATGCAACGCACACGTATTCTTTGAAGAAAGGAGATGTCGTTCACATGGACATGACAGTTGCAGGCCTTCTTGTTGATATGAAAAAGGCTGAGAAGGTGGAGCCGAGATGGTGAAAGACAGAGGACATGCGATAATGTTGGCCGCAATCATACTGAGTTCCGTTTTTCTGGCATATTATGTCTATGACAAGGTCTACGGACCGATAAGCGTGGATGAACTGGCCTCCAGAGAGTTCAAACCCGGAGATGTGGTTGTGCTGGAAGGCACGGTCTCATCTTCAAGGACCCTGAACACAACATACGGGGAGATAAATCTTGTGAAACTGGAAGGTATGGACCTTCCGGAAGATGCATATGAGATAATAGCTGACAGAGAGTACAAGGCGGGCGAGCATTTCAGTAAAACGCTGCACTTTAAGGAGTTCCGTTTCAACGGCGTCCGGCTCGTCACGGCCCCCGAATTGTTCAGCACATATCTGGTCCTTCCTTCGGCAATACAGGTTGTTACATCCTCGACCTCTTTTCTGGACGGGTTCGCGCTCATACCGGAAAGTTGCGACAGCCCCACGAACACCTACAGAGTCTTCACGAACTCAGGAGATGAATATCCGATCACTGAGTTCAACATGACGCTTCTGAGAATCAGACTTAACACGGACAGGTCCTTCGACCAGCGCACCTTTCCGGCCCTCTTTGTAGATGAGTATCTTCTTCTCGGAAGCATCGGTCCGGAGGATACGAGAGTTGAGAATTCCACCCTTGTTGATCATTCGGATTCTCTGGATACTGTCTCGGACAACGGCACGGTTTCCTTCACAGACACCAATTCAGATGGCCTTCTGAACAATGGTGATGAGTTCGTTGTGAATATACCTCCCACCTATGATGAGGGTGAGATAGACAGCTACATACTCTTTGTTTCAGCTAACAACGGAAGCGAAGAAGGATATGGGGGAATCGCATACATGCTGAACTGGTATTCCGGCCAGTATTCGCTTTTTGACGACCATGCGTTTGTATCCCTGAAATATGAGGGAGATGACCGTTCAGGCGAGCAACCTGAATACCGCGTGAGCATATACGATTCCAGCATGCCGGTCCGTGTTCCTCTGGAAGACTGTAGAATCGTGCTGGATGTGGAACAGGACGGAGAAGATGTGTATGACGGTTACTTCGAACTTTCAAGCAGAGAATGGAGTTTGGAGCGCTACAATATTACCGTTGAATATTTGGATAGGAATGGAGACGGTTCCCTCGATGTCGGTGATGAGATAATCGTGAGTGGACCCGAGGAATATGATTACAGTCTCCGTGTATACGGAGGAAAAATATATACCGCAGACCTGAAATGGAATGGCAGCACATAGAAATCGTCTGCCGGAAACGGGACGTCACAAAGGGCCGGCCAGAGAACGACCAAAAACATTTTAAGAATAAAAGACATCCTTACCCATGAATACCGCACCGTCAGGGGAGCAGACAAACACAATAAGGAAGCTCAGCATCTATGCCGCAGTTAAGACTGCACCCTGTGAGGAGGCACTTTCATGAGTCGTTCGAGCAGATACACAGATTATTTTTTAATATACTATGTTGGTTTGTTAGCCACAGTTATTGGTGTAATCATTCTGCTTCCTTCAGAGATAGACAATACAGATCCACTTCTATATCCAATAATTGTGGGAGGCATTCTAACATTTATCATCGGCATGATTATGTCGCGCCCATATTGGATTGACTTCAAGAAGGATAAGAGAGGAATCACCGTTGTTAAACCCTCTCTTATTTTCCCACCACTTAAAGTAAGATATTTCATTCCCTGCAATGAAATAGAATATTTCTATGTGGTGACTGCTTTAATTCTCGGTCATAAGAAACCCGATTTCTTTTATGTGGCAGAGGTCAACGATACCATCACCATAGTGGATTCTCGGAATGAAGAACCCAACCGCAGCAAGCTGCGGGGTATCTTCATTGGAAGTCTGACAA
>CAYYXK010000016.1:0-29091 GCA_964475625.1 uncultured Thermoplasmata archaeon | reverse complement strand
GGAAGAGCATAAAGATAAGGTGGAGAAAGCAGCGAGATATGTGGTGTTTGACTGAACGGTTTACCTGCGATAGATTCCGGAGAAGGCATATTCGATTCTTTTTCTGTATCTGTCCGGGATGACTTTCTCTCCCGTTTCCTCCTCATAAGTGAGTATTCTTCTGGCAATATTCCTGTAACGCACACCCCACATAAACCATATGATTGGAGAGAACGTGAGGACAAAGAATGATAGGATGCTAACAAAGCCCGGAAGGCCGAGGCTGGAAAGCAGTATGAGAAGAACAAACCCGAGAAGGAAGGACGACGTCATCAATATAAAATAAAGAAGCAGTCTTTTCTCATCTATCGGGGTGGAACTTTCGGCGATTTTCTTCCATTCGTCCTCGCTGAAATTCGGAGCATCTCTGTAGGGAATCCACGATTCCATCCATTTCGGAATCACGAAGTGATCGGGTATTATACTTTTTCCCGTCCGATGCTCCTCCTCTATGATGCTTCTTATGAGCCCCATCTTGCCCTCAATAAAAAATATCAAAGGTAGTGAAATAAGAATCGTGCCCGTTCCAATCGCGAATATGAAAAAGAAGAAGAGGTTAATCGTTTCAGTACCTGTCATTGAGAGTCCCAGCATCATTTCCACCGCCCCCACCAGCAGTAGCAATAAGGGGTTGAATGATATCACTCTCTGGAGCTTTTCCCAGTCTTCTCTCTTAAACCGCTCCGCCCGCTCCGCCGGATCAATCACCCCGTCCTCTGATTTCAGGCGTGCTGCAATATCGGGCCGGAACCTTGCGATGAGCTCGTACTTATTTCTGCATACGTTGTTCTCCAGTATGATGAGCATTCCAAAGCCTCCTCCGATGAATGCGGCGGAGAGAAATACCATGAACAAGATGATATGGTCCAACAGAAAGGGTATGAGAACAAAGAATGGTACTATCAGCAAAGACGCGACATAAGCCGCCCTCACGATCCATTTTCTCCTTTTAGACAGGCATTTCCTCATCTTATCTTCATCGAAATCATTCAGAAGTCCGTAGGGTTCGGGAACATACAGCCTAGCCCACTTCTTTCCCAGACCCTTTTTAAGCCCCCCTTCATACATCTTGCCATCATTGACAGGGTCGATCATCTTTATCTCCCTGCCGTCCGTCGTGCTCACCACATATCCGATGATCCCTTTGGACGGCGTCACCCCATAATAGGGCTGTATCTTTTTGACATCACCGAAGGGAACAAATCTTTTTTCGCCTTTCAACACCCTGTACATCTCAACAGGCGCATCGAAGCCGTTCTCATAGACAGCGAAGGGATATTTTCTGACAACAAGGTGGGGAAAGAAGAGAAGAGGCATCATCAGCGTCATAAGGAACAGGAAACAGTCGTACGGGCAGAACAACCAGAACATGATGGCAACATAGGCAGCGACCACCAGAATGCTCAGCACCACTATGGTCTTTCCCGACAGTTTTTCCTCTTCCATTATCAGCTTCCCTTTGTGTTCCGCGCTCTCCGATTTCACGGTACGGTATCGGAACATACTTTTTATTAGTTTCCATGCTTTCAAAACTCCGTGCTGAAAAGAGAACTGTCCTCTTTTTGGAGTACACCTATTTAAAGAACCCTGCCTATCAGATACCCGACACCCACACCCGTTATCTCAACCTCTTTGAACTCCCCTATTTTCCCGTCCTTCACTATCACAGGCAGATATTCGTCGGTCCTTCCCGAAAGGGTCCCGTTCTTTCCGGGCTCGGTTATCAATATCCTCTTTCTCTGACCGATGTACCTTTCCCCCATCTCTTTCGTTATCTTCGATACGAGTTCGGTCATTACCCGGGAGCGCTCCTTGACAATCCTCGATGTTATCGGCTTCAGGTTCCACGCGTCTGTGAACGGCCTCGGTGAGAACCTCGTTATGTTCACGATGTTCGGCCTTATTTTCTCTATGAGTTCCACGCTTCTCTGAAAGGCTTCCTCGCTCTCGGTGGGATATCCCACGATTATGTCAGTGGATATCGTTATGTCAGGTATTGCGGAGCGCACCTTCTCCACGATATCGATGAATTCCTGAACCGTGTAGTTCCGTCTCATATCTTTCAGGACCTCGTCATCCCCGCTCTGGACGGGCAGATGAAGGAACTTATACACCTTCGGCAGCCGATAGGCCTCTATCAATTCGGCCAGTATTCGGGAAGCGGCATCCGGGTTCATCATTCCCACCCTTATGCGGAAATCTCCTTCGATATCGTTTATCTCCTTCATAAGTTCGGGAAGAGTGTGGCCGGTGTCTATTCCATAAACGGCCGAATCCTGCGCTGTCAGTTCAATCTCCTTAACTCCGGAGGACATCATGTCCTGCGCTGTTTCAAGTATCCATGAATGGGGAGCGCTCTTCAGTTCCCTGCGCGCAACCTTCGTTATGCAGTATGTGCAGTTTCCCATGCAGCCCTGCGCTACGGGTATTATTCCTATCACGCCCCAGTTGAAGCCCTTCGGATTTCCGGCGTTTCCCAGATATTTGCTTATTTTTCCGATATCCTGAGGCGGTATCAGGTTCGCAGTGGGGTAAAGTCGGAGTATCTCATCAGCGAAAACGGAAGCGAGGCATCCGGAGATTATCATCTTCTTATCATAATGTGCGAGTTCCTCAAGTCTTTTCATCATGTGTCGGTATGTGCGGTCTATGACTATGCAGCCGGAAAAAACAATGGCATCCGAGTTATCCGGGGTATCCGCTATTTCGTGCCCCGCATCCGTCGCCCATTTCCTCATGAGCGTGGATTCCCCGTGGTTCATGGTGCAGCCGTAGGACTCGAAGTAGATTCTCACACTCCTGCGAGTGCATTGTTTATTAAGAGTTTGCGGGCAAAGATTTATTTAGGATTTATTGAATAGCCTCCTAGGTGATTATACGGGATTGAACAGGATAAGTCTCCGCGACTCTTTCCGATTTGTACTCAGAAACGACATATTTCTCTACCTCGCGGCACTCTGGGGAGCCATACTCGGATTGCAGACGCTTTCCTTGATGTATCTTCTTTCTCCCGTCTCCACGAAGCCCGGAGAGTATATCGACCCCGGAAATTATCTTTCATATTTTCTTCTATTCATGGCTCTGACTCTTCTGTTCGGGCTAGCCCTTCTCTTTGCTCGGATATATGCCATACGTTTCACATCAAGCACACTGAGAAAAAAGAGGGAAGAAATATTTTCCACGGTCATCGGCAAGATACCGGGAGTGACTGCGATATGGCTCGTGCTGACATTCATTTACGGAATCATCATTCTCTTTGCAATAGGTCCGTTTTTCATATCTCCTGCCCTGACCTGTCTCACGGTTCCTTTGGCCCTTATAGTCCTGTTCTTTATAGCCATAAGGCTGACATTTGCGGTATATCCCTATGTAGTTGACGACGAAGGGATAATGGATTCCATATATCGAAGCTGGGACATCACATCTGGGAGAGTACTGGATGTATTCGTGTTCGTGCTGATATCCGGTTTGCCGGCACTGCCGTTCATGATAATCTATGCATTCATACCGGAACAATATTTCTACCTGAAGATAGGTCTGAATTTCTTCATTGCATATTTCTCCCTCGTAGGTATTGTGAACATCACGAGAGGATACATGGAACTTGCATCCGAACATATAAGACAGGATGTGTGGGCGCCCCCTCGTCCATATGCACCGAAACCGGTCTTCGCCTTTGGAATAAGAGACTACGACATAAATCGCCTGAGGGGCGCAGGCATATATGTCATCCCCATCTCTTTCAGAGCGGAACAGGCGAGAGTGGCCGACATGATAGGTTATGCGGATTTCTATGCAGGGGATTCCGCTTGGTATCCGAGGAAGGTCATTTTCATGCACGGAATGAGTGAACCGGAGATGAGGCATGTCATGAACACGGCCTCATCCATACTCGGCGGGGATGTCATATTCGGATCAAGCCGCATGAGCAACATGGATATGAGCGTAAGGCAGCTTCTCGATGCTCTGTTAAGGGAGCATGAGTCTCAAAAGCTTTAAATCCAAGATATTTCTCCACTCCCGAGCACTGTTTTCCCGATTCCAGCTCACAAAACCAGGAAACGGGCGGAAAGGTGATGAAAATGGCCGGACTGTCCGTGAAAATGGCATTCGCAGCGGGATTCTTCGCACTTATGGCGCTCTCCATGGATTTCTGGGAGTGGAACGAGGGAGGGCCGGACATAGCCGGAATGCCATACTGGACCCTATGGAGCATGGTGATCGTCATCGCAACAGGCATCTACTACCTCCTTTTCTCAAAGTACATCTGGAGGGATGAGTGATGGAGACCATCGCACTTCTTTCCGTGGCCCTCTACCTGCTCTTCCTAATCGGTCTCGGAATCTATGCCGACCGGATCAAAAAGAAGGGTTCGGACGACTATTTCCTCGCCTCGCGGGGCTTCAGAACACTTCTTCTCTTCTTCACCATGACGGCCACCAATTTTTCGGCATTCTTTTTCCTCGGCTTCCCTGATTCCGCATACAGGCTCGGCTTCGGGCAGTACGGGATAATGGCGCTCGGCACCGCATTCATGCCCATAATGTTCTACATACTGGGGAGAAAGGCATGGAAGCTCGGAAAGGAGAAGGGGTACACAACCGCACCGGAGCTCATAGGCGGGGAATCGAAATCCAAGGCCCTGCAGGTTCTCACGATGCTCATGATGGTCATATTCACCATACCGTACCTCACGGTGCAGGCTGTCGGAGGAGGGTACATAATAGCGCCCCTCACCGGAATATCCGCATTCGGGGGAGCGCTCGTCATAACGCTTTCCATAGCATTCTATGTCTCCCTCGGAGGTATGAGGGCATCCGGCTGGACCGACATGGTGCAGGGAATATTTATGTTCTCAGCCATGATTCTGGCAGGGATATTCATAGCATCGGCGCTCGGAGGTCTTCAGGCCGCGGGAGAGTCCGCATATTCCGAGGCTCCGGAACTCTTCGTAAGAGAGGGCGGATACTTCACGGTGAGCATATGGTTCTCCTTCATGGTGCTCTGGATATTAGCGGACCCCATGTTTCCCCAGCTCTTCTCAAGGTTCTATACGGCAAAGGATGAGAAAGCGCTCAAAAGCAGCATGATACTCTATCCCTTCGTGATATCCTTTCTCTTTCTCATACCCGTGCTCATCGGAGTTTGGGCCAGAGGAGCGGGAATAGAGGCCGGAACGAACCAGATTATGATAGCGATGATAGAGAACTACACTCCGAAATGGCTCTACTACCTTGTGATGCTGGGCGCTCTATCGGCCCTCATGTCCACTGCTGATTCCCAGCTCTTCTCCATATCAACCATGTTCGTGAGGGACCTGAACATAGGAAAGAGGATGGACGAGGTGAAGGCAGGCATGCTCATAACATGGCTGATGGCGCTTTTCACAATCATAACAGCTTATCTCTTCCTGCAAAGCGGCTCGGACATAATGTCCTTCCTTCTGAAGAACTCATTCTCCGGCCTCGCAGTGCTCGCCCCCGCGTTCATCTATGTTCTGTATTCAAACGAAAAGAGCGCTCCACTCGCAATGATCTCCATAATTGCAGGAGAGGTATTCGTCGTAATATTCGCATTCCATGACATCCGTATGGCAGGTTTACTTCCTGGTGTGGTTGCCATAGGTATTTCGGGAACCGTTCTTGTGGCAGGGCATATCCCAATCCAAAAGATCAGGCTGTGATGCAATACAGGACTTGCTTCGGAAGTCCGTGCCTCGCCTGACGGCTCGGAACTGACTTCCAAAAACAACGGGCTTACAGCCCATTAATGTAAAGAAAAGAGCCACTGGAGGGATTACCGACGCTGGGCTTCAGAAGAAGCCCGCGCCTTGTCTGACGACAAAGACCTACCCTTTAGCCCTTTCGGGTCAAAGCGCGGCCCGGAAAGACCAATGGCGCTCCGCTCAAAGTTATTTAGAGCCACTGGAGGGATTCGAACCCTCGACCTGCTGATTACGAATCAGCCGCTCCTCCTGCTGAGCTACAGTGGCATATTGCGAGCATAAGCGGTTTTTATCCCCCGACCTGCTGAGCTACACGAGCAGTATGATGAAGCATATTCCGATTCGACCTTTTGAAGAAAGGCCTACTCGGAACTTGCGTTCCTCGGCGGGACTCATCTTCGATGAGTCCATGTACACGAAGCAGTGCCTTCGTGCGATGCGGTCAAAGGGGTTTAAATCTCAGGAATTCACATTAGGAGCAAGCTCTGTTTTTCGGCAGGACACATTACAGATAAAAGAACTTTACGAGAGAAAAGCTCGCAACATGGGCAAGACGACGAGGTCAGAACTTCACTTTTTCAGCTCCTCCACGATATCCTCTTCCATCTTTTTCAGGGCCTTGGCCTTTTCCCTCAGTATCCTCCAGTCGAGCTGGTGATTGTCCCTCGTGATATGATAGACTGCAGCACCTATTCCGATCCATATGACAACGGTCATGAACTGTGTAAGCGAGGTCTGTATCAGATATCCCAGAAGAAGCAGGGTCGTCACCATGCCTGTTATGCTTATCAACCATGTCCCCCTGTATTTCACCTCCGCTTTATCCCACAGGTCCGGCCTCTTGTAGGGCATCACGAAGGTTGCAAGACAGACCATGGAGTATGTTATGAGAATCGCTATCGTTGTGATGTCTATGGCCTCTATGAAGTCCTTGAACGCAAGGACTATGAATATGGCAATGGCCCCGTTCATTGCGAGTGTCCACTTCGGGGTGCGGAACCTGCTCAACTCGCTGAGTTTTTTCGGCACCACTTCGTCTTTCGACCATGCGAAGGAAAGGCGGGATGTTGCCAATATGGAGGGGTTTATATCCGAAACAAGGGCTATGAAGGCGGTGAACGATATGAAAAGACCTATGAATGAAGGAAGAAACAACATGGCAACGGCAGGAACGTTCCCCGCCCCTGTAACGGAATCTAGGTCAGCGCTCCCGTATGTTACCAGAGCCACCATTACATAAAGGACAGCGATGGCTATTACGGATATGATTATACCTCGGGGAAGGTTCTTTTTCGCATCCTTTACCTCACCCCCCGCGTCCGCTATGGCTGCGAAACCGATGTAGCTGAAGAAGACGACGGAAGATGCCCTTATGATATCCTGTATGCTGCCATGTGCGGAGCTTGTAAGATATTCCATTCTGACATGAGGGAGACCTAGGACTATGTAAACAATTATTCCTGCGAGGAGTATCAGAAGCATTATGTCCTGAACCCACCCGTATATCTTGATACCGAAGTAGTTTATGCTGAGGAATATAAGTATTATCGTTATGGCTATCCAGGTCTCATAGTTGCCTACGAACGCAGTCGCCGAGTCCCAGCCCACCGCAGTGAACATGTTCGAGATAAGTGTGAGGTCACCTATGGCTATCGCCGCTATTCCCGCCACCATTCCGAACCACCGCACCCATGTCACGAGAAAACCGGTCGTCGGGTCGAGTATCCTCGATATGTAGATGTAGTCTCCTCCGGAAGACGGTATGGCCGACGATAGAACCGCATAGGAGAGGGCCACGAAGAACGCGGGTATCGCAGCGATGAGATACGAGAAAATAACATTTGAGCCGACAGGAACCTGTTTCTGTATCTGCACGGTTGTTAGAAAGAGCCCTCCGCCTATGACGGATGTCATGACCGTTGCTACGACCTCTTTCATTCCGAGTTCTTTTTTAAGCTCCTTCTCGGCCATGGGCTTGCATGACAAACCGGTATTTCTTGTTTTTGCTTATTCCCAAAAGATAAAAGAGATCAAAAAGAGTTAAAATGGGAAAATGGGTTTTACTGTCTGCCTTCGATGAGGGCATCGACGACAGCGGGGTCCGCCAGTGTGGAAGTATCGCCCAGAGCGCTCTTGTCCGTGATACCGGAGGCTATCTTCCTGAGTATCCGGCGCATTATCTTTCCGCTCCTTGTTTTGGGCAGTCCTTCGGTGAACTGTATCTTGTCGGGTGTCGCTATCGGGCCTATCTCTGCCCTCACATGCTTGGTCAGTTCCTTCTTCAGTTCGTCGCTGGGCTCATAGTCGTTCTTCAGGATGACATATGCATATATTCCCCAGCCCTTGAGTTCGTGCGGGAATCCGACGACGGCGGCCTCTGCAACAGCAGGGTGCGCAACCAGCGCACTCTCTATCTCCGCTGTTCCGAGCCTGTGTCCGGAGACATTTATGACATCATCTATTCTTCCGGTTATCCAGTAGTATCCGTCTTTATCTCTGTTGGCTCCGTCTCCGGTGAAGTACATTCCCGGATACATTGAGAAGTAGGTCTCTATGAACCTCTTGTGGTCGCCATAGACCGTCCTTGCCATCCCCGGCCATGGCCTCTTCATGACCAGAGCGCCCTCGACTCCGTTGCCCTCAAGCTCGTTGCCCTTGTCATCCATTATTCCGGGCTCCACTCCGAAGAACGGGGATGCTGCGGAACCGGGCTTCATAGGCGTCGCTCCGGGCAGGGGCGTTATCAGTATTCCTCCGGTCTCGGTCTGCCACCATGTATCCACTATCGGGCACTGCTCTTTTCCCACATTCTTGTAGTACCAGAGCCATGCCTCCGGGTTTATCGGTTCTCCCACGCTTCCGAGCACTCTGAGGCTTGAAAGGTCGTGTTTCTTCACCCACTCGTCGCCTTCCTTCATGAGCGCTCTTATGGCTGTGGGGGCAGTGTAGAATATCGTTACCTTGTATTTCTCAACTATCTCCCAGAACCTGTCCGGTGCGGGATAGCTAGGTATTCCCTCGAACATTATTGTGGTGGCTCCGTTGGCAAGCGGGCCGTACACTATGTAGCTGTGGCCGGTGACCCATCCGATGTCCGCAGTGCACCAGTAGACATCGTCGTCATGCACATCGAAGACATATTTGTGCGTCATCGCCGCATAGACCATATATCCGCCGTTCGTATGAAGAACCCCTTTCGGCTTTCCGGTGGAGCCGGATGTATAGAGTATGAACAGAGGGTCTTCCGCATCCATCTCCTCATAGGGTGCCTCGGCGCTCTCATTTGCGGTTATCTCTTCGTACCAGACATCCCGCCCTTCTTTCATCTCGACATCCATGCCGGTGCGCTTCACGACTATCATCTTCTCGAAGAAGTCGATACCTTCAACGGCTTTGTCCGCGTTCACCTTCAGAGGTATCTTCTTCTTTCCTCTGAACGAGCCGTCGGAGGTGATCAGTATTTTTGCGGTCGCATCGACTATCCTGTCACGGAGGGCATCCGCGCTGAATCCTCCGAAGACGACGGAGTGAATAGCTCCGATTCTGGCGCATGCGAGGAGAGATATCGCCAGTTCGGGTATCATGGGCAGATATATGGAGACCCTGTCCCCTTTCTTCACACCCATCTTCCGGAGCGCATTGGCGAACTTGTTCACCTCTTCATAGAGTTCTTTGAATGTGTATTTCTTCTCCTCTCCGGGTTCATTTCCGACCCATATCAGGGCCGTCTTGTCCCCTTTGTCCTTAAGGTGCCTGTCAAGGCAGTTGTATGCGGCGTTTGTCTTTCCACCGATGAACCACTGTATCTTTCCCTCTTTGAAGTCATAGTCCAGAACCTTGTCCCATTTCTTGAACCACTCTATTATCGCGGCCTGTTCCGCCCAGAATCCTTCAGGGTCCTTAAGGGAGCGCTCGTATATCTCCCTGTATTCATCCATGCTTTTCACATATGCTCTCTCGGATATCCTCTTCGGCGGGTTGAACACCATATCTTCCGACATTTTAATCCTCCTTTACTTTTTGACGATTTCATTCCCTTGACCTTCAAAGGAACGAATGAGGGAAATAAACCACATATATAACAGTTTTTTCCCGATTTTACCATCGTCATAATTGAAAAATCATTTCACTTTTTGCAGTTTTGAGACATATGCAACAATATGCATAACTGAAAAAACTACGACATCTTTTTAAACCGTAAATGATAAAGAATAACTATGGGCAGTACATATGACACCCTCAGCACGATAGCGGAGAAGGAGATGCCAGGGGTAGGTTCCTACGCACTCGACAAACAGATGAGGGACATGGGAATGGTTCCTCAGCGGCTCCGAACCGACGACATACCCAGAATAGCCAGGGCAATGTCCGAAGTGGCTGCCATGTTCGGAAGAGAAAAAGCGAAAACCCTCAGAAAAAAGATGCTTTCCATTGTTCCAAGGGAAGACGACGATTTTCAGGGAAGGAGCCCCGAAAAAAGGATAGAGATATTTACAGACATCGGATATAGCGCTTATTTCTCGGGGGAATGGGAGGAAGCCATCGGAAACCTCGAAAAGGCGAGGGAAATCGCCCTCGATAAGGATTTCCAGAGAAAGATAGTGGAGATCGATGCGAAGATCGCCCGCATATCCTCGAGAAAGAAGGATTTTGAATACGCAAGAACAATACTGCATGAAGCCGAAAGGTTCCTCGATCAAACCCACGATAGGGATCTCAAAGCGGAGATTCTGTATGAAAGGGGGGCCGTCGAATGGTGGTGCGGCAACGAAAAGAGCGCTCTGGAATATTTCAGGAAATCTCTCGATCTGGCCAAGATACTGGGTGATAACAGGCTCATGGGTCTTGCACACATGGGTATGGCAAATGTTTACTCCGAGACCGGGGACATCGAAAAGGACCTCGAACACTCGCTTGAGTCGCTGAAATACTTCGAAAAAGCGGATGTCAAGGAGGAGATTGCCAAGATGTATACCAACATAGGGGTTACATATGAAGACCTCGGAAATCTCAGGGAGGCAGAGAACTATTATCTTCTATCCGTCGAATATTCCAGAAGCATAGGATACATGCTCACCGAGGCATGGTCATATCTCAACCTTTCCGAACTCTATACAAGCATGGGAGATTACTACAGTGCGGAGGCATACGCATCAAACGCTCTCGAGGCATATACCGAGATGGAAGACAAGGTCGGCATATCACTGGCAAAGGAGAGGTTTGCGATGGTGTATGCGGCAAAGGGGGACTATGAAAGGGCCGTTGAATGCTTTGAGGAAAGCATAAAGTTGAAGGAGAAATACGACACCCCGTACGGTCTGGCCATGACACTTTGTAGATACGGCAGGATGCTTAAAAAGAAAGGCCATCCGGAAGCCAGAAAGAAGATACTGAAGGCAGCCAAGCTTTTCCGGCAAATCGGAAACGAGAAAAAAGCATCGGAATGTGAGTCTTTCATATCCGATTGAAGCCCCTTCTTGCCCATGATATCATTTTTCCGATACCCTGTGAGATGAGAGCACCCGCGCTCTGTGAGGAACCGCCGCATTCCGTGTTTCCTCTCCTTATTTCCCGCAGGATATCCTCTTCATCATCGACATCCGTGAATATCGTGTAGGACCTCCCTATCTCGGGAAGTGTGTGTGCATCGCTTCCCCCGGTCATCGGGAGACCGAGTTCCTTTGCCAGATATACGGCTTTATTGTTTATTCGGGTGGGAGAACGTGAGTTCATGGCTTCCACGGCATCGAAATCCACTCTTCTTACAACGGATTCACCGACACCGTTCGAAACACGATACGGATGTGCCGCCACCGCAACACCCCCCTGCTCTCTTATGATATCCACGGTTTCCTCGGGACTTAGGCCTTTTTTGACCCTTTCTTGTATCCCATAGGCCAGAATATGACCTTCGGAGGAACTCACCTCTTCTCCCCGGATTATGATAATACCATCCTTTTTTCCCTGCTCAACGGCGGTGTTCCAGCCGCTCACAACATTGTGGTCCGTGATGGCTATCGCACCCATGCCTATCTTCTTTGCCTGATAAACCACTCTTTTAACGGATTCCTTCCCATCCGTCGAGTGTGCGGTGTGCACATGCAAATCAGCCCTCACTTCCATGGAGCGGCATATGCCAGGGGATTAAAAGATTTTGCACATCTATTATTTCTTTTTCGAGAGTATCTCTCTGAGTCTGTTAAGGTTATCACTATGCTCTTCGAAGTATTTTCTGGTCGGTTCAAGCAGTTCTATGAGAGCGCTCGCAACCCCTGTTTTCAGGTCCATCGGGTGCAGTTCCTTGGCCACGAAGACCTTTTCGAGCTCATCATACGAGGCGAATTCGAGGTTGCCGCCCCATTTTTCAGGTCTTTCTATCAACAGACTCCCCTTCTGCGGGAATACTATGTGCCTTGCGATGTCCATTATCGGGTTGCCTTCAACGATGCCCTCCGGACAGTATGCCTTCTTTATCTTGCGCCTTATGTCATCGGGAGAATCGTGTATGAGTATCGCCGAATCAGGGTCGCTCTTGGACATCTTCGCCTCCGTCGGATCCATCCTTCCACCACCCTTGAGCCCCGAAAGAAGCGGCGTGTGGAGTGCAACGGGCTTTTTCCAGCCGAGTTTCTCGCCTGCGTCCCTAGCCAGCATATGTGCCTTCCTCTGGTCCATACCGCCGTAGGCGACATCGACCTCCAACTGATAGATGTCCGCCGCCTGCATCGGAGGATATATGAGCTTGGATACATCGGTCTCCGCTTCTCCTTCTTTCCTTCCCATGATGGTAAGGGCTCTCCTGACCCTTGCGAGGCTTGATACTTTGGCTATGCGGAGCACCTTCTCCCAGTAATCAGGGGTGATTATGTCCGATGCCCAGACGAACAGGGTCTTTTCAGGATCCACTCCGAGAGCTAGGAAGGCGTCCTTCATGTACTCTCCGCAGACCCTTATGCTGTCGATATCGCCGCCGAGCTTGTCGTTTATGAAAGCATGCCAGTCCGCGAGGAATATCTTGACGGTGAAGCCCGCCTCCTGCATGTCCCTTATCTTGCGGGCGCATATCATTCCTTGAGCGATGTGTACAAAGCCAGAGGGCTCGAAGCCGATATAGGCCATGGGATTTTTCTTTTCTCGCAGCACGGTCTCCAGTTCCTCTCGCGTGACCACCTCGTCGGTGTTCCGCATCACCAGTTCCAGCCTTTTTTCCGTATCCATGGAATCATTCTTCAATCTTACTCCGTATAAGGAAATTTCGGTCAGGTCATATTTGCGAAAAATAACCGAAAATGGTATATACTTTCTAAGAAAAGTAGTTTGTAACTTGCAAGAGAGGTAAAGATTATGCATTCGAAAATGGAGTGGGGTATAAGAAAGAAAGCCGCGGCATACATCATCGTGCTCTTGATCCTTGTTTCGGGACTCACACTCGGCTTTAGCTATGTTGCGCACACTTCAGTGGAAAACGATGTGGAAGAGGGGACGGCGGAAATTCTCATGCAGCAGGCAATCAACGATTCCATCGCCCTGAACAGAAATGCGTCCCTCTGTCTGCAGAATTATATGGATGGGATATGCGTTTCCGTAGAGAGCGCGGCACTTGATACGCATTACCATATGGGGATTGAATATGCGGGAAGTGAATTCAGATGGACCAGTAAATATTTACTAACTCAGGTGAATGTTTCTCTAATAAGGGAGATAATGGATGGGAACATCTCCAATGAATATTACAACGAAATGATCCGAATAGCCGGTGACAAGGAGACAGTTGACGGAGCGCTCCACTACTTCATACATCCCCCTGCCCCGAACTATTCCGACCCGCATGTGAACGCCAGTGCATATAATGCGATAAACAGCCTTGGAGCTTCACTCTTCGATCAAGGAAGCACATCCCTGCATGATTTTCTCTATTCCGTGATATGCTGCCGCAATACAGATATCAGTTGGAGCGTCTTTTTCCCATTGCGGATATGCTCTATTCCTTCAGAAACATACCCGATGTTCTCTGGAGCTATTATTCGGACGAAGAATCGGGTTTCACCATACTGATACCTGCCGGAGCATACCTGTCTCCGCTTTTCAATCCAACCGTGCGTTCATGGTACAGGGACTCAAAAGAGGCGGGGGAGAGCACATGGTCCAATGTATATGTGGACGAACTGACAGCCCTACCTGTGGCCACATGCTCGGCAGCCGTCTATGATTCCGGTGACTTCGCAGGCGTAGTGGGTTTCGATATACTCCTGAGCACACTGACCAAAAAGACACAGTCTTTCTATAGGTCCGATACCAGTTTTGCCCTTCTCATCTCGTCCAACGGAACGGTTCTGGCACACCCCACCAATTCAACGCTCGGAAAGGAAATATCCAACGGAACGGAGCCATTCAATGAGAGCATAAGGGAGATACTGAGCAGCGAGAACGGGATGATAGAAACCACCCTTAACGGCAGAAAGGTCGCCTTGGTCTATTCTACCATGGATTCCACGGGCTGGAAATTCATCAGTGTGATAGACATACTTGAAATAGAGCAAAAAATAGAGGGCCTATCTCATTCCGCAGGTGAAAAGGCATCCGTTGACATAGCATATTTAGCCGTGGCACAGCTCTCTGTCGGGTTGGCTGCTTTTCTGATAGCTTTTCTTGTTATAGACGGATATACGCGCAAGATAGAGAGGCTTACCAGATATGCCAATGAGATAAGCATGGGGAACTTCGATATCGGAGACATTGAACCCGATACGAATGACGAGATGGGGGAGCTACAGCGCTCTTTCAAAAGGATGGTGAACAGTCTGAATGTGGCACTGAGGGAATTGGAGAGGGAAGACAGATGAACACACAAGATAAAATAAGGAAGATGTCGAAGATAATAACCGAATATGCAGGCCCGATAGCAAAATACATGGTAGTGGCCGAGATAAAGAGAATGGGCCATACCGAAAAGAACTTTCCATCCGAAAAGCTTCCAAGATTGGCAAGAAGGGTGATAAACGAGACGATAATGGACCCGGACTGGAAGGAAATATGTATCAGAAGGGTATATCGGGAGGTATTAAAGAGATAAATTCTATTTTTGCCGATGCCTCTTTCGTCAAGTTTATATATCGCACCCCGACTCCCGTTTCGTGCACGAAGAGCTCAAAGAAAAAATAGCAGGCGAGATCGCCATGTCAGACGCTCCCGGTTCGACCATAAAGAAATGGAGGGAGGAATTCGGCATATCTCAACAGGACCTTTCCCGCAAGATGGAGATATCTCCATCGATGATAAGCGATTACGAATCCGGAAGAAGAAGGTTCCCACGAACGCTGACCGTCCATAAGATCGTCGATTCCATCATAGAGATAGATATGGAAAGAGGAGGGAGGAACATCAGCAGGTTCAAGTTCTCCTCTTTGGACGATGCCGTGATAGATATGAGGGAATTCTCCAAAGGGATAAGCGTTGCGGAGTTTGCCGAAATAGTGCAGGGAACCACGGTGAACAGTAATTTCGATGCGGAGAGGGCTCTCTATGGATATACCATAGTGGACAGCCTTAAGGCCATATTGAGCATGAGCGCCTTTGAGTACATCAGGCTCTACGGATGGACTAGCGAGAGAGCGATACTCTTTACATCCGTTAGTTACGGGCGCTCCCCAATGATAGCAATACGGGCGAACCCCCTGAAACCAGCCATGGTGATATATGTCAGGCCCAAAGGCGTTGACGAACTCGCGATAAAGATAGCGGATATAGAGCGCATACCGCTTGTCCGAACCCCACTTACCGAGGCGGATTTGGCGGACAGGCTGAGAAGACTGGAGGTATGAAATGAAGGCAGGAATAGTCAGTTACGGGGCCTATGTTCCCCGATACAGGATAAAGCCGGAAGAGATAGGAAAAGTATGGGGCGAAGATGGAGCGGCCAGAGGAAAAGGCCTGGGCATATCGTCCAAATCCATACCGTCGCCGGACGAAGATGTGATAACAATCGCGGTTGAGGCGGCAAGAAGCGCCCTGCTCCGTGCGGGAATAGACGCACAGGACATAGGGGCGATATACACGGGTTCGGAATCACACCCCTACGCCGTTAAACCAACATCCAGCGTTGTGGCCGAGGCCATACTTGCGGCACCGGACATGACCGCGGCGGACTATGAGTTCGCGTGCAAGGCAGGAACCGCTGCTCTCCAGAATGTCTTCGGACTGGTGGAGACCGGATGGATAAAGTATGGGATGGCGATAGGTGCCGATACATCACAGGGAGCTCCCGGAGACCCGCTGGAATACAGCGCTTCCGCAGGGGGAGCCGCATTCATCGCAGGAAAAGAGAAGATAATCGCGAAGATAAACGGGATGTACTCATACACAACGGACACTCCCGATTTCTGGAGAAGAGAAGGACAGGCATACCCCAGCCACGGGGGCCGTTTCACGGGAGAACCCGCGTATTTCAAGCATGTTCTGACGGCCGCAAGGCATCTCATGGAACTGGATGGGACAGAGGCGAAGGACTATGACTATGTGGTGCTTCACCAGCCGAACGGAAAGTTTCCCAGAAGGGCGGCCAAAAAGCTCGGATTTACGGATGAACAACTGAATCCGGGCCTTTTAACCCCAAGGATAGGGAACACATATTCCGGAGCCGTCCCTCTTGGCCTATCGGCGGTATTCGACATCGCCAAACCCGGCGACAGGATATTGGTCACCTCTTTCGGCTCTGGCGCAGGCTCTGATGCCTTTGACATAAGCATAACCGACGAGATGGAGAGGTTCAATAGGAGCGCAGGCCCTATCGTAGAGGATATGATAGCTGATGCCATATATGTGGATTATGCGACCTATGTGAAATACAGGAAGAAGATAAGGAGAAAGGGGGATGCGATATGAGAGATGTATATGTCATAGGTGTCGGAATCACAAGATTCGGTGAGCTCTGGGAGCGCTCTTTCAGGGACATCGGTATCGAAGCCGGAATAAAGGCAATAAACGATTCCGGCATCGCAGGGGACGATATAGATGCCCTGTACATAGGAAATATGTCGGCAGGGGCTTTCATCAATCAGGAGCATATCGGAGCGCTCATCGTCGACTATGTGGGATTCGCGAGTTCCAGCCATATACCCGCAGTAAGGGTGGAGGCCGCAGGCGCATCCGGTGCAATAGCATTCAAAGAGGCATATCTTTCGATAGCTTCGGGAATGCACGATATCGCCGTCGTTGGTGGCGCAGAAAAGATGACGGACATAGGCGACGAGATGGCCAACGCCATACAGGGCATGGTCATAGATCAGGAATGGGAGACAGTCTTCGGAGCGACATACGCATCGCTTCAGGCGATGATGGCAAGAGCGCATATGGAGAAGTACGGAACGACAAGGGAGCAACTGGGCATGGTATCCGTCATAAACCACAGACACGGAGCGCTCAACCCTGATGCGCAGTTCCAGAGGGAGATAAAGCTGCAGACCGTTCTGAACTCCGGATATGTTGCCGAGCCTCTGAGGGTATTCGACATGGCACCGCTCTCGGATGGAGCCGCCTCACTCGTACTCGCATCCGGAGATGTTGCGAAGAAGTACACGGACAACCCCGTGAAGGTGAAGGGCATAGGGCAGGCCTCCGATACCATATCTCTGCACGACAGAAGGGAGATATGCACAATGGACGCCACGGTACATGCGGCGAAGAGAGCCTACGAAAGGGCGGGAGCGAAGCCCGCGGACATAGATGTGGCGGAGGTCTATGACAGCTCCACCATAGCGGAGATAATCGCGATAGAAGACCTCGGATTCTTTGACAAGGGACAGGGCGGAAAGGCTGTTGAGGATGAAAGGATCGCTCTGACCGGCGAGATACCTGTCAATACATCGGGAGGCCTGAAGGCGAGGGGCCACCCGGTAGGTGCCACAGGCGTTGCGCAGATAGTTGAGATAGTGAAACAGCTCCGCGGCGAGGCCGATAAGAGACAGGTGAAGGATGCCAGGCTCGGACTTGCCCATGCCGTTGGCGGAAGCGGTGCCACAGCCGTGGTGAGCATACTGGAGGGATCACAGTGAACATGCCGAGGTTCTGGAGAGAGAAGCAGGGAAGGTACAACCTTGTAGGGAACAGATGCACCAACTGCGGGACGTACTACTTCCCGAAGAGGGACATATGTCCTAAGTGCCACAGGAAGAGCGTCGGGAAGATGGAGCCGTTCCGATTCAAGGGCACCGGAAAGGTTGTTTCATGGACGATCGTTCATGACCCGCACCCCGACTACAAGGATATGAGACCATACATAATGGCTATAATAGAGCTTGACGAGGGTCCGAAACTGACCGCCCAGATAGTGGACTGCGCTCTCGACGAGATACACACGGGAATGAGGGTCAGGGACACATTCAGGAAGCTCACCGAGGACGGAAAGGACGGCGTGATATTCTACGGCTACAAGTTCAGGCCGGTGAAGGAATGAGGGACTTTCGGGTCGCGATAGCGCAGTGGAAGGCGGAACTGAACGATACGGAGCGCAACAGGGAAGCGATAATACGCGGCATATCGGAAGCAAAGGCCCTTGGTGCCGACCTTCTGATATTCCCTGAGCTCTTCCTTACGGGATATAACATGAGGAACGAGGTTTTCAGGCTCGCAGAGGAGATTCCCGGGGAAAGCACTGAAATCCTGGCAGAAGCGGTGAAAGAGGCAGCAATACACCTGATATTCGGGATGCCGGAAAGGGAAAGCGAGGTGATATACAACACCGCAGTGCTGATAGACTCCGAAGGGAACATCGGGACATACCGCAAGGCTATGCTCCCCAACTTCGGCCCCTTCGAGGAGGCCATTTACTACACTCCCGGAAACGAGTTCCCTGTCTTTCACACGGAACTGGGAGCAATAGGCATCGAGATATGCTATGACCTGTTTTACCCTGAGATAACCAAGATATATGCGGGAAAAGGCGCGGAAATACTTGTGAACATCTCGGGTTCCCCGAGCATCAGCAGAGTGCTCTTCGAAACGGTGCTTCCCGCAAGGGCCATAGAGAACGGCGCATACATGCTTTATTCCAACAACATAGGCACACAGTTAGGACTCATCTTCTGGGGAGGCTCCCGCATAATCGGCCCCAAAGGCACCATAATAGAACAGGGAGAGCCATACGAGGAAGGGATGGTCGTTGCGGACCTGAAAGCCGACGATTTGAGGCTAGCGAGGCAGTACAGGCCCACGAAGAGGGACACGAGAGCCGATGTTCTGGAGGAACTTTACGAGGTGTGGAGGGAGTACTGAACGACGCTCAGGAAGATTCTCCGCAGGGAACCGCTGCTTCTTGCGTTCTCGCTCCTTCTCATACCACTGCTGATATTCTCACCCGAAAGAGATTATGCCGCGCTCATCGACTGGCGGACCATCATAGCGATATCCGGCCTTCTGGTGATAAGCGTTGGTCTGGAGGAAAGCGGGTACTTCGATGCACTCGTCGAAAGGCATGCCTCAAGATTCAGGAATGAGAGAAAGATGGCCTTTTTCTTCGTCATCCTCTCCTTCTTCCTATCCACGTTTCTGACCAACGATGTGGCGCTCTTCATAATGGTGCCCCTCACCCTTGCATTCGGAAGAGGGCTTGGAGCCGACACAGGGAAACTGATAGTATTTGAGGCTCTGGCCGTCAATTCGGGTTCTGCCATTTCACCCATAGGCAACCCTCAGAACATCTATCTCTGGGGCTTCTCGGGCCTTTCATCGCTCTCGTTCCTCATCGCCATGCTCCCGCTCGGAATCCTGCTTTTCTCTGTTCTAATGCTATTCACCTTCATTTCCTTCGAAGAGAGGGAGATGAACCCTGTTATACCGGAAAGAACAGGGGTGACCAAACCGCTGCTATATGTCTCGGCTATCCTCCTGCCTGCTTTCATACTCTCCCTTGAGCTCGGATACGGGCTCATGGTTCTGGCCCTTGTTCTCCTGCTCTATTCCATCGTTCCATCCTTCAGGGGAGCGCTGAGAAAGGCCGACTGGGCACTCATAGCCCTTTTCATCCTGATGTTCCTGGACTTCGGGATTCTGGCTGCCATGCCGGGAATGGATTCCCTTGGGAGCTCGATATCTTCCTCTCCCTTCCTGTATTCCGCCCTGCTCTCCCAGTTCATGAGCAATGTGCCCTCCGCGATATTCGTTTCCTCCTTCTCTTCGGACTGGAAGGCCATCGCCTACGGTGTGAACGTGGGCGGAAACGGCCTTGTCATAGCATCCATGGCAAGCGTGATAGCCATCAGGCTGGGAAAGGTCAGGCTCAGGGAATTCCACAGGTACTCGATACCGTTCTTTGCAATCACCTTCACCGCTCTTCTTCTGCTGGCCTCGCTGTAGTTCGATGCTTTCCGGCCAAAACACTTATCTAATGGCCACACATACATACAGGAGGATATGAAAAACACGGGAGCAATCATGCTGGCAATGCTTCTGATTCTAACGCTTCTTTCAGCCACGGCAATCATTCCATCTCCGGCAGGTGCAGAGAACGACCCTGCACAACCACCCGAAGGCGGGACGGTCTATTTCTCAGGCCCGTGGAATATCACAGACACCAGAGAATACAGGAACTGCACGATAATCGCAGACGGGAACATAACCGTAAAGTCTGGTGGAAATCTGATTTTAAGGAATGTAACTCTTAAAATGAACTGCTCATCGGACAAGCAGTGGAAGATAGATGTATGGAACGGGGGAGAGATGCATATTCTGGACTGGGACAACGACAATACCACGACAGGAGATGCCTCGAACATATCCGTTAATGATACCTCTTCGACCTTTCTGTTCCTTGTCAGAGATGGTGCGAGTTTCGAGATGAGAAACTCGGAAATACACCAGTGTGGAACCGGCCTGTGGGTTCTAGACCCTCCAGCACCTAATCCTGCTTACTGGGGTCTTTACATCGAAACAGACAACGCCACAATAGACCACAACCTGATTTCCAAGAACACATACGGCATCGTCCTCTATGGCTCGGATGCCAAGATATCGAACAACACGATAACTTGGAATGATGCTAGAGGAATATACGCAGGCTATTGGTCAAACGGAACGATTGAGAATAATTGGATAACATGGAACTATGATTACGGAATATATGTGACAGGTGGCGGTAGCAGTAATACAAAGCCCAGCAATCCAAAGATAATAAGAAATGTGATAACAGACACTGGAAGAGGTGTTAACACAGCAGATGGAATTCAGGTACTTTATGGAAGTAAACCATTGATAAAAGATACTGTTATTTTGAGAAGTAAAGAAGATGGTTTATATTCTGACGGTTCTACACCGACTTTGATAAATGTAACCATAGATGCCGAAGGCGTTGGAAATTATGGAATTGTTGGGTCTTCTACGAGAGATATATATATAATAAATTCAACGATAAAGAATTCTAAAAGATATGATCTGTCTGCGAATAGTGCTTCATACTTTGTTGTTATAAACTCCACTTTTAATACAACTGAATGTTACATCGATGGCGCAAATATCACAGTAAAATGGTATCTTCATGTTTATGTTGAGGATTCTAACAATATGGGCATACCTTCTGCGAATGTCAGAATTAAAGATAATGAAAATGGTACTTATGATAGGAATTTCACAACGGATTCAAACGGCTATGTAAGATGGATTGTTTTAACGGAATATGTATCTGAAAATGTATCTGGAAAATACACTAACACGACATACTACACACCCTACAACATAAGCGTAAACTATAGTGGATTGACATTCACAAATAATCCTAGGAACAGCACTATAAACGAGTCGAAGACCGAGGTTTTCAGGGCCACGACTCCGGTGCCTGAGTTTCCGAGTGTGTTGGTTCCGGTGCTGTTCGTCGTTGTGATTGCGTTCTTTTTCGGGAAAAGGAAGAGCAGGGCAGGACGCAAATGACTTATCCCGTGCCGTGATGCAGGTGCGTGCGACATCCCGATATTCCCGAATGGGTCAGCCCCGAGACCTGCGTTAAGTGCAAGGGAGCGAGGAATTTGTGCGGCCTCGGATACTGCCCGATACTTCAGAAGGCAAGGGACAGCTTTCCGAAGATAGAGGTGAAGGGAAAGGAGATGTACGGCTCCTCTCCGCCTTCTATATTCGTGGGCCGCTACGGATACCCGAAGGTCTATGCCGGGCCTGTTCTGCCTCCTTTCGTGTCAAAGGAAGTGGAGGTTCTCGGCCTGTCCTCTCAACTGTACGGCATGGGCATTCAGGACATCATCGGGAAGCGGAGCACACTTTACAGGACATCCTCGGTCTATGATGTGCGGCACCCGAAGGAGAAGGGCGGGGTACTGGAAGCAACGCAATTGCTCGCGATGGCCGAAAAGCCCGTGGACCTCGAGGTGAAGCTTGTGAAGGAGGTTAAGGAGCGTCCGAGCCTGGACTTCTTCCATGCGCCTCTGGGCCCGAGGACCGATGCGGAGAAAGCGAGGGTGACAGAGAACCCCGTGGTGCCGCGAAAGGTGGATTATCTGGTGGAGGATACTGATGTGAAGGCCACAGAGGCCCTGACGGAACTGCACCGCTCGGGAATAGAGATAGACAGGATGCAGAACCTTCTATCCGCAGGGCTGCTGGGGACCTCGGCCAGAAGGAAGATGGTGCCCACTCGGTGGTCGATAACCGCGGTGGATGACACGGTCGGAAAGCGCCTGATGAAGGATGTGCGCTATTTTCAGGAGATAGGTGAGTATGAGCTCTACGAGAACGATTACCTCGGCAACCACTTTCTGATACTCCTTATTCCGGGAGAATGGGGCTTCGAGATGATGGAGCTCTGGACGAAAGGTGCGTTCTGGTCCTCGGGGGATGCGGTCCTGACCGACTGGGAGCCATTCGAGGGAAGGAAGACCTACGCGGACAACATAACCGGAGGATATTACGCGGCAAGGCTTGCTGTCCTCGAGCACCTTTACAGGAGAAGGCGGAGCGCGAAGGTTCTGATATACCGGGAGATAGGGCCTGAGTACTGGGCCCCGCTGGGTGTCTGGGTGGTTCGGGAGACCGCTAGGGAGGCTATGCGGAAGAAAGTCATGCGCTTCTCAGACCTTGACAGTTCAATAAAGGCCATGTCCGAAAGGGTGAGGAACCCGTACTGGCACCAGAAGAGTCACACGATACATGAATTGAGGGTGCAGAGAAGGATAACCGACTATCTGAGCCCGCCATAGAATGATTTTTAAGCCTCTTATCATTTATCGAAGACGGGCACAGCATGAGCGAGATACGGTTCAACGGAGGAACTTGCGGATGAAGAAGACCGACCTCGGAGATATTGTTTATTCCGAGAATTTCGCTTTCAAGAAAATACTGGGATTCTTGGAGATTCCGTTAATTGCTTTCCTAACCATTTTCACCAACGCATACTCTTATACGGTTTCAAACCTCATGGAGAAAAATTTATTTCTTTATTCTTCCTATATCTTGCCTGTCGTATGGGGGGTCTTTTTCTTATGGGGTCTTTTCACAAGGGCGATTGTTTACGAAAACGGCATTTACTCCGATTACTCACTGAAATACCGCGGGACATGGCATTTCAGGGATGTCGAGGACATCTATGTCGCACCATTCCCTTACGGAGGAAAAAAGATGCGGCAGGTCGTTCTTCTCCTGAAAAACGGGGAGGAAAAGACCGTCATAGCATATGATAAGGATGCCGTCATAGACCGGTTTCATGAAGAGGCAAAAAAGGCGTTTGAGAGATATAGAAAGGAAAATGCGGGAATGAGCGAGAAGAATAATGATTGAAAGGGCAAGGACGGGAGCTCTGACTTCGGTAGAAGATTTTTTAAGCATGCCCTCTTTTGGGCCGTCAGTGATTGGATGATAGAGATAAGGTTTCACGGAAGAGGAGGACAGGGAGCGGTCGTCGCTTCCAAGATTCTCGCAGACGCTGCTGCAAGGGAGAACAAAGATGTCCAGGCATTCCCGTTCTTCGGAGTTGAGAGAAGGGGAGCGCCGGTCACGGCCTTCACCAAGATAGATACGAAGCCGATACGCAACAAGGCCCAGATATACGAGCCGGATTATGTCGTCGTACTCGACATATCGCTGCTGGACCTCGTGGATGTAACGGCAGGACTGAAGGAAGGCGGATGGGTGCTTCTCAATTCCCACAAGAAGCCCGAAGAGTTTAGAGATAAGATAAAGAAGGGAAATCTTGCCACAGTGGATGCCACGGAGATAGCGGTAAGGAACAGGCTCGGAAGCAAGACCTCGCCGATAGTGAACACGTCGATACTGGGCGCTCTCGTCCGGATAAGCGATGTGGTGTCCATAGGTACCCTTGTGGAAAGTGTGCTCGTCAAATCACCCGTGAAGAAGGATGAGAATGCCAAGGCCGCAAAGGAGGCCTATGATGAAACGACCATTTTGGAGGAGTGAAAATGAAAGATAAACCCTACAAACCGGAGACATGGAAGGACCTTCCATTCGCAACGATAACGGATGTGCCTTCCACTTTCAACAATACCGGCACATGGAGGACCGTGAAGCCGGTGATAGACTATGACAAATGCATAAGCTGCATGATATGCTGGAAGTTCTGCCCGGATGTGGCGATTTCCATAGTGCCGAACTCGAAAGAGGGAGCAAAGTTCGACGAGGTCCCGAAGATAGATTATTTCTTCTGCAAAGGGTGCGGGATATGCGCTCACGAATGTCCTGTTAAGGCAATAGATATGGTACAGGAGGAGTCGAAATGAAACTGACGCTCACAGGCAATCAGTCAAATGCATGGGGTGTGAAACTGGCAAGGGTGCAGGTCGTCGCCGCATACCCGATAACCCCGCAGACCACAATAGTCGAGGAACTGGCGGAGTTCGCGGCCAACGGTGAACTCGACACCCAGTACATCAAGGTGGAGTCAGAGCACAGCGCGATGGCCGCCTGCATAGCAGCTCAGAACACGGGAGTGAGGACATACACAGCATCGTCCTCTCATGGTCTTGCGCTCATGCATGAGATGCTGCATTGGGCAGCGGGTGCCCGCCTACCCATAGTCATGGGGGCAGTCAACAGAGCGATGGGCCCACCGTGGAACATCTGGGCGGACCACACCGATACCATCTCCCAGAGGGACACCGGATGGATGCAGTTCTATGTGGAAAGCAATCAGGAGGTTCTGGACACCATAATTCAGGCATATAAGGTCGCGGAGAGCAAGGATGTCATGCTTCCTGCGATGGCGATAGAGGACGCATTCATACTGTCACATACCGTTGAGACCGTTGAGATACCGGATCAGGAGCTCGTCGATGAGTTCCTGCCGCCATATGACCCACCGGAATACCTGAACCCTGAAGATCCGAAGGGATTTGGTTCACTGGTGATGCCTGATTTTTATATGGAGTTTAGATATTTAATATATAAAGCACAGGATGCCGCGAGAAAGAGGATACGAGAGGTTACGAAGGAATATGCGGAGATATTCGGAAGGGACTATCACGGCCTTGTGGAAGAGTACCGGACGGAGGACGCGGATATCGTGGTCGTCGGTGCCGGAACCATGATAAGCACGGCAAAGGATGTCATAGACAAGCTGCGCTCCGAAGGACACAAAATCGGCCTTGTGAAACTCAGAGTATTCAGGCCGTTCCCGTACGAGGAGATACAGGATATAGCGAAGAGAGTGGATGTCATGGCGGTCATGGACCGTTCGTACACCTATGGATACGGAGGCGCCATGTTCGGCGAGGTGAAGGCAGCCGTCTACAATACGGACGCAAGACCCAAGATGAAGAACTATCTCATAGGAATAGGCGGAAGGGATGTTACGGCAAAGATGCTGGAGGACACATTCAGGAATGCGATTCGTGTCAAGGAACACGGTCTCGATGAGGAGATCATGTGGGTCGGCCTCAAAGGAGGTGAATAAATGGTTAAAACAACAGTACCAAGGGAAGAATACATGATGCAGGGGCATGTTGCCTGTCAGGGATGCGGAGCCACCATAGCCATGAGATATGTCCTCAAAGCTCTGGGAGACAATACGATAATGACCATACCCGCATGCTGCTGGGCCGTCATACCGGGAGTCTGGCCGCAAAACAACCTGAAGGTCCCCCTGCTTTACACCGCTTTCGAGGTAACGGGTGCAGCCCTCTCTGGAATAGAGGCCGCCCTCAAAGCGAAGGGTCAGGACGAGGAGATAAACGTCCTCGGATTTGCAGGAGATGGTGGAACCGCAGACATAGGTCTTCAGGCCCTTTCAGGCATGGCAGAGAGAGGCACGAATGCCCTGTATGTCATGTACGACAACGAGGCATACATGAACACCGGAATCCAGAGGTCGGGCTCAACGCCCTTCGGTGCATGGACCACGACGACTCCCGTCGGAAAGAAGCACGAGTGGAAGACCGAGTTCAAGAAGAGCGTTGCCGAGATAATGGTGGCCCACAGGATACCCTATGTGGCAACGGCTTCGGTGGCATTCCCTGAGGACCTGATGGCAAAGGTGGAAAAAGCCAAAAAGATAAAGGGCCCGAAGTTCATCCAGATATTCTCCTCCTGCCCGACGGGATGGAAGCATGCGCCGGACATAACGGTGGAGGTCGCAAGAAAGGCCGTTCTGAGCCATATGTTCCCGCTCTATGAGGTTGAGAACGGAGTGTATCACATAAGCCAGAAACCGAAGGCCATACCGGTTCGAGACTACCTGAAATTACAGGGAAGATTCAGATATCTGGATGATGAGGCAATAACGAAGATACAGGAGCACGTGGATCGGGAATGGGAACTTCTTTTGAAGAAAGAAGAGTTCACAAAGAGCCTTTGAGGTGATAAGATGGACAAACTGGTACACGGAGAGAAGGGAACAAAGATGATGCTGCTCGGGAACGAAGCCATAGTGCGGGGAGCGCTCGAAGCCGGCATCGGTTTTTCGGCAGCGTATCCCGGAACCCCCTCATCCGAGATAAGCGACACATTCTCAAGGATTGCGAAGGATGCGGGGATACATTTCGAGTATTCCGTAAATGAAAAGGTGGCCATGGAAACAGTGGCGGCGGTTGCCGCATCGGGGGTAAGGGCGATGACACAGATGAAGCATGTGGGCCTGAACGTCGCCTCTGATGCTTTCATGACATCGGTTTACACGGGTACTCGTGCAGGTCTCGTCGTAGTTACTGCGGACGACCCTTCCATGCACAGTAGCCAGAACGAGCAGGACAACAGGATTTACTCCAAGCTCTCAGGTGTACCGATGCTTGAGCCTTCAAGCCCCCACGAGGCAAAGGAGATGGCAAGAAAGGCATTCGACATATCCGAGGAACTGGAATCGCCCATCCTTCTCAGGACGACGACGAGGATAAGTCATGTCAGAGGTGTGGTGGAATTCGAAGACCGAAAGAGCGGAAAGCTCAAAGGCCATTTCGACAAGGACCCGTTCAGGTTCGTCACGATACCCTCCGTCGCTAGAAAGCAGCACAAAATACTTCTGGAAAAGGAGGAGAAGGCCAGAAAGATGGCGGATGTCTCCGAGTTCAACAGGATAATCGGCGATGGCAAGATAGGATTCATGACCTCCGGGGCCGCATTCAATTATCTTATGGAAGTGGTTGAGGACATGGGCATCGATTATAAGATACTCAAGCTCGGATTCACACACCCGTTTCCCTCGGGCCTTTTCAAAGAGTTCATGGAAGGGATAGAAAAACTCATCGTCGTGGAAGAAGGAGAGCCGTACCTTGAAGAATATGCCTTCGTATATTCCCGAGAAACAAGGCCGGAGATGCGTATATATGGGAAATATTCGGATCACTTCCCGAGACTTTACGAGTACAACCCGGATGTCGTTGAGAAGGGCGTTTCGGCATCCCTCGGCATGGAATACAGGGACAGAAAGCCGGAATATGCGGACATGAAGCTTCCTGACAGGCCTCCGGCCCTGTGCCCCGGCTGTCCGCACCGAGCTACCTATTATGCGGCAAGGAAAGTGTTCATGAAGGATAAGGACAAAGTGGTGTATCCTACGGACATAGGATGTTACACTCTCGGAATCCAGCCGCCTTATGAACTTGCGGACTATCTCTTATGCATGGGTTCGAGCATAGGTAGCAGCAACGGCTTCTCCGAGGTGACGGACCAGCTTCCGATAGCCTTCATAGGAGATTCCACATTCTTTCACTCAGGAGTTCCGGCGCTCATAAACGCGGTCTACAACGAGAAGAGGCTGATATATGTCATACTCGACAACAGCACCACGGCCATGACCGGCCACCAGCCGAATCCCGGAATGGGAAAGAACGGCATGGGCGATATAGCACCGGTCATCTCCATAGAGAATGTCGTGAAGGGCTGCGGTGTGGAATGGGTGAGGACCGTGGACTCATACGACCTCCCGGCTCTGGAAGAGGCATTCAAGGAGGCCGCGGAGAACGACGGGGTTTCCGTCATAATCTCAAAGCACCCCTGCGCTCTTCTGGAGTCCGCCGCAAAGAAGAAAGCGGGCACATTCCACACATACAGGATAGACCAAGATAAGTGCATACACTGCCATGTCTGCTCTAAACATCTCGCTTGCCCTGCGATATACATCACCGAGGACGGACTCGATATGATAGATGAGAAGCAGTGCACCGGCTGCGGTGTGTGTGCCGATATATGCCCGGCCCATGCCATCTCGGAGGTGAAGGAATGAAGATAAACATTCAGATAGTCGGTGTAGGCGGTCAGGGGATACTGACAGCCTCCAAGATACTGGCAAACGCGGCTCTGGCCGACGGCCTCAATGTAATAATGTCCGAAGTCCACGGCATGGCGCAGAGGGGTGGTGTCGTGGAGTCCTCGATAAGGATAGGAGATGTTTACAGCCCGATAATAGGGAACGGCAAGGCCGATGTCATACTTTCCTTCGAGCCGATGGAGGCATACAGAGCACTGGACAAGGCGAACAAAGATACGAAGATAGTGACGAACATAGAGCCCATGGTGCCCTTCACCGTGACCATCGGACAGGGAGAATATCCACCGGTAGGCGGGCTTATAGAGGGAATAAAGAAAGTAACGCCCCATGTATATTCTTTCGATGCCTTCGCACTTGCCCGTGAGGCGGGTACCGAGAAGGCGGCCAATGTCGTTATGCTGGGTGCCCTATCCGCTCTCGGAATACTTCCGATATCTCCCGAAAAGATGAAGGAGACGGTGGCGCTCACCGTGCCCGCCAAGTTCAGGGATGTCAATATGAAGGCGTTTGAAATGGGCTTTGAGGCGGTAAAAAAAGAAAAGTGAAAAAACCTTTTAATTTAATTACTATACCCCGCAGCTTGCTGCGGTTGGGACAGGAGACGATATGGGCAAATAACAAT
>CAYYXK010000015.1:0-30625 GCA_964475625.1 uncultured Thermoplasmata archaeon | reverse complement strand
TCTGCCTATGCTGTCCCAGCCGCAGCAAGCTGCGGGGTATATTAATTAAATAAAGGATATAAGCGGGTTCGTCATTTCAAACGACCAAGATACAAGAACTAATTTACAGGAACTGATTATGTTAAAGGGAGTAGGAATTCCGGTAGCTTCAGCCATATTAACAGTAATTTTTCCAGAAGAGTATTGTGTAATTGATTACAGAGTGTGGAGAACACTTCTGTGGATGCATTCAGATATGCACAATCTAGAAAATTATTCCTGCTTTTCAGAGCTTACGGATTGCCTCAGAAAGTATACAACAATCGATTCATACAGCTTATTTTTGGAAGTTATAAGAAAGTTCGCGGAAGAGAATAATACAACTCGTAGGAAAATTGAAATGGCGCTGTGGGCTTATGATAAAGAACGGGGACTGTTCTAAGAAACCCTTAAATAAGGCTGAACACATGATGTCATGGTGATGAGATGCCTGTACTGACAGCCGTACTGCACAAAGAGGAAGATATGTATGTTGCAGAGTGCCCGGAGGTGGGAACCGTGAGCCAAGGAAAGACCATAGAGGATGCCATAGCAAATCTGAAGGAGGCAACGGAATTATATCTCGAAGAGTTCCCTCTTGATGACGACAGGCGTTCTCTGATAACCAGTTTTGAAGTAAGGGAGGAAAAGGCTTTCCATGCCAAAGCTTAGACACATATCTGGAGAAACCGTGGTAAAGATACTCTGCAACAGGTTCGGATTTGCTATCTCCGGGCGTTCAGGCAGTCATGTAAGGCTCTCGAAGATAACATCAGAAGGGAAAGTTGGAACAGTCGTTCCCATGCACAGAGAATTGAAGATTGGAACTTTAAAAGGGATACTGAAGCTTGCAAAAGTGGATGTGGAAGAATTCTCAAAATACCTTTAGAGTTCATTCTTCTTTTTTATCGGTTTTGTTGATTCTCCCCCACATCATCGAAAACCTTATAACTATGTTCGGCATCATTATGTTCATGGTCATACTTAGCAGAGATACGGAACTGGAGGAAATAAAATCTCTCGGAAACTGGGTGTACATCTGCGGAAGGCGTAAAACAGGAAAAACATTCTTTGTAAAGAACTTCACGGACTATGATATGTATTTTTTCATCAACCGGGACGGAACCGCCTTCACGGAAGACGGTAGAAGGATATCATACGAAACATTCTTCGAGCTGGTACGAGAGAACATCGGAACAAAAAGGATAGTCATAGATGAGATGCACAGGCTGCCCGATGAATTCTTCGACTATCTCCATTCCACGGGAAAAAAGGGCAGGATCATCGCCGTATCATCCACTCTATGGCTCTCACAGAAACTTCTAGGTTCCGGTTCCCCTCTTCTTGGACTCTTCTCTCTTTACATCTTCGGTCTGGCGGACCAATGTGATGTTCTATCCTCATTGAAAACCGCCTCTCCCGTGGAAAGGCTCGAATCTGCGCTCTATCTCAGGGAACCCATGCTGGCCGGTGATTTTGAATCCGACATTGTGGAATTCCTCTCAAATTATCTCCATTCCAACCGTCTGACGCTTCAGGAGATAACCGGAGAGATATTCAGCGAAGAGAGGAGGAACATATCGGCAGTTTACGAGGGAATTCTTCGGGCAATCGCCGACGGAAAGGGAAAAAGCACCGAGATCTCATCTTATCTCTTCTCGAGAAAGCTAATACCCAAGGACAATCCCGGGCTTATACAAAGATATCTCGATGTGCTCGTAAAAATCGGCTTTATAGAGAAAATCGAGACGGAAAGAAGGAGTTTTCACTATATCCATGTCTCTCCTCTTTTCAGGCTTCATTTTTATCTCGATGAAAAGTACGGATACACCGAACTGGACATTCCTAAAAAATACATCGAGGAAGTCGTAAGAAATCTGCTTCCAAGAGATGTCGAACAGTTCATGGCGGACATGTTTTCCAGAAAACTGGGCCTTAAAAAGATAAAAATAAACAATCCCGAGATAGACATAGCTCTAAAGCGCTTTGATAGAATCGTGCTGGTAGGAGAGGTCAAATGGAGAAAGAAAGTGTCTAAAACAGATGTACTGAAAGCGGAAGAAAAGTTATCCTCATTCGAATGCGAAAGAATCCTGATAGTGCCGGATAAAAGAGAGATAGACTGCCACGGGGACATGAAGATACTTGACGCAAGAGACATTTTAAGCCTGTGCGAAGGGAACATGCAACTGAACATTTAGGCGCTTCCATATAGGTTCTTATTCAACCGGAAGTGCCCTGTATCACTTTTCCACCCTTGAGGTAGCTCTTCGTCACAACCTCTCTTATCGCCTTCGCTCTCTTCTTTCCGATACCCTCCACTTCCATGAGCTCTTTTTCCGATGCAGTCATCACCTTTTCAACGCTTCCGAAGTGCGCAAGGAGCCGTTCGGCCATAGTTGCGGATATCCCCGGCAGTCCTTCTATTATGAACCTCTGCTGCTGGTGTATCCCCATGGTCCTTTTCTCTCCGCGCCTTCCGACCCCTCTTCCGCCCTGCTGCTCCCTCTTCGCCATGGAATAAAGGAGTTTTGCGCTCTCCTCCGCATTCTTCGTGAAGAGAACCGAGCACCTGTAATCGCCGATCAGCGAGGCTATCGCACCCATTATTGCGCTCTCTGACAGCATCTTCTCTGTGAAAAGCCCCTCACCCTCTATCATTATCACGGGCCTCATGTATGAGGACGAGAGTTCCCCGGCCTGTTTGAAGAGCCTTCCATCCGTTATGGAGCCTAGAAAATCATTGACCTCCTTCCTCTCAACGGCTATCCTGTCAGACAGAAGATAGTCCGCGACATCCAGCTGTTCTCCTTTCACCGATGCTCCCAGCCTGTAAAGCTGCTTTGCCACGGGGGACCTTCCTTCCCTGTGGTCAACCACGATGAGGACATCTCCTTTGCTTTCCGCCTTGGGAATATTCAGTGCCTGGACTGTGAACTCTTCCAGTGTCTTCTGTCCCGCGCTTTCTTTTTTTTCCATCCTGCCGAAGTATTCGCTCTTTTCCCTTTCAATGGTCCTTTTTTCGAAGAATATCTCGTCCGATATGGCTTTCCATGCCCGAAGGTTCTTCAGCATCTCGCTCTCCTTCCTTCGAGCGGTCCAGTAATACGCCTCGTCCCTTGTCTTCCTTGTCATCAGAAATATGACCCTTCCCTCGCGCTTCCTGCCCGTGCGTCCCCTGCGCTGTATGGTCCTTATCTCCGATGCCACCGGCTCATAGAATATCACGAGGTCCGTATCGGGTATATCAAGTCCTTCCTCCGCAACACTGGTCGCGACCATCACATTGTACTCTCCGTTCCTGAACGCCTCGATGGCTTCCTTCTGGGCTCGCTGGTTCATCCCTTTATCTCCGCTGCGGGACGCTTGACCGACAAAACGGAAGGCTTTTATTCCGGGAACGGACGATATCGCATCCACTATACGCTCTCCCGTGTCCCTGTAGTTTGCGAATATTATTACCCTCGTGCCTTCCATCGGCAGTCCTTCCAGTATTTTGCGGAGAGCCTCCATTTTCGGGTGTTCCATATTCTCATGTTCTCTCGCAAGCCTGAGCGCCGCCATGAAATCGGAGCGTCTAACCAGAATCTTGGATGATTTGTCCCGTCCGAGGGCCGCATCTTCGGTTATCTTCTCGAGATATGACAGGAGGCCTGCGACGGACTGCGTCTCGGCGAACTCGATTGCTTGGTCCAGCTTTATTGCCATGGAGCGGTATTTCGCCGCTTTGAAGGCACTCTTGTCCCCCATATTTATCCTGCGCTGTATCTCGCCACCCAATGCGATGAGCTCCCTTTTCGTCCCTCTGCGATTTGAGAGAAAACCCATGGCCCTGAGCTCTTTGAGGAATTCGTCCCTCGCACCTTTGAGCAGTTCCTTTATCTTTTCCATTTCGGGGGGGAGGTCGACCTTCACCCATTGAGGTCGTATGATATTCACATAGTCCCGGACATCCCTGTCTTCCGGAGTCCTCACTTCAACTCCTTCGACCCCGAGGTTCTCTATCACCTCGTACACCTTCTCCTGACTGTATGACGGGGATGCGGTGGTGCCCAGCACAAGCCTTTCCTTTCTTTTTTCAGCGTATCTTTTCCCTATGAAGACATAGTCGTAATCACCGACGGCCCTGTGCGCTTCATCGAAGACTATCATGGATATCTCTGCAATGTCCAGCCATGAGAGTATGTCATTGACTATCGTCTGCGGGGTGGCGACAACGATATCGGATTCCTTCCATATCTTCTCCCTTTTCGCAGGTCTGACCGAGCCGGTAAAGACACCTATCCTCACACCCTCCATCATCCTTTCGAGGCTTACCGCATGCTGTTCGACCAGAGGCTTCGTCGGAGCGAGCATGAGCACTTTATCCCCTCCCTTCTCAAGATGCTTCGCAACCGTCAGCATGGCTATCACTGTCTTTCCCATGCCTGTCGGAAGTACCACAAGTGTGGAGCGCTCCGCCGCTTTGTTCGCTATGTTGACCTGATAATCCCTTTTTTCAACGGTATCGGGTCTTATGTACTTCTGCCGAACATACACGCTGCCGCATAGCCCTGTGGTTTAAAAAGTTTGAAGGGAGGTGGGTGAAACTATTCCAGCTCGTCCATCTCGTCTTCTATGGTCTCCACATATTTCTTGGCACCAATCTTACTGAATATCCGGATAGCTTCGTCATACCATCTCAGGGCATGTTTTTTGTCTCCCTTTCCTGCGAAAGCCCGGGCGAGTTCCATCTCTGAAAGAGCGAGGAGATGCTGCGTCTTCAGTTCCTTCAATATTTTAAGGCTCTTCTGAAGCTGTTTTATCGCATCGTCATAGTTCTTCTTCTTTATTTCAATTATGCCGCATACGCGATATGCAGCGGCGGTACCTATGGGGTCATTCATCTTTTTTAGGGCCTGCAGAGCGTCCTTGCACCGTTTGGAAGCCGTTTTCAGGTCTCCTTTATGTGCATACGCTTCGGCACTGTTAAACACGGCCCATGCGATGAGGTTCACCTCACCCATGCTGGCAGCCGCATCCTCGCACCTCTTGAAGTACTCTATAGCACGGTCCCAGTCACCTTTCTGAAGATAGCTGTCTCCCAGATTGTTTAGGACCCTTGCGATCTCATCATAGCGCTTTATCTGTTTGAGTCTAGGGATGCTCTTTTTGTAATACTCGATCGCTTTGTCCAGATTCCCCATGTCCGAGTAGACATTTCCCATCTCCACAAAGACCTTTCCGGCCATGCCGGAGTCGTTGGTCTCCTTCGCATAGCGTATGGCCTCGGTATAATGCAGGACGGCATCCTTGTACTCTCCGCGCCTCCAGTGCACATAGCCCAATCCCCTCTCCGAATCCCCGAGAATATGTGCGTCTTTTATTTCGAGGCCTATCTTCTTTGCCGCTTCGAAACATACATTGGCAGCGTCCCATACCCCCCTGTCCTTTTCTATACTGCCGAGTTCTATGTTTATATCCGCGACCGCTTTCCGGTCTCCGAGTTTTTCAGCCAGTTTGAGGGCTGTCTTGTACTCGTTGAGCGTCAGGCCCCAGTCTCCGACCGCACGGTAAAGGTCTCCGAGTTTCACATGTATGTCAAGCAGTTCTTCCTCGCTCACGGACCCCGACCCCATTTTTTCGACAGAATCAAGAGCCATCTTGTAGAAATATATGGCGGACTCGAAGCCGAATGCCGCAGCGCTCTTTTCGGCGGCGGCCGTGGCATACTCATACGCCTTATCATAGACCCCTCCTTTGAAGAAGTGCTCCGCAATCTCATAGGGTTCTCCGTTCGATTTCTCGAGGTATTCCGCTATTTTCTTGTGAACCACACGCCTCCGGCTCTTGCTAAGGGAAGCCTCGATCATATCCTTTATCTGCATGTATGTGAACAGGTAGGCTTCTTCATCGCGAGAGCTGTCCTCCTCTATGATCCTGGCCTCCAGAAGCTCGTCGATTATGTCCAGCAGGGGCTCTTCCGCAAGGCCGCTTACATTCTGGAGTATGTCAAAACTGAATCTGGAACCTATTATGGCCGCATAGTTCAGTATCTTTTTGGCTTCCGGGCTGAGCTTGGATATCCTGCGCATAAGCACTTCTTTTATACCCGGAGGAACCCGTATGTCTCCGGGCTGTATCTTCTTGTAGGATGTGGGGTCCAGTATGCCTTCCTGTATCAGAGAGTTTATCAGCTCCTTTATGAACAGGGGATTGCCTTCGGTCTCCTTGTAAATAGTATTTATGAATGAAGAAGGCAGGTCATCCCTTTTCAGAATGGATTTTATTATTTCCGTGGTGTCTTCATAGTCCAGTCTTCTGAGGGAAAGGGTCTTGCTCATCTCGTTTCCCCTTATATCCGACAGCATCTTTGCCACGGAGCTCTTTTTTTTCACCTCTTCGGGTCGATAGGCTATCAGAGTCAGGATGTTCGAGCCTGCCATACGATTGATGGAAGAAGAGAGAAGTTTGGATGATGCCTCGTCCATCCACTGAACATTGTCCAGAAATATTATCGTGGGCTTTTTCTCGGACTGTTTCTTCAACTGTTCCACGAACTCAGCGAATATCCTTTCCCTTTCACCGCTGAGGTCTTCGGATATCTTTGCCGACGAAGAGGACACGAGTCCCAGAAGGGGTGTGGCGCTCGCCATCTTCTTCTTGACCTCCACCTCTCCGACAAGGTCCTTTATTGGCGCATAAGGGGTCGATACCCCCGCCTTGCAAACGGCCCTCTTGACCCCGTATTTCTTCTTTGAAACATCTCTGAGAAAGCGCTCCACGAGAGCGGTCTTACCGATCCCCGCCTCCCCTTCGATCAATACCGTTCTTGCGTTTCCGGATGCGGCGTCTTTGAGAGCACTGTGAAGATTCGCAAGTTCAACCGTACGGTCTACGAAGACCTTTTCCATCTCGGAGCTGAAATCGGTTATCATAAGAACACCATCCTGTTATGTATCAACAGGTCGAGGAACTGCCCGTATATATAGGTTCTGACAAAAGAGATTTAAAAGGGATGCGCTATGCAGTTTCGGTGACGGCATGAAGGATTTTGTTTTCCATAACCCCACAAAGCTCATCTTCGGAAGATGGAAGATAGCGGAAATAGGAAAAGATCTCAAAAAGGACGGCATGAAGAAGGTGCTTTTTGTTGCGGGAGGAGGAAGCATAAAGAGGAACGGTGTCTATGAACAGACAGTCGAATCCCTGAAAAACAACGGGATAGAGTGGGTGGAACTCTGGGGAATAACGCCGAACCCGCGCCTTTCAAAGGTCCATGAGGGCATAGAACTTGCCAGAGAGCAGGAATGCGATGCGGTGCTTGCCGTGGGTGGCGGAAGTGTCATAGACGCATCCAAGGGAATAGCGGCAGGAATACCTTATGAAGGGGATGTGTGGGATTTCTACACAGGAGGCCCGCCGTCGGAGGTCCATCCGATATATGCCATACTTACCATATCCGCAACTGGCTCGGAGATGAACGGCAACTCCGTTGTGACAAAGGACGACACCCTTGAGAAGAAGGGTATGCACGGAGCACCGCTGACGAATCCCAGGACATCCATAATCGATCCGAGCGTTCAGTTCAGCCTTCCGAAGGAGCAGACGGTATACGGGGCAATAGATGCGATAACCCATGTTGCCGAGTTCTACTTCAACGGCTCAAAGGAACTGGATTTCCCGGACAGGCTCTGCGAATCACTCATAAAGACGATAATCGACAGCACCGACATTCTTCTTGAGAATCCCAAGGATTACGATGCAAGGGCGGAGCTGGCATGGAGCGCAACGATGGCCCTGAACGGAATGACTGCGGTAGGACGCGGAAGAGGGGATTGGGCGAGCCACCAGATAGAACACGCACTCTCGGCCTTGTATGACATAGCGCACGGAGCCGGGCTTGCCATAGTTCTTCCGGCCGTTCTGGAATACAACATGGACATTCACAGAGACAAAATGGAGCAGTTCGGGGAAAGGGTATTCGGAGTCAAAGAGGATGCGGAACAGGTGCTTGCAAAGTTGAGGGGCTTGTACCGCAGATGGGGCGCACCCGTAAGCCTCAAAGATGCGGGAATACCTGAGAATGATATAAGAAAGATAGCATCGAACGGTTCGATAGGCTATCCGATAGGTCACCCGAAAAAAATTGTAAAAGAGGATGTGGAAAAAATACTGGCTCTTTGTGTCTGAGAATGAAAATGAATGGAAAATTTTAAATATTCTCTATGGAGAGGAGTTTCCATACAGGAGGAATTGCGATAGAAGGGCGCATGTTCGAAAAGACCACGGAAGATGAAAAAGGATTTGTAGGTGGAAAATCCGAAGAGAGAGATTATGCTGAACCGCCGAAGAAAGATTTTTCCGGTCAGATAAGGCCGCATCTGATAAGCATACTCATCCTGAATGCGGAAAACGAAAAGGACCTGTCCATCGTATCCATCGCCGGAAAATTCAAAGAGATGTACGGATATGAGGCGGACGAGATAATCGGGAACGACATAAGTATTTTGGAACCTTCGGAAAATCGCGGCTCAACGAAAGAGGTTCTTTTATCGAGCAAAACCAATTACATAAGAGCGCCCATGAAAAGAAGGAGCAAGGACGGAAGGACCTTAACAGTGCTTTCAAAATATGTCAGGTACGACATAGGCGGGATAAGGCATTATCTGGGGATGGAGGAGGACCTTGAAAGCCTCAGATTGAACGAAGAGGGTATAAAGATATTACAGACCGCCGTGGACCAGTCTTCGAACATTATTATGATCACCGATCCTGATGGGAACATATTGTATGTGAATCACACATTTGAGCGTATAACGGGTTATTCATTCGACGAGGTCCGCGGAAAGAACCCTAGAATATTGAAATCCGATGTACATGAGGACGAGTTCTATATAAAGATGTGGGACAGGATAAAATCCGGAAAGACATGGAGAGGAGAGATAGTAAATCGGCGGAAGGACGGAACCCTCTACATAGAGAACATGACGATAACACCTGTAATGGATAACGGGGAGATAAAGGCGTACATTGCCATAAAGGAAGATATAACCCGGGATAAAAAGATCAAACAGGAACTGCTGCGTCTGAAAAAGGAGAGGTCGAGGGAACACATAAATAACATGCTTCTAAGTGTTCTAATGCTTCTTTTCAGGTTCGGAGGGGAACAGGTCATAGGCGAACTGGTAGCCGGCCTCGGCGACATGCTGGAAGAACGCCTGAAACCCAATTTCGAGAGATACATGGAAACCGAATGCACAGGAACATTCTGCAGCAAAAAGGAAAGGTATCTCATATGGCTCGGGGATTTTTTCTCGGATATCGGGGTCAGCAATCACATAGAGCTTGACAGTAGATATTTTGTGGTTCATGAATGTCCGTGGAATGACCTGGGGGATGAGATAAGCCCCTGCATAATATGCAGAACAATAATATCTCGAACTTTTGATTGGTCCGGTGAGAAAGGCAGATGGATCCAGAAGAAATCCCTTGCATACGGAGATGACAATTGTCTGTTCGAGTTCAAGTTCCAGAGGAGGAATTAAATGAAAGCTATAGAGAGAATAAAGACCGGGATAACGGAGTTGGACCAGATAACCGGCGGAATACCGAAGGGAAGAAGTACCATTCTGATAGGCGGCCCCGGTACGGGGAAGACAATATTCGCACTTCAGGCAGCCGTAACCTCCGCTCGTGAGGGTCTGAATGTCACCTATCTGTGTGTGGAAGAATCTCCCGAAGATATAAGGCATCAGGCCGCGGTTCTCGGCTGGAATCTGAAGACCTACGAGGAAAAAGGGATATTGAGAATGGTGGATATGGTCGCGCCCAGGGCCATGAACACGCTGGAAAGAAAGAGGGCCGGGAGCTCTCAGAGAAAGATGGACCTTTTTACCATATTCAATAAGATGGACGATGACACGGACCTCGTCGTCGTGGACAGCATCGGCTGTTTCATAGACCCGGACATACAGATTTTCAGGGATCAGTTCGACCTCATCCTTTATCAGTTGAGGAAGAAGAATGTAACATCCATCATAATCATGGATGCATCGACCTCCTCGGAGATGAAAGACATAGGTATGTTTCTGGCATACAGCGCGATAAGGATGGAAAAGAAGGAAAATACATTCCGCGGCAGAAGAGAGAGGATAATGGACATAGTGAAGATGCGCAGTACCGACATACCTCTGCAGCCCGTACAATATGAGATAACGGACAGGGGCATAGTTATAATTTAAGTAAAGGGGCATTCCTCCTCGTGTTCATTCGAGAGCCTGACATCACCACCGATTCCTCTATCTTGAGCGCTCTGGAAGCGGCAATGGATTCGGTGCATCCGGACACGGTCATTCCGGAGAATGTTTTTTTGAAGGACGGGGAAGTGCACATATCCGACGAGAGAGCTGAGGGGAACCTGTTCGTCTTCGGGATGGGAAAGGCGTCGTACCACATGGCAAAGGCGCTCCGTTCCGTTCTGGATGACAGGATAAGCGGAGGAATCGTAAATTCAATAGAGGATGCAAGGCTCGGTAACATCGAAATAAGGAAAGCATCCCATCCATTCCCTGATGAAAAGACATTGAAGGCAACGGAAGAGGCCGTTGAGATGGCGAAATCACTGAAAGAAGGGGACACGGCCATAGTTCTGATAAGCGGCGGCGGTTCATCCATGTTCTGCATGCCCGTGCCCGGCGTTTCCCTTGAGGATATGAGGCTCATAAGCGAGGCACTGATGAAAAAGGGCGCTGACATCTGGGAACTGAACACGGTCCGCCGCAGCCTTTCAATGGTCAAAGGAGGAGGATTTGCGCATTATCTCAGACCTGCGCGAATCATTTCCCTGATAATCTCGGATGTAGTGGACAACCACCTGCCGAGCATAGCCTCAGGGCCGACGGTTGCGGTGCATGGAGAGGAGAGGAAAGCCGAGGAGATACTGAGGAGATACGGGCTTTGGGAAGGGATTTCAGAAGGAGTGAGGAAGGCGGCGAAGGAGAGAAAGGAGAGGGAGAGCGCTGACAGGAACCTGATAATCGCTGACAATGCGCGTGCGGTGAACCATGCATCCGCAGTTCTGACAGCCCACGGAATCTCCCACCATGTGTTCCATGGGATGAAAGGGGATGTCAGGCAGGTTGCCGGAGACATAGCGGCCATGGAAACATCGGCCGTCATGGGGGGAGAGACGACATGCGAGGTCAGAGGGAAGGGCAGAGGAGGAAGGAATCAGGAACTGGTACTGAGAGTCCTCCTTTCCCGCTTCAAAGGCACCATAGCGGCGATAGGGACCGATGGAATAGACGGGAACAGCCCGTATGCCGGGGCCATCGCAGATGAAAACACACTCAGAAAGGCAGTGGATCTTGGTCTGGACCCGAACGAGTTTCTGGAGCGCAGCGATTCGTCATCCTTCTTCGAGAAGGTCGGCGGAACGATAAGGACAGGGTACACCGGAACCAATGTGGCGGATGTGGTCGTGATGGTGAAAGATAAGTTAAATTTCACTTAGCTTGACTATTAAGAGAAAATTTTATATGCATATTTGTCATGGTGGGCCCATGCCTAAAATTCAAAAATGGGTGGAAAAGAGATATGTGCATCTCTACGAGGCCTTCGGGACCGAGGAATTCAGAAGAGAGGACGCCGTGAAGGCCCTCGGGGTCTTCGGGGACGATGCGAAGAATGTTTCCGTGGTTCTCGGGGAACTGAGGAAGGCGGGGCTTGTGGTTTCCGAGCTTGACCCTGCAGATAACAGGGCGCGAATATACAGGCTTGTGAGGATCGAGGACATGATAAGGAACGAGATGGAGATAAAGGACGACATGAGCAGGGAGGAGCTCTATTCTCTGCTGAAGAAGGCGGCGGACCTGATAAGAACGGCTGTGGATTACAAGTACATACTGGTGCTCCTTTTCCTGAAAAGGCTGAGCGACAGGTGGGGGGCTGAGTATAAGGAGAAAGTAAGGGAGTTGATCGAGGAGTACGATATGCCCGAGGAAGTGGCAAAAGAAGAAGCGAAGGAGGCCAGATACCACCAGTTCAACATGCCGGAGGAATACCTCTGGGAGAACATAAGGAAGGATGTGAGCCGGCTGCCGGAGCGCCTTTCAAACGCGATAAAGCACATATCGGAGATGAACCCTGACCTGAAAGGGATATTCGACACCGTGGAATTCACATCGTTCACAAGCAACAGGGAGAACCTGACGATACTGAACCAGCTGATGGAGCTCTTCAGCTCGAAGAATCTGAACCTGACATCCGGCGACATCCTCGGAGATGCCTATGAGTGGGTGCTTCGCTATTTCGCACCTCAGAAGGCCAAGGAAGGGGAGGTTTACACTCCGAGGGAGGTCATAGACCTGATGGTGGAGATACTGGACCCCTCGCCGGGAGAGAGCGTTTACGACCCTGCGGCAGGTTCGGGCGGAATGCTCATCGGGGCCTACAAATATGTCGAGAGAAAGCACGGAAAGGACGGTGCGAGAAAGCTGTTCCTCTACGGCCAGGAAAGGAATGCCACGACATACGGGCTTTGCAAGATGAATGTGTACATGCACGAGATAGGGGACCCGAAGATAGAGAGGGGGGATACCCTGCTTTACCCGAAGTTCAGGAAGGACGGAGATATAAGGAGGTTCGATAGGGTCATCGCGAATCCTCCCTGGAATCTTGATGGCTACGATGAAAGCCAGCTCAAGACCGGAGAGTTCTGGAAGGGGCGCTTTAAATACGGATTCCCGCCGAAGCAGTCAGCGGACTGGGCATGGATACAGCACATGATAGCCAGCACCGAGGAGGGCGGAAAGGTCGCGGTGGTCCTTGACAACGGAGCTCTTTTCAGGAGTGGAAAGGAGCGGGCGATAAGGAAGAAGGTGGTGGATAAGGACCTGCTGGATTGTGTTATACTGCTGCCTGAAAAGCTGTTCTACAACACGGGAGCGCCCGGGGCCATAATGGTGTTCAATCTCGAAAAGGATGAATCCAGAAAGGACAGGGTGCTCTTCATAAACGCGTCCTCCGAGTTCGTGAAGCACCCGGATGTACGGAAACTTAACATGCTTGGCGAGGATAACATCGAAAGGATAGCCGAGGCATACCGGAAGTTCTCGGAGGAAGATGGGTTCAGTCGTGCGGTTCCACGGGACGAGATAAGGGAGAACGACTACAACCTGAATGTGACGCTCTATGTGTTCCCGGAGGAAGAGGTTGAGGAGATAGATGTGGAGAAGGAATGGAAAGAGTTGGAGGAGATAGAGAAAAGGCTGGAGGAAACCGACAGGAAGATAGAAGGATATCTGGAGGAACTCGGGTGATAAAAAGTTCACAAAAGGTTAAATAGATGCTTAACTAAAAGTGATATTTATGAGAGAAATCGAAGTGATGGAAAAGATTGCCGACCTTGGCGAGGTCTTCACCGGAAGCGAGGCGAGAATCGCACTTAACATGGAGAAGGGGGCATTCTACCACCATATACGCAGGCTGGAGAGAGACGGGATAATCGAGAGAATCGCGAGAAACAGATATATGCTGACCTTTCCGACAAAGACATCACCCGATTCCTTCGTACTGGCGGAATCCATGGTTCCGGAAAGTGCAGTGGCGTACTGGAGTGCATTGAACTACTACGGGATGACGGAGCAGATGCCCGGAAAGACCTATGTAATAACTCCTGTGCGGCGCAATTACGGAAGGCTGGAAAGATACGGGATAAGGGCAGTTATAGTGAGAGAAAACAAGTTCTTCGGGTTCAGAGAAGTTCGGATGGGTGGAAGAACTGTCAGGATAACAGACCCGGAAAAGACGGTGGCTGACGGTCTGGACCGCCCCGGAAACTGTGGGGGGATACTTGAGACGGTAAAGGGCCTGTCTTCGGGCGTGGATGCGGAAACCGTCGCGGAGTATCTCAGGAAGATGGGCAGTCATGCCGGAATGAAGAGGCTCGGATATCTTTGCGGAGTCCTTGAAATTCCCTGTCCTGATTGGGTTAAGGAAGAGGTGGCAAAGATAAAGGGGTATCCTCTTCTTGACCCCGGGCTGGAGAGAAAGGGGCGATGGAATACGGAATGGGGCATAATTGTGAATGTACCGGAGGGATATCTGGAGGAAGAGATTTGAGCAGGGCGGATGAGATAAAATCCGAGGCCGGACGGGCCGGAGTACCCCCCAGTACGGTAGAGAAGGACTATGTGATATCCGTGGTTCTCAGGGAGCTATGGACCTCCGGAATCTGGAAAAACCTTGTTTTCAAAGGAGGCACAGCACTCAGGAAGGTATATTTTTCGGATTACAGGTTCTCGGAGGATCTGGACTTCAATCTCGTCCGAGGAGATGCCTATGAGGCAATGAAAGCTCTAGACGCTCTGACGGGACACAGGGGAGAAATAGAGTTTCTGGAGCCGGAAATCAGGGAAAGGACAGGAAAGAGATATCACGAAGGAAAGACAGTCGGCTATGAGATCAGAATTCCATATTATTTCCTGCGAAGGAGAGGAGAGCCCGCCAAGATAAGGATGGACCTGTCCATAGGGAATTACGAAAAGATGGTTCTGGAGCCTGTGGAGAAGGGGATATTTCATGCATATTCGGACAGAGAGGCCTTTTCCCGTGTGAGGGTCATGGCCTATTCTCTTGAAGAGCTGATGGCGGAGAAGATAAGAACCATATTTCAGAGGATAGGAAGGCCAAGAGACATATACGATATATGGTATCTTTCCGGATATGTAGATATGGGTGCTGTGCTTTCAATAACAGATAAAAAGTTCGCTGTCAAGGGAGTTTCATTTTTGCCTGAAAGAGTGAAAGGAAACGAGGAGGTATTCAGAGGGAACTGGGGCAATCTCAGTGTGCTGACAGGAGACATTCCCGATTTCGAGGAGGTATGGGGTGTGGTAATGGCCATATGCCATCAACTTGAGGGGGTGATGGAGTGATATCAGATAAAGTTCATTTCGGATTCATTGATGACTTAACTAAAAGTGAAAAAGATGAGACAAAAGGGAGAAGAAGGGAGCCCGTCATATCATTGAGCAATACAGCGATTATTTGGCATTCCTTTGGCGATTATGGCGATTATTTGCCAATTTGCAGAGAAGAATCCAAAGAGAAAAGAATTCTGAGAAAAAGGAATGTCCTGAAAAGCGGACCCATGCGGGGAACTCGCGTGCACCTCACGGTACACTCCCACTTGCATGGACTTACCCGCTCAGCCTCTTATCGGGGTGCCATATTTAAGTTTTTCACTTTCACCGACCCCATGGCAGGCTTTATAAGAAAAGAAAACAATATAGGGAGAAAGCCCCGAGAATTCGGAGCGGGAGATGATATAATGATATGCGAAAAGAGCACATCAAAAGGCTTCATGAAAAACCCCGGTGATAATCCGATGCCGGGAAATGAGCGAAAGTTAAATATAGGGGAAAAGTGTAAGGGAATAATAGAAACGTATATTTTGGTAAGGGGGGCATCCCTCCGTAAGGAGGCGCTTGGTAAGCCCCCCATCCAAATATTTCCAGAGGGAAGGGGGCATGCCGTTTGAGCCATAGGGTCATGATATTTTATGACTTCGAGAATTTCAAACAGAGCCTGTACTATCGAGATAGAGACAGAAAATACAATTACGGACAGGTGCAGTATCTTATAATGGACCTTCTCAGAGGGCTTGTGAGAATAAAGGACGTGGACCGCTCCGACCTTGTGAGAACCTATGCATACACGGGAGAATACACGCCAGAGCTGATATCTCAGATTGAGAAGAGCATAGAATGGATGGAGGAAAGAGGATTTTCGGCACAGAAGATAGGGGCGAAGAGAGAGCATCTGAAAAAAACCCGTCAGAGATACGAAGGTCAGAAGAAATTCATGAAAAGGGTGGAAGCATACCATTTCTTTGAGATGAGAACCTGCCCCCTGAAATATGATGGCAGAACTATATTCCAGAAAGGCGTGGATGTCCAGCTTGCTGTTGATCTGGTGACGCACGCTTTCAGGGACAACTACGACATAGCTGTGATATGCACCGGAGACGTGGACCTGCTGGAATCTCTGAAGATAGTCAAAAGCCTCGGTAAAACCGTTGTTATCATGAGCCATCCCGATATAACGGCGGATGCCATAATCAAAGAGGCCGATTTCTTCATAGATGCGGGGAGGCTGAGCGAGCAGGACCTTGACAAGATAACATTCGTGGAAAAGGAGGGGGTTGAATGTCAAGAATGATCCCAAAGAACGAAAGAATGATAAGAAAGGCCGTTTCCGGGGCCGGAAAGCTGACGAAGGCTGCACTCGATACCCACGGGTGGCTCACAAGCCCGCACACGAAGATGGCGGAACACATGGCTGACAGGATGATAAAGGCCGACGATATTCGGAAGATAAGGGGCGCTCAGCGGCACAGGGCCCAGTATCTCGACACAAGGACAAAGAAGTGGGTGAAGATAGACACGAGAACCGGAAAACCTATCAAGAGAAAGAAGACCTACGGCCCGTTCAAGAACATTAGAAAGATAAATAGGAGGTTTTAAAATGGAAAAAGTTAAAAGCATAGAAAACAAAAACTTTGTAGACAAGGATGAGGCAGTGCCTAAACCCGATCATTTGTTTATAAGCTATGCTACTGAAGATTATGTGTTTGCTGAATGGCTAGCTCTACATTTAACTAGTGAAGGCTATCTTGTTTGGTGTGATAGATTTAATCTATTAGGTGGTGAATCATATCCTAAAGATATTGATAAGGCATTGAAAGAGAGAACATTTAGAGTTTTAGCAATATTATCTAAAAATTCCATAAAAAAAAGATAATCCCGTAAAAGAGAGAACTATGGCTATAAATATAGCTAAAGAGAGATCTATATCCGACTTTCTCATTCCCTTAAATCTTGACGGACGTAAACCTACAGAGATTGGATGGATGGAGACCGACCTAACCTACATATCCTTTCATAAGAGCTGGTCAGAAGGATTTAATCGCTTATTAAAAAAATTAGATAGTATAAATGCTCCTAGACCGCTCATAAAAGGCAAAATTATAGCTTCAAAAGCCTATATGAAAGATTACAATTTAAAAAATGAAAATGAAATAATTTATTCAAATATGTTTGTAATAAAAAGAATTCCTGAAAATCTTTTATTTTTAAGATTTAACAGAGCATTGTCTAAAAATGAAAAAGACATTCTAAAAAAAAGATGGGCGTTTTATGCCAAGGATTCTCAGAATTTTTTCGCATTTTCGCCCCCTCCCAGTCCAGAGTTATTTGAGTATGAAATAATCGATGTGATTCCTTGGAAAGATAAAGAACGCATATATAATATAAAAACATTAAATATTATAAAAAATTTAATAATGAAATCTCTGACAGTATATAGTCTAAAAAAAGGTTTGAAATACTCGGAAAATAGTAAATTATACTTTCCATCTGGCCTCTTTCAGAACGACAAGATTGTGTTTAAAAACTACATGGGTAAAAGCACATTTATTCAAGTAACTGGAGAAAGACATGCTCCTACCTATTCATTCAGATACTATTTGTCTCCACAATTTAAAATTAAAGAAATAAATAATAATTTTTTCCTTCAGATACACATAGGTTTTCACATCACATCCATAGATGGGACTTCTCTGGAAAAAAAGAAAATGACGAGTAGACAAAAAACATTAAGAAAATCTTTATTTAATAAAGATTATTTGAACCGCTTGATAGCAATATCTTTTTATCTTTCAAACGGAGAACCAACAATATCTATCGGTGATAAAAAAGAATATGAGATCACAATAAAATCCTATCCTCTAACTTTTGAATCACCATATACTATAGATGAAACTCACGATTATTCAGAAATAAATGAGTTCCCTGATGATGAAATAGAATATGATGAGCATGTCTTAGATGAGAACTCTGAAAGAGGTGATATTTAATGAATTTTAAATATACTGTTTTTCAAGAACCCCTTCTTGAATTTAGATATGGACAGAAATTAGAAGATCCTCATGATGGATTGTATCTTTTTGGTCCATATAGTGCAGATAAACCCTCTCATCCAGAAAAAATAAAATACGCTTTAATAGGGACTAAAAGAGGAATAAACCTATTTAAAAATTGGACTGAACATGTTATGAACGCGCCACAGATTGAAGAATCATCCAAGCTAAGACTTTGGCCTCCTTTTCCCGGATTCAAAGAAGCGTTTTCGTGTGAATTTCCCAACACACCTTCATGGATTCATAACATTGACGAAAATAAACTTCTAGAGGCTTCACGATATAAAAATGAATATGAAAGAACGTATCGTGTGGCAAATATGTTTATAGAGGCATTCGATATACTAGAGAAAAAAGATGAAAGCTTCGACATAGCTATTATTGTTGTTCCCGATGAGATATATATGAATTGTAGACCAGAATCTAGAGTAAAAGAATCTTGGGGATATCGCCCTCCTATGAAAAATATGAAATCATTTAAAAAAGGGCAGACGACACTAGAAGACGATTTTGAAAATAGAAGGTGGTATACAACAGAAAAATACAATTTATCTGTGGATTTTAGAAGACAGATAAAATCAAGAATTATAAAATATAATATACCAATACAAATAATAAGAGAAAGTACTTTGTCCCTCCAAGACAGAGGCGATGAAAAACGCGGTGTAACTCCTCTTTCTGATAGGGCATGGAATCTGTCAACTGCGATATTTTATAAATCTGGAGGTAAACCTTGGAAGCTAGCAAGCGCCCGGGATGGTGTTTCGTACATTGGAATATCTTTTAAAATTATAAATGAAAAAACCGCCTGTTGTACAGCCCAGATGTTTCTGGATTCGGGAGATGGAATTGTATTTTTGGGGGAAGAAGGTCCTTGGTATTCCCCAGAAAGAAAACAATTTGAATTATCCAGAGAAGCAGCTAAACGGCTTTTATCTGGCACATTAGAGACTTACTCAAAATTGGGCGGAGAGACATTAAAAGAAATTTTTATACACTCGCATTCTTCGCTAAATAAAGAAGCTTTTTTGGGATTCAGAGACGCATGTCCCAAAAACGTAAAATTAATTGGAGTCGTTGTTAGAAAAGAAAAATATGATATCCGACTGTATCGTCTTGGAAAGATGCCCGTTTTAAGAGGATCATTTCTGAAAATAGATGATAAAACGGGATATCTGTGGGCAAGTGGTTTTAAGCCTAGGATTGACACATATGATGGTTGGGAAGTACCCATTCCTCTGAAAATATTTGTTCAGTATGGAGAAGCACCTATAGAACAAGTAGCGAAAGATATTTTAGCACTTACAAAATTAAATTACAATGCCTGCAAATTGGGTGACTCAGAGCCGGTTACAATAAAATTCTCTGATGCGGTTGGAGAAATTTTAATATCTAATCCGGGTGTAAAGGAAAGAAGATCTCAATTTAAATTTTATATATAGGTGATAACATGAAAAAAGAGCCAGAAACAATGGAAAATATCCAACAACGAAATCTCCCCGAAGACTGGAAACTCGTGAAACTTGAAGAAGTGGCCGATATACGAGGAAACAAAAGCAAAAACGGCATCGAACAGGTTGCCTTTATACCGATGGACAAGGTTCCCGATTCTGAGATATATGCTGAGTTTGAAGTGAGAAAAAGAGAAGACGTTAAGAGTTTTACATACTGCGAGGCTGGCGATTTGCTACTTGCCAAAATAACCCCTTCCGTTGAAAACGGAAAGCAGGGAATAGTGCCTGAGAACATACCTAATAATTTCGCTCTCGCCACAACTGAAGTATTTCCTATTGTTTGCAAAGACCTTGATGTTTTATTCCTTTTCTATGTTCTGAAGTATACGAAATTCAGAAACAAGCTCATAGCCTCCATGATTGGAACCACAGGAAGACAGAGAGTTTCAAAACAGGCCGTGAAAAACCTCCAAATCCCCCTCCCCCCTCTTCCCGAGCAGAAAAAGATCGCTGAGATACTTTCCACTGTGGACAGCGCGATACAGCAGACGGACGAGGCCATCGCGAAGGCCGAGAGGCTGAAGAAAGGGCTTATGCAGGAGCTTCTCACGAAAGGGATAAAGCACGAGCATTTCAAGGAGACCGACATCGGAAGGATTCCGGAGGAGTGGGAGGTGGTGAGGCTGGGAGATGAAAAGATTGCTACAATTCGGGGAAACAAAACAACGAATGACTTCAAAGAAATTGCATTTATTCCGATGGATTTGATTCCAGATTCCAACATCTACGCAGAATTTGAAATCCGCAAAAGAGAGGATGTTAAAAGCTTTACATACTGCGAGGCTGGCGATTTGCTACTTGCCAAAATAACGCCTTCCGTTGAAAACGGAAAGCAGGGAATAGTGCCCGAGAACATACCTAATAATTTCGCTCTCGCCACAACCGAAGTGTTCCCTATTGTTTGCAAAGACCTTGATGTTTTATTCCTTTTCTATGTTCTGAAGTATCCGAAATTCAGAAACAAGCTCATCGCCTCCATGATTGGAACCACAGGAAGACAGAGAGTTTCAAAACAGGCCGTGAAAAACCTCCAAATCCCCCTCCCCCCACTCCTCGAGCAGAAAAAGATAGCCGAGATGCTGGGTGCGGTTGATGAGAAGATTGCGGTGGAGCGTGAGAGAAAGGAGAAGTACGAGAGAATCAAAAAAGGTTTGATGAACGATTTGCTGACAGGGAAGAAGAGAGTTAAGGTGGAAAAAGGAGGTCAAACATGACCGAATACACACAATGCGAGGAGCCGCTGATCAATGCCCTTCAATCCATAGGCTGGAAATACATCCCGGGAAAGGAGCTTGAAAGGGAGAGCTACGAGGACCCGATACTCGAGGACAGGCTGAGGAGCGCTATCCTGAAGCTGTCCGCTGCCCGTGGAATAGAGCTCGACGAGGAGGATACCGACCGGGTGATTCTCAGGCTGAGAGCGCCCGTCAGCGGGGAGGAAGGGATGAAGGAGATACTTTCCTATCTCAGGGACGGAGCGGTCCCTCTGGACCTCGGGAAGAAGAAAGGGCTGGCCTATGTCCCGTTCATCGAGCACGGGAGCGCGGGAATGAATGACCTCGTTGTCAGCAATCAGGTTGAGTTCAGGAGCCGTGGAGGGGTGATGAGAGCGGATATAGTGCTCTTCGTGAACGGGATTCCCCTCGTGATAATCGAATGCAAGGACCCGGGGAAGAAGGACATCACATGGTACGACGCATATCAGGACATCAAATCCTACGAGCGCAGGATACCGGCACCCTTCAATTACATACAGTTCGCGATAGCGGCGGCGGATGTCCATGACACCGAAAAAGGCGATGGTGCGAGGGTCTTTCCCATAATCCCGTGGATGAAGCGGGTGAGCGCCAGCGTCTGGAGGGATGAGGAAGGGAAGGCGGGTATCGACGGCCTCAGGCATCTTCTCTCACCCGAAACGGTCCTTGACCTGATAAGGAACTTCATATTCTTCACATCGAAGGGGGGCGAGGACATACGCCTGTTCCCGAGGTATATGCAGTACCACGCTGTCAGAAGGATACACGGCAGGGTCAGGGAGCGCCTGAACGGAAACGATGACGCGGACCGCGGCCTTATCTGGCACTGGCAGGGTTCGGGCAAGACCTACACCATGATATTCTCGGCATACCGGATTTACACCGACCCGGCAATGGAGAAGCCCACCATCTTCTTCATCGTGGACCGGCGGGAGCTTCAGGAGCAGATGTGGCAGGTCGTCCGAAGCATGGACATCTCGCCCCTCGAGGTGGAGAAGGTCGGAAGCATAAAGGAACTCAGGGCCATTCTGGACCACGACGGAGGCAGGGGAAAGAGAGGAGCCTTCATACTTCTCATTCAGAAGTTCCGCCCCGAAGGTGAGGAGGGAATAGGTCAGGATGAACTGGAGCGCATGAAGGACAGGCTCATATCCGAGAGAAAGAACATAGTGCTCTTCATCGACGAGGGCCACCGCACCCAGTATGGCATACTGGCCGCCCAGATGAGGGCCATATTCCGCAACGCCTTCATGTTCGCATTCACCGGAACCCCTGTCTCAAAGCTCAGCAAGAACACATACACCCGCTTCTCCCCGAAGGGAGAGACCTACCTTCACCGCTATTTCATAGACGAATCCATCAGGGACGGATACACGGTCCCCATCGTCTATCGCTTCGTCAAGGAGTGGATGGACTTCAGAAAGGAGGACTTCGAGAGCGCTCTGGAGGAGATATTCAGGGATGAAGACGAGGAGACCGAGGGCGAGGTGGCAAAGCGCTTCAACACCATCAACGAGATACTTTCCCGCCCCGACCTCATAGAGCAGAAGGCCGCCCACATCGTTGAGAGCTTCATGAAAAGGAAGAACCGCAGACTGAAGGCCATGGTGGTGGCAGCCAACAGAAAGGCCTGCGTCCTCTACAAGAACGCCATAGACGCGTACATGAAGGAACATTACCCGGAAGAATGGAGCAGGAACTTCGTGGAGGTCGTGATGACCTACAACGCAAAGGAGAGGGACCCCGAGATAGGGGAGTACAGGGAGCGCATGAAGGAAAAATACCCGGCAAGCAGCTTCGAGCAGATGGACAGGATGATAACCGACGATTTCAGGAGCAAAAAGGACCCTCAGATACTCATCGTCACGGACAAACTCCTCGCAGGTTTCGATGCCCCGATGCTTCAGGTGATGTATCTCGACAAGCCCATGAGCGGCCACAACCTTCTTCAGGCCATAGCCCGGACCAACCGACCATACGAAGGGAAATCCTACGGCCTGATAATCGACTATGTCGGGATATTTCAGATATTCAGGGAGGCTCTGGAGGCCTATTATGATATGGATTCCGCCGATTCCATCGCGCTGGACATCTCGGAACTGGAGCGCATGCTGCCCGAGGCCCTGAAAGAGATGAAGGCCCTGCTTGGGGATTCCTTCGACCCCGCAGCCATAAACAGGGGAGAACAGGAGGCTCTCAACGCCACGCTTTCAAGGATAATGGAGATAGACGGAGATGAGAGCGTCGAATCCGCATTCCTTCCGCTTTACAGGAAGATAATGCGAATATACGAGCTTCTCGGGCCGGCCGAGATAAAGGTGGAGTCAGGCATAATGGAGGACGTCGAGGCCCTGAAAACAGTGTATTCCATATATCGCAAACGCTTCGGCAAGGACATAGACCATGCAGAAATAGACCGCTACATCTCGGAGGTCAGGGAGGCCCTCTACGAATCCCTCGACATAAAGGATGTTCAGGGAAAGAGCGTCGAGATGGTTCTGGATGAGGACTACATCGAGATGCTGAAGTCAGTGAAGGAGCCGGACGAGGAACTCATACTGGATATGACCTCTGTGCTCAACCGCTATGTTATGAAGATAAGGGAGAACCCATGGGCCGAAACGATCTATAAGGACATCATAGAGTCAATAGAGGGCGCGGTGGAGAGATGGAGGCGCAGGGAAAGCGACCCCGAGGCCGTGAAACTGGAGTATATGGAGATATTCGAGAGGATAAACGAGGTCGAGAGGGAAAAGAGCAGCCTGCCCGTGGAGGACTACGAATATCCGATATACGCATATCTGAAGAGCGAGTTCGGAGATGAGCACAGGGACGATTATGTGAGGCTGATAAAGTCAGTCATGCAAAAGCTTGAGGAAGAGGACATGCTCTTTCCGGGATGGCACGAGAAGGCCGAGGCCAGAAGAAAGGTGGGTGAGGAGTTCAGGAAGCCGCTCATCGCACTGATCGTCAGGGAGAACATAATGGAATACACCAAAGCGAAGGAAAAGATGGCGGAGGTCACGGACAACATAATCGCGATACTGGAGACCGGCCGCCCATGAACCACAGAGGAATGCAATTCACCGTATCCTACCGCCGTGTCAAATACGCGCGCATCGACATGAGAGAGGGAAATCTTATACTCATACTTCCCCACGGCACGGACCCGAACGAGTTCGTGGAAAGGCATGAGGAAAGGATAAGAAGGCTATACGACAAGGTCAATGCAATAAGGGAGAGAGCGCTCTCCGACATCGAAGACGGGACCGTTGAACTTCTCGGGAGAAAATACCGCCTGAAAGAGGATTGCGATGATAGGGTGAGGCTGGAAGACGGCGTTCTTTTCTTCTGCCCCCGGAACTACCGGAAGACAAGGGAATTCATCAAAGGAATGCTCAGAAAAGAGCTGAAAGAAAGGATTGAGAGCGCGGAAAAGCTCACAGGCTTGAGGCCGGAGCGCTTTTTCATAAGGGAGCAGGTCACAAAATGGGGAAGCTGCTCAAGCAGGGGAAACCTGAACTTCAATCTCAGGCTGGCATTCGTTCCATCGGATTTCCTCGATTACATAGTCCTGCACGAGGCCCTGCATCTCAGGTACATGAACCATGGAAAGGACTTCAAAAGGGAACTGAAAGAGGCATACGGAAGGCCGCTGCCCACGAAGGAGGAGATGAGCGCTCACTGGTTCAGAAGCTCTTATTTCATGGAAAGGCTGGGCAAAGAATAAATGAGAAACGCATTAGTGCCGTGCACTTCTCCATACGGAACGGGAAGATATCATATTCGGGAATGAGTGAATCAGATGGCAGGGTGTATTATGTCGAGCCATACGACGACCCCCGTAACCCGAGAGGCCCATATCTTATTTACGAGGACAGAAGGATAAGAACCGACATCTTCGGGCAGTTTCCTCTCTTTCTCGGAGCGCATCGAATAGAGTCGGGCATATTCGAGAAAGGCATACAGCATGACCCGACTCTTGAGATACTCATTTCGGAGAACGACATCGGAATGGATTTCATGGAAAGGGAGAAGTTGCCGCACATTGCCGTTAAGGAACCTGTCGAGGAACTTACATCATCCTTCAGGGAAGCGGTGGAACTCAGAGCCACGGAGAAGATGGGTCTCCTCCTGTCGGGAGGAGTGGATTCATCTGCAATAGCGAGCATTCTCGCACCATACGGAGCGAAGGCCATATGTGTCGGAGGAGGAAAGGACGAGGAGATGGCAGTTCGGCTTGCGAAAGGCCTTGGCATGGACCTCATAACCGTTCATATCGACGAAGATGAGGCCGAGGCTGCGATACCCGAGATATATGAAGCCATAGGAATGAAGTGCTATGTCTGGTCCACTCCGGTGTATCTGCCCGTGATAACCTCGCTTTCCATAATGTTCCACTTCGCTTTCAGGGAGGCGAAAAAGGAGAGAATAGAGCATCTATTCGCAGGCACCGGCTCGGAGGAACTGTTCGCAGGTTTCACCGACTGGACTGGCGAAGACCTTGAAAGGCAGGTTATGGAGAAGGCATACACGATAAACAGAAGGGACCTGTGGAGGGACCACGCCCTAGCAGCTCAGTTCGGTGTGGAGATGCGTTACCCATTCCTTGACAGAGAGTTCGCGAGCATCGCGCTCTCCATTCCCATAGACCTGAAGCTCGGAGACGGAATCAAGAAATACATCTGGAGAAAGGCGGCTGAGGCCCTCGGAGTCCCGCACGAGAACGCATGGAGGAAGAACAGGGCCGCACAGTACGGGAGCGGTGCGGACAGGATACTTGAAAGGCTGGTGAAGAGGGCGGGCCAGCGCTACCGGATGAACTATCTCATGGAATTACTGGAAAAGGCTTAAACCGTGAGGTCCATTATGGGCCGGTGAAATCATGCTCACGGAAAAGGTTGAATCCCTCAGGGACGAGATGGTAAAGGCAATGGTTGAGATGATAAAGATAGAGGCCATAAGCCCTGACGCAGGCGGAAAAGGGGAGAAAAGGCGGGCCGAATTCCTAGAAAAATGGATTTCAGACTTCGGTTTCGATGAGATAAAGAGGTACGATGCCGAGGACCCGAAGGCCAAAGGAGGTATAAGGCCGAACATAGTGGCCACCATCCATGGGAAGGACAGGGAGCGCAGCATCTGGATAATCAGCCACATGGACACGGTGCCTGTGGGCGACATATCTAAGTGGGACACCGACCCATTCGAGCCTGTTGTTAAAGATGGCAAGATATACGGCAGGGGAACCGAGGACAACGGGCAGTCGCTCATAGCATCCATGTACGCTGCAAAGGCCATCATCGATTCCGGAGAGAAGCCGGATTACAACTACTCGGTGGTATTCGTGGCGGATGAGGAGACCGGGAGCAAGTACGGGATACAGCACCTCGTGAAGCTCGGACTGTTCAAGAAGGATGACCTCGTGCTTGTGCCGGACCACGGAGTTCCCGAAGGAAACGAGATAGAGATTGCCGAGAAGTCCATCTACTGGGTGAAGGTGACGACATACGGAAAGCAGACACATTCGAGCATTCCGCACACGGGGATAAACGCCCTGCGCGCTGGCTCTAAATACCTCGTGGAGGTTGATAACGCACTTCACGAGCGCTTTTCCGATGAGAACCCGATATTCGGGCCCCCCGTTTCCACCTTCGAGCCCACGAAGAAGGAGGAGAACCAGCCGAACATAAACGCGGTTCCGGGAGAGGACATATTCTACTTCGATATGCGGCTCATTCCGGAGCACAGCATAACCGATGTCATGGAGGTAATGCATGATGTCGCAAAGAGGGTGTCGGAGGAGACCGGAGCGAAGATAGTTCCCGAAGTTTATCGGGGAGAGCAGGCACCGGAACCCACCCCTGCCGATGCGGAGGTGGTCGTGCGGCTGAAGAATGCCATAGAGACGGTGCGCGGAAACGAGCCGAAACTGGTCGGAATAGGAGGAGGGACCTGCGCCGCATACATCAGATATGCCGGAATTCCTGCCGCGGTCTGGAGCACCATAGACGAAACCATGCATCAGGCCAACGAGTACTGCAAAATAGAGAATCTTGTGAATGATGCGAAGGTCTTCGCACTCATGGGTTTCACCCATACGCCGTGAGCTCTTCCACCTTCATGAACTCTCTCAAAAGAGAGGTGGCATAGCAGCCCTTGGGAAGCATGAATGAAAGTCTCATCGATTTGTCGGGCATCCTTTCAATACGGAGGTCCATGAATTTCGAGAGAAGAGCTCTTCTGGTACCTGCCGAATTTAGGTTCTCGGGCCTTTCGAACATGAAATCCTCCGGTTGCAGTCCCTCGGCATCTATGATTTCTCTTTCTATCTCACCCTGAGTCCCCTCCGCAAGCATGGTATCGCTGCCGAACACAGCACCGGTCACAGCCGCTTTCCCTTCTCTCACCCTTTGTTCTATCCTCCGAAGGTTTCGTTCCTTCACCCTTATCATCTCGCGGTAGACCGGCATACCGTTTTCAAGCCCCACCACAATGTCACCTTCGAGCAATTCGGTTATCAGTCCCCTCTTTATGCGCTCCGATAGCATCAGGTTGAAAAGATATGATTGGTAGGCATGCACGAACATGCGCGACAGATTCTTGGGAAGCACCTCTATTGCCCCTATCCAGTCATTTTCATTCACGACAAGGTGGTTGAGCATCGCCCGCTCGAAGGTCAGGTATGTCGGGTAATTGCGGAGAGCCTCCTCCATGTCGTGGGTTTCGACGAAACTCTTTCTGGCCTCGTATGCCTCTTCACCTTCCAGCGGTACCGGATGTCCCAGATAGTCTATGACTGCGGACTCGAAATCCCTTCTGACTATGTGCTTTCCCACAATGTGCGTTATCGGACGCACCGAGCCGAATCGCTGGACACCGAAGTAATTGGGAAAGCCGCCCGCATTTTCAAGTACGGACCGGACGCATTCCGCGGAATCTTCATCGATTAGATCCCTTATTATCACATCGAACCTGTTGCCTATGAGGTCGCCGAGGAATACGGGATTCGAAACCCGGTGAACCCCCTCTATTGTAACATCCTTTATCCTGATCGAAAGAACATCCTCCGTCGGTGCGTCGAAGACCATGACCTGCGTGGTTATCGCCCTCTTGTCCTTGGTGCCCGCAAAATATATCCTTTTCCTGCTGATCCCGAGAGTGCGGGACAACTGCCGTACGAGCCTATTGGTCTCCCAGTTTCGGGAGCGCACGAATGCAAGGGTGTATCTGCCGTTTTCATCCTCCGGAATATCGAGAGGTACCTCTTCCACTATGAAATCCTCGGGAAAAGCCTTCAAGCGTCCTCCGGTCCCATCGCAGCCATTGGAGAGGTATGCATCGAGCCCTATCATGCTCATGGGTTCAGCCCTTCCAGGGCATCCCTGTACTCCTTTGACAGGGCTTTGAGCGCCTTTTTAAGGGCGTTCTGCGGTTTCCCCTTCTTGACCTTCACATATATCTGCGGCAGGTCCATTTCAGGGTGCACTTTGTGGTATTTCACATCTTCAACCTCATCCATCTTCAGAAGCTGGTGGATGAACGGCTGTATGAGCGTGTTGTCCGGCTCGGATATTTCGATGTGAATGAAATCCTTTCCTTTGTCTATGAGTTTGGCCTTCATGATATCACCCCGATATGCGCTCTATTTTAAATCTTTCCCTGCCGAGAGTGTCGTGAATTCGGATGTAATTGAATCCCGCATATGCTGCCATCAGGAGGAGCGCATACTCCTTGGGCATAGGTACGAACGGGATAAGTACGAAGAAGAAGTGTATGAAAAACGCTTTCCAGAGGTATCTCATTCCGGCATTGTTCGCACTTCCGTAGCCTATTAGCGCAGCGGTGGAACCGTGGAGTGCGGTGTAAGAGAAGGAGATGGCAGTGAAAGAGATTATCCAGTAGGCCTGTTCATTGACATCGGAACCGGATGGCGAGAGGTACATCATCTCAGCCGCTATTATGGCACCCATTATGAATCCCATTGCGGCCCCGTACCACACGGTGGACCTTTTTCCCTGATACTTCTTTCTGTTCAGTATAACGAACTTCGAAAGCTCTTCAAGGAGGGCGACAAATGCAAGCATGACCCACGAAGATGAGAAGGCCATCTCCATGAGAAGGAAGAGTGTGCCGACTATCATACCTATTGCCATGAACACCATCATCTTGTTGTGCTCGAACTCATCGTCCCTGTTTCCGATGTAGAGTATCAGGAGGTATATTCCGAACCCGAAGGCTATCAGACCCGGCAGCACGGCTTCAAACGACACGATTTTAGCATCCGCACCCTCTTTTTATACTTTGGGGTTCTCATTCAAGGAAAATCTTATATAGATATCTCATATATGCTGGAACGGTGATATCGTGGTAGAGAACTATGGAGATAATACGGGAGAAAGTCCGCCTAATAGCGGAATGCCGCCACAGACACCGCCCCCTCCCCCGCCGCCTGCACAGCCGTATCAACAGCAATATGCAGCGCCGCCCGCACCTATGCCACCAAAGAAGAACATCTTCGAATCCATTGCAAGAGGTGGAACACTGTCTACGATAATAGTGATAGCCGTACTGCTGATGATGGTGGGAATAGTGCTGGTTCATGCGGCACCCTCGGTGACCAACTACGGGAGCGCCGCCCCGTCCTATGAGAAACAGCAGGACGACACCGCTCTGGAGAAATCGATGCAGATATGGGGACAGGTACTGATGGATCTGGGAATAGCTACCCTATCCGCATTCTTCTTGATAGGCAGTATTGCGAGAAAGGAACTGGACCTGAAGATTCGGGCGGGTATGTTCACACTGGCAGCGATCCTGATAATCGTAACATGGATACGGATGCTACCGTAACCCCTTTAACCTCTCTTTTTTATTGGATATCATGGACGCAGAGAGCATAATGAACGACAGAACCTCCGGCTCAACCGAGATATGCGGAAAGACCTGCGCTCTCCTATCGAAAATGCCTGTCCAGGAAGGCGAGGCCGTGGCGAAAAGGATTCTGGAGGCTCACAAGCCGATGGCTCTTCTGCATTCCTGCATAATGAGATACCTGAACGGCGAGGACATATCCGATTTCATGGAAGAGTACGAAGAAAGGCTGAGGATTTCAGCCGAAAATGCCCTCGAACACCTGAAAGGGAGGAAAAGCGTCATGACGATAAGCTCGAGTTCCGCGGTGGAGATGACCCTCTCGGACTTCGACGGGCGCATCTTTGTCATGGAAAGCAGGCCCATGCTGGAAGGAACGATGATGGCGGAGCGCCTTGCGGAAAAGGGAAGGGATGTCACGGTGGTATCCGATGCATACGGGATATCCATGGTCGCAAAAGGAGATGTGGATGCGGTCATTGTCGGTGCGGATGCGATATACAGAAATATGCTCATAAACAAGGTCGGCACGTACGCGCTCTCTGTCGCAGCCAGGCACTCGGGCACCGATTTCATTGCAGTTCTTACAACGGACAAGATATTCCCTGATAATGTGGAACTGTCGGAGAATGAGATAATGCAGTATCACGACCCGGAAGAGATAACGGAAAAGGTCAGGGCGATAAACCCATACTTCGAGGCAGTGCCGATAAGAAAGGGGATGAAGGTTTTTATGGAAAACGAGCTTTATGAAGGGTAATATAGAAAGAGAGTCATACCTACATCTCAGTTGTACATGAAAAGAACAAAAGTTTAAAAACCACGGAGATATACACCCATCTGGGCGATAGAGGACTGAGAAAAATAAGGAGTCCGTTAGATTCATATACTGAAAATACATACTCTGGAAAAGAAGGAGACTCCAGAGATGAAGAAGAGCAGACGCCCAAATGAAGAACCCAACCGCAGCAAGCTGCGGGGTATCTTCATTGGAAGTCTGACAA
>CAYYXK010000014.1:0-32873 GCA_964475625.1 uncultured Thermoplasmata archaeon | reverse complement strand
TCTGCCTATGCTGTCCCAGCCGCAGCAAGCTGCGGGGTATATTAATTAAATCAAGTGCCTTCTTCTGGCTGGCCCTTGCCGCAGGGTGCTTAACCTTGATGAAGACGAATAAGGATATGTTTATCAGAACCCAGACGACCCATGCTATGAAGTGCCAGTCCGGGTTCTCAAGAGAGAACGGATTGGAAATCACGGTGGTAAATGAGTGGGATATTAAAGGATAATCACCCGAAGAAATCCTCCTCTTCCTCCCTGACCTTTTCGGGACTGCCTGCCCCGGCATATGCTTCCAAGGGTTCCCTGTTCAATATGAGGAACTGCTCTCCCCAGTTGAACTTCGACATCACAATCTCCGCCTGCTCCCGGAATCCGAGGATATAGAGCGCTCCCGCTATGGCCTCTGCGGTGCTGAGCCTGTAGGGTTTCCCGTAGTTTATCGGGTTTGCCGCAAGTAGTATGGGAAGCCTTCTGGAAACGAGTTTTTTCACCTGAAAATGTGACCTGTCTTCACGGTTCCATGAGGAATCGACGGCTGAAATACCCCGTGAAAGGACAGTGTCACGGTCCCCTTTCCACAGAACATCATCGGCAAAGGGATTCAGAAAGAGCGAACCAGGGGGTAGTTTATAAGGTCTGTCAACCTCCCTTGCAAGGCCGAAACGAGCAAGCTTCCTGCCCGTGGATTTCCGGGGGTCGTCCTCTTTCGCTTGGAATATGGTGATTCGGACATTAGAAGTCGAATATTGTCTTCTGTCCACCTTTCCTCTCCTCCGGTTCTTCGAGGCTTATCGCTCCGTACTCTCCACCTCCTCCCGGGATAAGTCGGATCTTTCCTGTTCTAAACATCTCTATGGCCTCCCCGACCTCGGGGCTTGCCGCCTTTTTCACATCATCCAGCGCTGCGTCCACGAGGACATTGACCTCATTACCGAATATACCGATGAGATGCTCCCATTCCCTCTGCACCTTCTTCGTCAGCGGCGAAGATGTTTCGAAGGCCATTGAGATTATCTCTGCCAGTGGAATCAGTCGGATGTAGGGCGGCCTGTGCTCCGGGTGTTCCGGCTCTTTGAGGTCGGCCAGTTCCTCCACCCTGTCCTTAACGCCCTTCTTTATCCGACCCCCGCAGAACGGGCATTTCCACCTGTGGCCCTTAGCTTCTTCAAGCGTGAAATGATGATAGCATGAACTGCATGCCGTTTCATTGTACTTTCCCTCTTCGGGAGGCATGCCCACATTTAGCACGGGCTTCCTTCCCTTCCGGCGGAGTATTGCCATTCTCAGTTCCTCGAAGGTCGCATCCTCCATCTCGAACCTGTTGAACTCACGGGCCAGCCTGAAAGGATACGGAGAATGGGCATCAGAGTTGGTAAGGAATGTCAGGCGGTGAAGCTCGGATATACGGTCGGCATAGCCAGAATCCGCACTCAGCCCCAGTTCAAGGAATGAGATGTAATCCGCCATATCTCCGTAGCAGTCCTTCAATGAATCGTGGGCCTTGTACATGGATGTCCAGGGAGTAAAGGCATGGGCCGGGCCGATGAGCGCATCCACATCCCTCGCTATCTCGGCTATGTCCCAGCCCTCCATGAAGACATGGGGCCTTCCGTCATCGTTTATGTTGTTGGATTTGAACTTCAATCTCTCATACATGTCCTCCGCCGCGCTCACCGACGGGAATATGATGACATGATGCACCCTGTGGGTGTCTTCGACCTCTGTGCTAAGAACGAACCTCATGCCGTTCAGTTCGAAGGTACCTTCATCCACATTCTCCATCTCCTTTATCTCGGAGAGCCACTTCGGGTTAAGGCAGTCTCCCGTTCCAAGAAGCTCTATTCCCTTCTTCTTCGAGTGAATGGACAGTGCTTCAAGGGTCATGCTGTCACTGACTCCGCTGGAAAAACGGCTGTGTATGTGCAGGTCCGCGTTGATGTGCATGGTGACGGAAGGGCATCACGGTTAAATCTTTTTCCGGGCAACTCACCGCAAATTGAATAAGTAACGCGGATATGGCGATGTGTGAAGAGCATAATCCTGCTTTCGGGTGACGAACCGGTACTTGTCGAAGGAGAGCTGAAAGGTTCTGTTGTCGGAGAGTCCGCCGAGATACTTGAGAGACAGGGTAGGATCGCACTCATATCCGAAAGAGAACAGGGCTTGGTTTTCAACAGGATGGGATACGCGCGTATGTGGTCGAAGTATCTCGCATCTGGCAGTCTCGACGATGTGGTTTCAAGCCTTTCCTCCTTTGAACTTCCGGAGGGGAGATATGCGGTGAGGGCAACCCGCTACGGAGAATTTTCCGGAAGAACTCTCGATGTGGAAAATTCCGTGGGATACGTCATCGGAAAGAAAAGGAAGATAGACCTTACGAATCCGGAGGTCATCGTGGACATATATCTCGGAGAAAAGGTATATGCCGGAATAAGAATGAGAGATACGAGGGGCATTCCCGAAAGGCAGCCGACGAAGAGGCCTTTCTTTTCTCCGGTCACACTTCATCCGAAAATGGCCAGAGCACTCATCAACCTCACCGGCATAGAGCGCGGACGGAGGATACTGGACCCTTTCTCAGGCACCGGTGCGATACTCGTTGAAGCGGGCCTTATGGGACTGCATCCCATCGGCACGGATCTGGACCCTGATATGGTCGAAGGTGCGAGAAGAAACATGAGGCATTACGGTATCAAGGGAGAGGTCTCTTTGATGGATATAGACGGAATAAGGGATCTCGAAGGAATAGATGCGATAAGCACGGACCCACCGTACGGAAGGTCATCCACCACGAACAAAGAGCCTGTTGAGACCCTTTACAAGAGGGCATTCGAGGCCTCCGCCGATGTTCTCCGCAGGGGAAAAAGGATGTCCGTCATACTGCCGTCAGAGGATTACATAGAGCTGGCCGATGCTTTCCGAATTCTCGAAGTCTATCCGGTCAAGGTGCACCGCTCGCTCACACGTTATTTCTATGCGCTGGAGCGCTCCTGAACCACCGTTATCGAGAGATATGCGGATTGGACGGAACCATCCGGGGACGAGAGTATCGCAACTACGGCATAGCTGCCGTTCGCGGTATTTTCCGGTATGGCGATTGAGAACCGGATTCTCGCGCTTTCATAGGGATTCAGCTCCACATAATGTGAGCTGGCGTTTCCCGAGCCCATGATTATCTCCCATCCGGGAGGGGCCGCTACGGAGAAGGTGAGTTCCTGGGATTCATTGGAAAGGCTGACCATATCCGCCGTATAGTTCACAACCTCTCCGGGCACCGCAGAAACGCTTTGAGGAAGCACCATCATGGAGAAGGACAGGTTTCCGGGTATCAGAACATTCAGGTTGAGATTCTCCCATACACCGGCAAAGGAAGCCGTAATCGAAACACCATAGATGAACGGGGTCGCATTGTCCGGTATCTGGAGTACAAGAGTATAGTTTCGAGCCTCACCAATGTACAATTCTTCATTGAAAGCCACTCCATTGGATTTTGTGCTTCCATATTGGAATACCGTAGCGTTCCAGTTTTCGGGAGCTGATACGAATATGCTCAGATTCTCCAGACCCTCTCCCGTGTTTTTAACCGTGAAATTGAAGTCTATCTCGGAACCCGGCTCGACCGTGAAGTTCATTTCCGCTCCTTCATCCATTGGGGTCAGAGAGATACCTACGGAGGGAGTATACACATCCATCGGGACAGAAACGAAGGATATGGCAAGCATCACTGCGGCCAGCAATGCCAGTCCCTTCCTTTTTCTGTCGAGAGGGGTTATATCGTTGAGCGGAGGTCCGTGCCTCAGTCCGAGGAAGAATATCAGACTGCCGAAGATTATCCATCCCCAGTATCCTGTGAATATACCTATTAGAAAAAGGACTATTAGTGAGCCATAGCTTGCATAGGTGGCTTTATCACCCAGAGCGGCTCTGGCAATGTGCCCTCCGTCAAGTTGTCCCGCAGGGAACAGGTTTATCGCCGTGACTATGAATCCGACCCATCCTGCGAAAGCAGTGGGATGCATGAACGCTCCGGAGGGTATGAAAAGTGTGAGGAATTGATATATGAGAGGAACCTCTATTATCATATAGGTCGTGCCTGCATTCATCACGGTATCCGCAGGCGGGTTCAGTCCACCGAGGAACATGCCTATGATTGTGACGGGAACAGCCACTATGAAGCCTGCTATCGGTCCGGCGATACCTATGTCGAGAAGGCTTTTTTTATCGGGTATGGGCTCTCTGAGGCTTATGAATGCCCCCATTGTCCCGAGTGGAGGCATGAAAGGCATGAAGAAAGGAAGAGAAGCGCGCACATTCCTCTTCTTCGCCATGAAGTAATGCCCCATTTCATGGGTCCCCAGTATGAGGAGGAGAGGGAACGCAAAGTAAAGTATCCCGTTGGATATGTTGGAAAGCGAGTATATGTCATCGGCAGACCCCGTATATGATGCCCAGTGGATTATTCCTGCAAAGGTTGTGCTCAACATGGTGAGCAGGAGCATCACGAGATTCACATAGATGCTTCTACCTTTTTTTCGGTCAAACGGAGTTATGTAGAGCAGATATTCTCCTTTTGAGCGCTTCAGTATGGGGATGTAACCTTTCTCGCGCAGTCCGATCCTCAGTTCATCGAACTTCTTCTCCAATGAATCTTCATCTATCTCGCAGAAGAATACGACCGAGTCACCCTCTATCATCGTGGAATAGACCGGAAAATAACCGGTAACGGTAGAGCGGAGCGAATTGACATCTTCCTCCGACAGATAGAGAGAACCACGGGGCATCATTCTTTCCTCAACTCTTTTCGCCTTTATAATGCTTTTCAATCCATTTCGCAGCATCAAGTAGGTCGGATGCCACATATTCAGCCTTGCTTTCCGTACCCTTTCCAGCGATCCTTATGGCTTTCAATCCGGAAGATAGCGCTCCTTCGACATCTCTCATCTCGGAATCCCCTATATGGAAAACGAGATCCGCCTTCCCCGCCTTTTTCATGGCAAGTTCGAATGTCAGGGGGTTGGGTTTTCCGAATCCAGCCTCTTCCGAGGAGATTATGCTGTCAAAATAATCGTGCACACCCAAGGCTCTAAGCATTCTGTGCAGGTATTCCGTATCCGCATCCGATATAACGCCCAGATGATCAGCGAGATCTCTGAGCCTTTCAATACCCTCTTTGGCATGGAGGGATAATCCCGCCTTATCCAGCTGTGCATCCACATATGTTTTCTCCACCCAAGCTATCTCTTCATCCGACATTTTTCTCATCTTTTCGGTGAGAATCATGAACACGGCATCTGCAGTTATGTATCTAAATGGTATATATCTGATGTGTCTGTTATCCGCATCATGCTGCCGTATCTTGGATATCATGTCCCAGATCTCTTCCGGGCTTTCGGTAAGTGAGAACTTTTTTTTCACCCTTCTTGCCAGTTCCACCATACCTTCCATATCTTTTTCAGGGTCGCTTATGGTCCCCACAAGGTCCAGAAAAATCACTGTTTTCGTTTTATCAGCTCTCCGAGTCTCTCCATGCGGTCTTTCAGCTCCGGCTCTTTTTCGACTTTCAATATAAGGAGCATTATCAGGGTGTTTATGAATGTCCTCTGGTCAATGTGAATATCGCTGTTTTCCAGAGCTTTCCAGTCGTCCGATATAAGAAAGTCAAGTTCCTTTGAGAATGTGTACATCTCTCTTGAGACCACTCTCCGGCTTTCCATCGTATACCCCATCTGTTCAAGCACATCTATGACCTTCTTAATGGTCTCTCGCTTGTAGTAGATTATCGGGCTCGGATGTTTTTCGTCTATTTCGGGGACTATCAGATAGGTCTGTGCAACCCTTCCGTAAACGACCTCCGGTATGTGGTGCACCTTTCTTTCTCCAACGGGGCGCACGAGGTCGTGTGCCTCTAATTTTTTTATGTGGCGGTAAATCGTGGATTGGTCCTTGTTAATCAATTCGGCGAGTTGAGATATGCTAAGGTCGTTGATTCTCAAAAGTGCCAGTATACTTCTTCTTGTGGATTCCGTGATTATTTTTATGACTTCCGGGTCCGTAACCACAACGACATCCTTCTTTTCCATGATATCGAGACATGCTTTTTACTATTTGTACCTTTGCACAATTATGCATAAATATGGGCACTTCGCATAATCGCATAAATATGAGGAAAAACACAAGAAAAAAGACCAGTGCGCAAAGCTGTCACGAAAATCTTATATATTGAGAATGAAAAGCATGCTCATGCAACCTTCGGATACTGAATTTTCAAAGATGGTGGTGCATGCCGAAAGGGCTCTTCTAACGGTTCTAGATCCAAAGAAGAACGAAAGGGTCAGTGTTATTACTGACCAGGAGTGCGAGGATGTTGCACTGGCATTCAAAGAAGCCTGTCAGCGTCTGGGGCTTTCATCAGAGCTTGTACATCTAGGCAACCGGAGCAAGGGTCATTTTAGGGATATCTCTCCCGAAGTGGAAAGAGATCTAAACCACTCGGACATATATATAAATACATTTGTTTCATATGCGGACGAGACTCCGTTCAGGATAAAACTTCTTGACCTCGAGATGAAAAAAGGGGCAAGGATCGCACATGCACCGGGAATAGATAAGAAAATGCTTCTTGAAGGAGCACTTACCGCGGATTTCGAGAGTATGTGGGATACCGCAAAAGATCTCATGGATGCCATGGCGGATGCGGTGGAGGTCCATATAACCACCGAGGCCGGCACGGATGTGAGGTTGAAGGTAGCGAACCGTCAGTTCCAGACAGACATAAAGATAAAGAAGAATGAGCTCGGGAATCTCCCTGCCGGAGAGATATGGTGCGCTCCGCTTGAAGATGGTGCCGATGGCATCGTGATCGTCGACGGGACAATAGGTGATTTCGGATTTCCGCCTTCTCCGGTGAAGATATGGATAAAAAACGGGAAAGTGGCGGATGTAGAATGCGACGACAGAGAATTCACTGAGAAACTCAAAGAAGTACTTCATGCCGATGAGATGTCTGATGTAATAGGCGAGCTAGGTATAGGCCTTAACAAGGGTGCCAAGCTTATAGGAAATATGCTGGTCGATGAGAAAGCGGCAGGAACGATACACATAGCATTCGGAAACAATATCGATTTCTACGGAGGAAAGAACGATTCCTCGATGCATAGGGATTTCCTTGTCCGAAACCCGGATATGACCATAACATATTCCGACGGAAGCCGGAAAAAGATAATGGAGAAGGGAAGTCTCCTGCTATAAGCTTTTAAACCCGTTATCTTTTCATATTTTATGGTCCGAAAGGTTGATTATCATAAGATACTTGAACATTATCGTCTGGATGACCCTCTTGTAAAGCAGTATTTTGAGAAGGTCTCTTTCGAGGATGCCGAATATGATAGGATTCCTCAGGATTACATCAATGACTGTGCTCTCGCTCTGGGTATGGAGTATGTATTGAGAAAGAGATTGAAGGAAAAGACATTCATAGTCGTCAACGCCGGAGCTCCGCATCTGCCTCTTATGGGGTGCCTTTTGAAGAGAAGGAATTATCTTCCTCATTTCTACATACGGGGGAGCGCTCCCTCGTGTACCACAAGTTTTTTGAAGTTCTCGACCGCATATTCCGAGATAGAGCTCAAAGAACCTCTGCCGGCCATACTCTTCGACGCACATGCGGAGTTCAACAAGGAGAAAGTCCTTCCAACGGTCAAAAGATTGAAGAATCTCGGAATCGAACGGTGTTTGATACTCGTGGAATATAATTTCGAGCCTCTGAACCACAGTTATGCAGAGCATCCGGAGTTCGAAAACATCGCGAGAGAATACGAGAGGGCGGGGATAGAGACCGAAATAGTTGAAATAGACCCGCGGCCCAGAGAAAAGGACTTTCAGAGGATAATAGATATGATGAATGAAGACAGGGATTTTACAAAATTCTTCTCGCCCCTTCTGAAAACGGAACCGGAGGAATGTATTAAAATAATGAAAATGGGTTTAAAGGAGTTCTTCGATTAGTTACTTCTTGATGGTTTTCTTCTTTACCACCTTTTTGACCACCTTTTTCTGCATCGGAGGCTTTTCTTCCGGTGGTTGCTTCGCAGGTTCTTCGGGCTTCTTTTTCTCGGAACCTTTCTCTTTCATGCCCACTATGAGTTCCGGTGGGAGTTCCGCCGCACCACTCTCTTTCTTTTCCTCGGCAGGTGCTGCCGCTGTTGCCGCGTCCGTTTCTTTGGTCTTTGAAGAAGCCTTCTTTACCACCTTTTTGACAACCTTCTTTTTTACAGGTGCAACAGGCGCTGTGGTCTCGGGAGCAGGCGCTTCAGAGGACTTTTCTTCCTCTTCCGCCTTTTTCGGCTCTTCCGCTGCGGTCTCCTCTTCTTTTTCCTTTTCCAGTGAAGGCAGCTCTATGGTGGAGAGACTTGCAGCATCGATATCGGCCTTTTCCGTCTTCTTTTTGGTCTTTCTGAGGGGGCTTCCGCAGACATGGCAGACTATGTCGGTCTTGCTGTTTAGAGCGCCGCAGGTCGGGCATATGATACCACCGGTCTTCTTCCGCTCTTCCTCTCTCTTGAGCCAGTCTTCGAATGTAACATAGGACTTCTGGGTCTTCCACCACTGCTGGAACTTCTTCTCGCTGAATTCGTCGCCCATTTCTTTCTTGGCCTGTTTTCTGAACTTTTCGACGAATGCCTCGTACTGCTGTTTCATCTGCGACTCATAGTCTATGATCTCCTTTCCGCTGACAAGGAACTTGGCGCCGCACTTGGGGCACTCCGAGGCGTCGGCAGGTATCCATGCGCCGCATGAACTGCACTTGACGGTTTCCTTATCGAACACGGCGTTACAGTAGGGACATTTGTCCGAGCCCGCAGGTATCATCCTTCCGCAGTTTCCGCACTCGACATATTTTCCGGCATAATGGCTCTTAAGCCAGTACAGACTTCCGCCGACCAATGCAAGAGCGACTATGACCACTATGAGTATTATGAGCCACCACATGTTCGATTCCTGAACCTGTCTCTCGACGGTGAAGTGCACATCGCTCTGCTGTATCTGCATGGTTTCACCGTTCGGAGTCTCTCCGGTTATCCGGATCATATATGTTCCGGGAGATCCAGGCGTGTTCACACTTGCCTCGAAGTTATTTCTGTTTGCAATCCATCTCGCATCCACAGGAGAACTCGATTCACCCGTTTCAACATCCACTATGGCAACATGCAGAGGTATGTCCGTTACCGGCTGACCGTCCGTATCATCGATCAACTGCCCCGTTACTCTTATGCTCTGGACATCATCCATATTTATTGCATTCAGTCCGTCCGGGGTCCACAGATCCACCCTTATCCGCATCTGAAGGATCTCAAGGGTTTTGTTCAGTACATTGTTCGATTCATCGGATTCATCCACGACATTTCCGGAATCAATCACCGCGTGTATGTTGGCGGTTCCGGGGTTCAAGGTGAATCCTTTCACAGTATATATGTAACTCACGAGAGAGCCTTCGTCAAGGAGTTCCACGCTATCGTTTTCAAAGCTTATATTCGCTATGAGATTGCTCCAATCGCCGACCATCGGCATGCCGTTGAACAGAGACAGAGTGAAATTATTGACGCGAGAATCCGAAAGAAGACCGCCTGTATTGGCTATTGTGACATTTATCTCAAAGTCCCTGCATTCGGAGGTGCTGTTTATCTCCTCGGAATTTTTCAGAAACTGAATGGAGGTCACGGTAAGGTCCGGCCTCGGAAGGACCGTAAGAGATGTCGAAGCCAGATTGTCCGCCAGATTTCCTTCCGGTGGAGTGGTATCTGCCACAAGCATAACATAGATGCTGTGCTCACCCACGCCCTCTGTGGTCCAGTCTATGCTTGCCGTGCTTTTCCATCCCTGACCCGGGTCAGTGTAGGCCCGATATCCTATCTGGACACCGCCGTTGTCCGGGTCTCCATCATAGAAATAGACCGAAAGTGTGCCTGTACCGGCCGAACCCGTGTTTATGATGTCCGCAGTTATGGTGACCGCATGATTTTCAACCACACTGGAAGAGCCTATGCCACCGATTATTGATATGTCAGTTATGGAGAACTCGGGCCTCGGGCCGATATACATGGTTTGGGATGCGGCATTGTTCGTTTCATTGTACTCCGGTATCGAGTTCGCCGAATCCACCTTCACACTTATGGTATAGTAACCGCTTCCCGTTGTATTGTATACGACGGAGACCGTTGTCGCATCTCCGGCATTTATTCCGTCAACATCCACATAATAGGGAATGTTGTTTATTCTGAAAAGGACCACGAAGGAAGTATTGATATCCCTTTCACCGGTATTGTGTATCACTGCTGATATCGTAATATCCTCTCTCGTCATGGGATTCGTCGGAGTCCACGATATGTCGTTCGCGCTTATGGAAAGGTCGTATGCCAGCTGGACATCCACCGGCCCCCCCGTCGCATCGTTATTGTCTGTAACGGTTTCAAGAGGCTCACCGGTGGCATTTATAAACGAAATATGTACGGATATCATGTGGTCTCCTGCCGGAGCGCTCGGTACCCATATTACAGAGAGGTTGATACTGGCTCCGGGAAGTATCATTCCGCTGTATGTTGCGGTACCTATGGTCGCGCCTGTCGTATCGTCGGTGAATACAGCCGCCGTCGTTCCGTTTGCGTATGCCTCTCCGATGTTCTCAACAACGGCCGTCAGAGTGGCATTGAATGTCTCTATCGCCGTTTCAGGGACACTGAGTTCGGAAACAATTAGGTCCGGGGTGGGAGATACATTTAGGTCGTACAGAGCACTATTGTTGTTTTCAAAGACTTCACTGATGTCATTGGTAGAATCCACAAATACGGTTATGACATAATCTCCGGATGTATTGAGGTAAAAATCAGTTGAGACGCTTTCCGTCCCTCCGGGCAGCATGGCACTGATATATTCCTTTGATATGAGATTTCTTCCCACATCCACTATCCGGACTTCCAGCTGTTCTCCGCTGGCATCTCCTTTCTGGGCACTTATGTATATCCATTTTCCGGTGACATCGAAGGTCCTGTTTCCGGTTCCACTGACCGACCAAGAGCTGTCATCCACCCCTATGGTGCCGGTCCATGTTCCGGGATATATGATCATTATCCGTCTTGTATTTTCATCGGAGAAAGTATAACTTGTCTGTGCTATACCGTATGCGGCACTGGTGGATGCGGAAGCGGAAATCACGGGCTCTCCTTGATAGATACTTACATAGAAACCCCCGATACTTTCATTCCCGCTGTTGTGGACCAGTGCACTGACGGTTATCTTTTCGTGTGTATATGGATTTGCCGGATTGACGCTTATGTCTAATGCGGATATAGAGAGGTCAACGTATTTTTTGACATATATGCTTCCGTCCATCGCATTGTTGTCCGTCAGAGTTTCTGGCGGATTCGAAGCGGACGGAGTGAACGAAACATCAACATGGAGGTCGTGGTATGCATCGGCGGGTCTCTTTGCATTCCATACGATGGAGAACACATTGCTTTCACCCGGCGTCATATTGAGGTTCTGCGTATCGCTACCGATATTCGTCGTTCCGTCATAGAAAGTGGTGACAAAAGTACCGTTCGCATATGTATCTCCGATATTTTCAACTGTCGCATTTATTACCGTATCAAAACCTTCTATCGCATCGGATGCGCCTATTGCGGTTATCGTGAGGTCGGGCACGGGGTCGGTGTTGAGTGTGTTGTATGCGAGATTATTGCTCGGAACATCATCGTTTATTCCCGAGGGTGCATCGACCTGTACCGATACATTGTAATCTCCGGGCACGGAAGTGGAGTATAAAACGGTCACATCCGCAGAGGCACCGGACAGCAGGCCGTTTATGATACTGCTTCCGATATCAACGCCATTGACGGAAAAATAAACGGATATATCTCCGGATATGTTGCCTACACCTATATTGGAAACGGTCGCATGTATCGTGAGATTCGTATCCGTGTATGTGCCCCCATATGTCGTGTTCTCCCACCAGATTGTAGTGGGATCTATCGAAAGGTCATAGAGTGCGTTGACATGGAGAACGAAGCTAACATTATTGTTGCTCCGGTTGCCATCCAGTATGGTCCTGTTGTAGTCCACGGCGATGGTTATGTTGTGGTCCCCGCAGTCTCCGAAGGCGGTCTGCCAGTTGAGGGTTACCGATGCTGTTCCACCGTTCCTCTCCACCATGGTGTCCACTTTCTGAATGTCCGCACTTGATCCGTCCACAAGAAGCTCAACCCAGAAGGGGTTTGTGATGTTTATCCCGCCGGTGTTGTGTATCGTAACATCGAACGATGCGAGGTCATCCCTTACCACCGGGCTCGGACTGACGCTTATGTCCGAAAGTGATATGTTCAGGTCTCTCGGGGGATAGCTCCACGAAAATGTGAAATTGGATGTGAACGAGTTGTCGGTCGCAGTTATGTTCGGATATGGTCTGAAGGAGATATGTTGGGTAGTATTTGTTCCATGTATGCTTTCGTGGGCCGTCATAAGATAGTTTCCTACGAACTGTCCGTTGAGGTCATCCGCGGTGATATATGTCTTCAACAAGGGAAGCATGAGAGTCCCATTGGCATCCGTGGTGTTGTAATTGTTCACATCAATGGTCCTTAGAGATGTGCGATTCAGATAATCCAGTATAGGTTCTCCGTTGTGGAGGGTGTTGTTCTCCGCTATCCAATCCTTCCATGTATCATTCGTTGTAAAGAACTCGCTCTTCACATTACAATAAGGTACTGCGGTCGGGTCCGTGGCGTTGCCGTCGTATGTGGAAACATCCGCCCAAGCATAGAGATATATTGTGGTGGCAGGGTCTGCGAAAAAGACGAAGTCATCGTGTATGCCATTGGTCTCCTCTTCATTGACCGTAACATTGTAGAACCTTATGTCCGCCCCGTTCGAAGCGAACAGGTAGTCCTTCAATCCGTCGCTGGCACTGCTGTTCCTCTGTCTGAAATCAAGGTCAAGGTATGTGTTTATCGCATGGAAGTCTCCGCCACTTACGGATATGTTGTATGTTCTGATGATATTCGCAGTGATCCATATGCGGTCGAAGGGCATATCTCCGCTATCTCCGTTGTGTATGAATGATACATCCATGTTCAGAATGTCGCCCACGGTTCTGAAAGAATCCATGGGAATCGGCCATGTCTGGTCTATAAATGGTATGGAATTGGGAGTGATACCCGTATCTTCCAGACTGGAACCGTCTTTTCCGGCATAGATAGAGTCTGTTCCGTTATATGATGAATTCCCATCCCATGTAACATGAAGTATGGGATTGAAGATATATGTGCTGTCCGAAGCCCAAGATGGCAGACCGTCCGCAAAGGAGTCGATGTACATCCTCTCTCCGGGTTTAACGGAATATACGCTGTCGTCATCCGCCGAAAGATTAGCTACGTTCTGTCCGGCGGTAGTATCCAGTGCACCAATAGTGGAAGGCGTGAGTGAAACTTCAAAAGGGCTTGAAAAATCATATTCATAGTAATCCATCACCTTTGAGTCCGCAAAGACGACATGGCTGTTCGTGAATCTCATGACAGGACAGTCATCGTTATCGTCTTTATCGGCGATATATGGAGAGCTTATGTCTTTCAGGCCTTCAAAAGTCGTATCATTGGCATAGAATACCCCGTTATCTACGGTCAGAGTGCCGGGATATTCAACTATAGAGTTTGAGAGAAGCGCCTTTCCTTGTATGGTCAGGGGAAGTTTGAGATACGGGTTTATCGTTGCCCAGTCAACCGTCCTGAAAGTGGAGTTTTCAAGTATGAATGTCCCACCGGCTTCCACCGTCATCTGATAGTGGTGGTCGTCCGAGGGGTCCGAGGGGTCATTACCATCATCCTGAAGGAAATAAAGTGTGGCATTTCTAACGATAAAAATACCTCCGGCCTGAACAGTTATGTTCCCATCCTGCCCGTACATCCCTTTCTGTCCGGTTATCGGGTCGATCGTATTTTCATCTATGATAAATGGGCTGTGAGCGGGATCAATTATCAGAGGAATTCCATCTGCCGTTATGCCGGGATTTTCAACATTTGTCGCCGTCCTGCCCTCCAGAACGAAGAACGGAGTTGCCAGCATCATCATGACAATCATCACGCTAAGCGCTCTTCTTATCTTGCTGTTCATGTTCATTACTCACACCTCAGAGTAGAGAATTGTAAGTTGAAAGGGCATGCAGTATATATTGTTTTTCATTTCTAAGAGATTCAGTCACTCAAAAACTTTATAAACGGAAGGGATTTAGGTGGCAAATCCAAGGAGATACACATGAAATACACCAGATTTGAAAAGGCAAGGATAATAGGGGCGCGTGCCCTCCAGATATCTATGGGCGCACCGATACTGATAGCCGTGCCAGAAGACCTGTTGGATCCTGTCAAGCTTGCGATGCTGGAGTATGAGAAGGGAAAAGTCCCGATAACGGTCTTAAGAGAGAACAATTGAGCGGAGGAAATTAAATGTCAGAAGATAAGAATGATATGCTTGTACCCGAGAACGATTATCTGACCGCGGGGGTTCACATAGGTACCAAACAGAAGAGCGAGGATATGCGGAAGTTCGCTTTCAAGGTGAGGAACGACGGCCTGTGGGTTCTCAATGTGGAGGAGACCGACAGAAGGATAAGGATGGCGGCAAAGTTTCTTGCGGGATTCGACCCGGAAAGGATACTGGTCGTTGCCGCAAGGCAGTATGGCCAGAAGCCGGCGAGAAAGTTCGCGGAGATGACCGGGGCTAAGGTCATACCCGGGAGGCTTACACCTGGAATACTGACGAACCCCTCAATATCGGATTATATGGAGCCCGATGTGCTCATTGTAACCGACCCTGCCGCAGACAAACAGGCCCTCAAAGAGGCGGTGAAGGTAGGAATTCCCATAGTCGGACTGTGTGATGCCAATAACGAGACAAAATATGTCGATCTGGTAATCCCGACCAACAACAAAGGAAGGGGCGCTCTCGCGCTGGTATATATGCTTCTCACAAGAGAGTTCCTGAAAGCAAAGGGAGATATAACGACGGACAGCGATTTCCCTCTGACAAGAGAGGATTTCGAGGCCCCTCTTTAATCAATTCTTCTTCAACCCCTTTAAACACCCAGTTTTTCCTTTATATTCCTGTAAAAGTCCTGTCCGAACCGTATGAATCTTGCCCGTTTCTCCGATATGGATATCGTAAGCGTATCATGCGGTGTCATCTTATTGGTCTGTTGTCCGTCTATCACCACAACGCAGTTCTTCCTCGGTTCGGTCAGCTTTATCTCTATGACGCTTTCCGAGGATGTGACGAGCGCTCTGGCAGAGAGCTTGAAAGGAGCTATCGGAACTATCACGAAGGCATCAAGTCCGGGAAAAAGAATGGGCGAGCCAACGCTCATGGCATAACATGTCGAACCGGTTGGGGTTGCCACTATCATCCCGTCCGCCCTCATGCTGTCCACCAGCTCTCCGTCTATGAACAACTGGAAGTCTCTTATCTTTGCTATCTGAGAGGTATGTATGACAACCTCGTTGGTGGCATCGGCCAGCCTTTCTCCATTGAGTTCCAGCATCAACTTTATGCGCTCGTCGATTATGTACTCTCCTCGAAGAACCCGCTCCAGAGCGAATATCATTTCGTCCTGAGTGACCGTGGTAAGGAAACCGAGGGACCCGGCATTTACGGAAAACACCGGGGCATCGTTCTTTTGGAGCGCTCTCAGAACGGTCCCGTCTCCTCCGATGGCTATTATGACATGGACATCCATATCTTCCAGTTTTGCGGGTTCTCCCCCTATCTTTTTTGAGAGAGGCACTTCCACAAGAACCTGTTCTCCTTTCTCTTCGAGGAAATTGAGGGCTTCATGGGCCAATTCCACGCCTTCTTTGACGTTCGCCCGCGTCGTTATTCCGAATCTCAATATATCACCTTCAGAAGCCTTTCATCCCCTATGGCGAGGACCGAGGTCCTTTCTCGAACATCCAATTCCATATCAAGCATAATAAGCTTTCTGTTCAGAACTCTGCCACCGGATTCCCTGAGTATGAGGGTTGCAGCGGCTATATCCACCACTCTGAGGCCTCCCATGGGCGCATCGGAGAAATAGCAGTACATATCGGATGCTCCGGATGCCACCATGCACATCTCCAGTGCAGCGGAGCCCATCGAGCGTATCCTCCCGCATTTGGAAGCCAGTCTCAGTGAGAGTTCGGAGGCGGATTTTCCCAAAAATACGGAGAAGACCGGGTTGTGCTGGTCGAAATCCCTCACCCGTATCTTTTCACCGTTCATGAAGGCCCCCTCCCCTCTGACCGCAGTATATTCATCCCCGCTGACAAGGTTCCTGACAAGGGCCCACCGAACATCTTTCATGGCCCCGTCGGTCACGGCCAGTGAGACAGAGTAGAACGGTATCCCGTGCAGTGCATTGTAGGTGCCGTCAAGAGGGTCGACTATGAGCGTCAGGTCTCTGCCGTTGTCGATGAAACCCGCTTCTTCACTCACAACATTCATCGGTCTGCCGTGGGAATCAAGCACGGATAGAACGGCTCTTTCGGCTATGCGGTCGACACCGTTGGTCGCGGTACCGTCCGCCCCTTCTCCGAGATTCTCCTTCCATATTTCACGGTCCGAGTACTTCAACGCATTTTCAACGGCATCCGCCATCTCACGAAGGATTTCGAGCATGGAATGACATCTCTCCCATGTAGTTATATCTTTCCACGAAAAGATGAAAACGAAATAAGGGGTTTACTGTCCTCTGGGCTCTCTTGCCTTCATCCGAAGATCAGTGCTTCCGCACTTCCTGCACTTCTTTGCCTTTGGTGGGTTGGTGGCATTGCAGCGCATACAGACCTTTTTGTTGAGCAGCCTTGCATCCGCCTCAGGAAATTTTCCCATGATAACACCTCACTGGAATACCTCATCGTATTTTCCTTCGTCTATCTCTTTCATAACGGCCCGGGGGTCCTTGCCTTCTACCGTTATCCCCATGGAATCGCAGGTTCCGACGACCTCTTTGGACTTGGCCTTCCAGTTCTTTCCAAGAAGTGAATCCTGCTTCATCTCCGCTATCTTTCTTACTTGCTGCATGCTGAGATTTCCGACATTGCTCCTTCCGGTCTCTCCGGAACCCTTTGCCAGCCCCAGTTCTTTCTTTATCAGAGCGCTCGTCGGGGGTGTTCCCACACTTATCTCGAAGCTCTTTGTGTTGGGGTCCACGACCACTTTTACAGGGACCTTCATTCCCTTGAACGCTTTCGTCTTATCGTTTATGACCTTAATCACTTCCATTATGTTGACTCCCAGAGGGCCGAGTGCCGGGCCCAGCGGTGGGCCTGCATTCGCTTTTCCCCCGTCAACAAGTGCCTCTATAACTTCTGCCATTATGATTCCTCCTTTTCATCTTTCTGTATGACTCTCACATCTTCTCCTCTTACGGTTATCGGTATTGGCACCATGGCTTCGAACAGCTCCACGGTGACAGTTTCTTTGCCTTCATCTACCTGTTTTATTCTGGCTTTCTCGCCCTTGAATGGTCCGCTCACAAGCTCCACGATGTCGCCTTCCACCATTCCGGAAACAGCTATCTTCGGTGCAAGATAGTGCTCTATGTCCTCGAAAGCGAGCTCTCCCTTGACCATGCCCCTTGCTCTTCTTATCCCTCGAACGACATCCTGAAGTCTCTCCGGGTTCATAGCCTCGACGAATATGTATCCTCTGAGTGAAACGGGACACAGCACCGAAAGAACACCTATATTGGTCTTTTTTGCCCTCGATTCTATGGAATCGGCGACATTCTTTTCATAGCCTATCTGGGTCTTTACGGCCAGTATTGTCTGGACAGCTACGACGGTTATGGTTTCAGCCTCTGTTTTTAGCGGGTCGTTCCTTGACCTTGCGGTGAGGAGTATCACACATTGTTCTCCGTATTTCAGGTCTCCCTGAGCCTTAACGGATAAAGATATGTTCTTACTTTCTCCCGGCTTGAGACGCATGGCCGCCTTATAGAGCCCGTCCTCGTCCTGAGAGAAAGAAACATCCTCACTGTTCACAGGGTCTATCCTCCACTCGGAAAGGGATTTTTCGTCCAGTGTTTCGATCCTCGCCCTGAACGAGACCTCGATGTCATCCTCTTTGAGGCCGGTGTTTTTAATGTTTATCTCGATGTAATCCTTTTCCATCGGTTTGATCATGCGGTCACTGCCACCCACAACGAATATTCTCACGCCATGGTCTTCCCTTTTAACCTCCTCTATCTTCTTTTTGGGAGGTTCGGGTTTCTTGGCTTCTTCTTCAAAATCATCAAAAAGTCCCATATGATTACCTCAGAAGAGTGTGGGAACATACTTGAACAGGAGATATATGGTGAAGCCGAGGAAACCTATCAATAGAAGGCCAGCACCACTTATTTCCAGTATCTTCACGTATTCGTCCCTTCTCGGCTTCCTCGCCATCTTAAGTATCCTACTGTACTGCCCCCTTCCGAAGGAGCGATACTTGTTCTCAATCTTATGCTGGACTTCCCATGCTTTCTCGATTATGTCCATGTCATCACTCCGTCATCAGGATATTACATCCACGCCGAATTTCTGTTCCCTGGCTTCGCCGGGCCCGAGCATCTGTTTGGATGTCACGCCGGTTATGACCACCATAACTCTTATCTTATGTTCGAGCGTTGGATCTATGGCAGCTCCCCAGATAATCCTTGCGTCTTTGCTTATCCTGTTCTGAACCATTTCCGCAACTTTCTGGGCCTCCGAAACCGTCATATCCGGTCCGCCGGTAACATTGATAAGGGCACCTTTGCCTTGAGAGATATCCACATCTATCAGCGGGGAGTTTATCGCCTCATTCACCGCATCTTCCGCCCTATTGTCGGAATCGGATTCTCCGAGACCTATCATCGCCACTCCGGCGCCTTTCATGATGGTCCTCAGGTCGTTGAAGTCAAGATTTACGAGGCCGGGCTTGGTGATCATCTCGGTTATGCCCTTTATGGAGCGCATCAGCAGTTCGTCCGCAACCTTGAACGCATCGTTCAGGGAAAGCCTCGGAACCAATTCTATGAGCTTGTCATTCGGTATTACTATAACGGTATCCGCAATGCTCCTCAGCTTTTTGAGGCCCCATTCGGCGTTCTCCTGCCTGCTTATGCCCTCAGCTTTGAACGGATATGTGCAGACACCGATGGTGAGAGCCCCAGCCTCCTTTGCAAGATGTGCAACATATGGTGCGGAACCTGTGCCGGTGCCCCCTCCGAGGCCGCATGTAACGAACACTATATCAGCACCTGAAACTATATCTTTTAGCTTATCCTCCGCTTCTTTAGCTGCTTCCTCACCCCTCTTGGGAAGTGCGCCGGCACCGAGCCCCCTCGTACTCCTTATTCCGAGAAGGACCTTTTTCTGTGCTTTTGTCGTCAGAAGGTGCTGCGCATCCGTATTCGCAGCAACAAGGTCTGCTCCGGTTATCCCCTCCTGATATATCCTTGTCACTGTGTTTGAACCGCCGCCTCCGCAGCCGACTATAACGATCTTGGTCTTGAGGCCTTCGAGTATCTTTCTGAGTTCCTCATCCTCATCGCTGAAGCCCATTATCGGCTGTTCTTCGGGAGGTACGGATGCAAGTGCATTCCCGCTCTTTGACAGTGCCTCTTGTATTATCGATTTCATATCAAACACTCTCCTGAGGTTACATACCCCAGACTAATGGCTGGTCAGCCCTAGAATATTTTAGTAAATAAAGGTTTTGATTGAAAGGGCTCATTTCACCTTGTACGGGAGGTCTTCATCGCCGGACAGATGTTCCGCACTCAGTTCCATCTCTTCCACGGCCTCCCCTCTTTTTTCCAGTGCTCCCTCTTTCATGAGCTCCAGAGAGCTTTCCTTCTCTATGACTGGAAAATGATGCCTCTCCGAGACCTTCTTCAACTCATCATAGAGCGCTCGGACTTTGTCAGAGCCTATTGTAACATCATTTATCATCATCTTTCGCTCTCCCCCGGCATATATCTCTATTCTCATGTCTCCCTTCGGGTCCATAACCTCAACTTTTTCGATCTCGTCAAGCATCACCTCGCCGGATATGGAAGTTCCGCGCAGAAGCATCACGGAATCCTCGCTTATTCTCACAGTGGTGGGAATCGAGAGGCCGAAGGCGATGAGCGCAAAGAACCCGGCAAGTATCAGGAAAGCGATATGGGATGCACACAGCTCCCCACTGTTCGGTCCGAACATGAACAGATACAGCCAGAGAATGAAGAAAGGAACGGCTAGGATGGTCACGCCCGCAACAGCGGCCCTGTTCACATTCTCTTTGACCTCGAACACGGATATCCATTGCAGGACAGGATTTAAGGGTTTCTCATTTTATCCTATATGCAAGCTCATCCGTTTCCTTAATCTGAGCGCCATCGGCGGAAAAATGATGCGGAGCTCCTTCTTTGACCTCTTCCACCTCAAAACCGTATGTATCGGATAAAGAAAGCATCAGTTCTATGGCGAACTTGATGTCCTGTTCTTCGAAACGCCATGAGGCCAGATTGACGAGGGACCCGTTTTTCAGGTATATCGTCATGGACAGACCTCCCCTGTTGTCGCGCCCGTACTTTATCTTAGCAATGTCTTTCATTTTAAAATTTCTCACACAGAATCTTCCGAAGCAAGAGACAATGCTTTTTTCCGCAGGGTCTATCCTGATTTTCTGCGTCATTAACAGGAATACTCCCAGAGGGAGGGTCATTGCAATAACAAAGGGAAGGAAATAATAGAGGGCTTTCGTGTCCTTCATAAGAACTATAAAGAGAAGATAGAGAAAGAATATGAGAGAGATGCTTATCGCCCAGTATGCCACCACAACGGATTTCTTGAACGGTATCGCTTCGATTTCGAGCATCATACATAAATAGAAAAACGGTTATTAGTAGTTTGCCATGTCTCATTTCACTTTGTAAGGCATATCATCCTTCGAAGGCACCGCCTCACCGGAAAATCCTCCGTACTCTCCTTCTATGCTTTCTTTAACATCAAAACCGTATTTTTCGGAGTATGGGGAAATCTCATCAAAAGCGGCCTTGATATCCTCTTCCCTGAAGAGCCATGAGCCTATGGAAAAGGTCGTCCCATCCTTCTTAACGATTATCAGAGTGGCGTATCCTTTATTCGTGACTCCATACTTGACAGAGGATATCTTCCTCATCGGGAACTCACTGATCTTCCATTTTCCCACATAGTTCTTTATACTCTCTTCGGAGGTATCTATGAGTATTTTCTCCGGCAAAAGAGCCAGAGCTCCGAAAGGAACGACCAGAATGAGAAGCAGAGATGACATTGCATAGAAAGCTAGCATATTGTCTCCAACGATGACCAGTATAAAATATAGAAAACCTGTCAGGATTATCGTTGAGGTGAAAAGTACGGGCATATCCCGCCGACCGCGAGACCTATCGGAATTTATCTCAAGCACAAACCATAAATAGAAAAAACGGTATTAATAGTTTGCCCCACCTCATTTCACTTTGTAGGGCGCGTCGTCTTTATCCTCCGCAGTGGAGAAGATCCGATTTTCTCCCGTAACTTCCATTTTTTCAGGGGAAAGAGCTACGTTTTTTACTTTCTTCACTCGGCCCTTTTCCACGACATCGAAATCATGGGAATGTCCCGCGTCCTTCACCGCGGATATCAGTTTTTCCATGTCGTTCTCCGCTATTCCCGCGCTCTCTACCCTGAAAGGCGTCTTTTCCCGGGGATGGAAGGTTATGGAGGAGCCTTGTCCTTTTCTCACGATCTCCGCTTTTTCAATCTCGTCCAGCTTGAATTCCTTCAGAGCGTTCTGAGGCCCGATTATCGTCAGTTTCTCCTCGTCCATTTTTATAACTATCTTGTACTTTCTGCCGTAAAATCCCACATAGAGCGCAAATATTCCTCCTATTCCGAATATGACGGAAGCCGTGCAGTACTCGGTCTGAATTTGATACATCACAAACAATATGATACCGAAGACAATGAAGACTGTGCCCATTATAAACAGTATTGCGGCCGCCCTCTTTCCGGTCTGTACTATTTCGAGCATCATTGGGAGAATGATTTCGATATTAAGAACTTTTCTTTAAGATACGGCTCTTATTTTACCTTGTACGGCGAGGGCCCCTCGGACGCGGGCATATCTTCACTTCCTTCCACCGTGCTCCGGGGTGAAGATGCAGATGGAACGCGAGGCGTTGTGCTTTCGGTCCCGTGCTTTTCCTTCACATTGAAGCCGTACTTTTCGGATATGATGGAAAGCATCTCGAAGGCGGAGCGTATGTCTCTTTCCGTGAAGCCATCCGTGGATATCATCAGGCCCCTACCTGTCGACGGGTGTCCGAATGCACCAAGTGAGGTTCTCCCCTTGGTATCAACATCATAGATAACATCAACGATACTTCTCATGGGTATGGTACTGACCCACATCTTTTTAAGACGCAGGCCGACCCTCTCATTCTCCTCGTCTATGACGAATCTCAGAGAAACCATAGTGGCTACCCCTATGGAAAATATCAGGATGAGAATCAGACCGGATATGGCATAGAACATCTCAATCGGGCCTTCAAAAAACACAATAAAGCCATAGAGAATGGCAAGCACCACCGGAGTGGCCGCTACAATCCTGAGGGCATCCCTTTTGACATCTCTTTTGCGAGGCTCTATCTCGAACATCGGTCATAAATACAAAGCCGAGTATTAACTTTTTTTGCCCTCATTTTACCTTGTATGGAGTCTCATCTTCCGAGCTTGCAGAAGTATGAGTAGTGGCTCTTTCATCGGGCTCGAGAGCGTGACCTTTCACCTTGCCCCACGAGGTATCGCTGTTCTCGTCCACAAGAAGAAATCCGTATCTGTCGGCCACCTCCGAGAGTTCGTTTATGAGCTTCTGGATATTCTCGGGCCCGAAGTCGGATATGCGGAATTCCTTCTTCCTTCCGCCGGCATCGGTCACGGACATTTTCCTGAGACCTCCGGAAAAAACGAGTTTCCGGGTGTAGTTCAGATCGATGCTCACCCTTTCCAGCATCCCTCTATCTATGTACATCATATTCTCTATGAGAACTATGGCGCGCGCTCCTGCGAAAAGCCCGTATGCGAGATATAGGACGAAGAAGAAAACGATAAGCCCGCTGATGCAGAACAAACCTCCCGAATGTTCCGGAACTAGGTAGGACAGAACAACATTGAAAATACTCACGAACAATGAGACCAAGAAGAGGTAAACAACGCTGACCACGATTTTTCTCAGGGAAGTCTTGGTTGGAACCCTTATCTCGAACATGGTTCATAAAAATAGAAGGTATTATTAAAGGTTTTACCATCCTCTTTCCTGAAGATGGGTTTCCAGCCCGTCTATCTCAAGCCCTTTCATGGCTTCTCCGAGACCTCTGGATACCTTTGACAGAACCGCAGGGTCATCGAAATTATGCACCGCTTCGACCACTGCCCTCGCCATCTTCTCAGGGTTCTGGGACTTGAATATTCCGGAGCCCACAAAGACACCGTCCGAGCCCAACTGCATCATGAGCGCCGCATCAGCAGGTGTGGCTATGCCCCCTGCCGCAAAATTCACAACCGGAAGACGCTGCAGCTCAGCCACCTGTTTAACGAGTTCGAAGGGAGCCTGAATCTCACGGGAATATGCGAATATCTCTTCATCATCCATGTTCGCTATCTGGTGTATCTCTTTTGTTATGGCACGCTGGTGGCGAACGGCCTCTATGACATTGCCGGTTCCGGCCTCCCCCTTGGTCCTTATCATGGCAGCGCCCTCGAATATCCTGCGCAGGGCCTCACCCAGATTCCTTGCACCGCAAACGAACGGTACCGTGAACCGCTCCTTATCTATGTGATAGAACGGGTCCGCCGGAGTAAGCACCTCCGATTCATCTATCATGTCCACGCCGAGTTCCTGAAGTATCTGCGCCTCCACGAAGTGCCCTATTCTGGCCTTCGCCATGACCGGTATGGTAACCGCATCTATTATCTCCTCTATCTTGGTGGGGTCGGACATACGCGCAACTCCACCCTGCGCTCTGATATCGGCGGGAACCCTTTCGAGCGCCATAACCGCAACCGCACCCGCCTCTTCCGCTATGCTGGCCTGTGCGGCATCCGTAACATCCATTATGACCCCGCCTTTCTGCATTGCGGCGAAGCCTCTCTTTATACGCTCCGTTCCTCTGTTTATTCTTTCCACACTGTACGGTACCTTGTCGACTTCGAGTTTGAAAGCCATGTCATCACCTTGTACGGGGGTATCCTTCTGCATATTTAGGTTTTCCTTCGAACGAAAATCACTATCGATAACCGAAATCGATATTATCATAGACAGATTAAATACTGATGTATGAGCAGTATCTATCATGACCCGAAAAACACGATTCACGGTTGGCAGCATTGCTCTCATGGCTATGCTGCTTATGGCAAGCGTAATGTACGCTACAGTGCCAGTTATGGGAGAGACCGAAGGCATTCCGACGGTGGAATTGAAAGAGGATTCCAATCTGACTGGAGATCTAGACACACAGCTCCCTCATGGATGGTACAACTTCAGTATAGAGGGGATGGAACACGCTGACTACATTCTAAATGGTAGCATTCTAACGATAATTCCTGAGAAGAACTGGTATGGCTCGGAGCAGATATCAGTAAGATACAGACTCCCGGCAGGTTTTCCAATAGTGTACTCCAACGGATATGGATATCGAGAGGTAGATATACCGCTTTTGCTTGTTGTCGATCCTGTCAATGACCCACCTGTTGCCGCAGAAAGCATCCTTCAGGTGGAGTTCAATGAGGATTCCACGTACTCTCTCGATATAAGCAGATATTTCAGTGATGTCGATAGTGAACTGACATATTCAGCCAATGCAGGAGAGCACATATCAACTTCTTTTGACGGAGATATCCTAGTTCTGTCTCCTGAAAAGCAATGGCATGGGACGGAATATGTGAAAATATTTGCTACTGACGGAGAGTATCTTGCCGAGATGAAGATAAAATGCACTGTTGATCCTGTCCCGGAATATCCGGAAAATGGAAATACCGTATCAGTAACTATTCTAGAGGACAGGAGTGCCGCAGTAGATATAACCGACTATGTACCTCCCGGATGGGAGGAAATTCAGATATACTGTGATTACAGTGACATATTATGGAAATTGGACGGAAACTGGCTTTATATCGATCCTTCACCGAATTGGAACGGAGAGTGTAACATCTCTGTTTCTCTAGCATATGCCTCATTCGGAGACCCAGAGTCTCCATCAATAAGGTCTGAGAATGAGATGTCTCTTGATATAGCAGTCAAGGTCCGGGCGGTAAACGACCCGCCGATACGCCGTATCACCACTCTTCAGACGATATCTTTCAGCGAGGACACTGTGCAGAGGATAAACCTGAACGCATTGTTCTATGATGTCGATGGCGATCCGCTGACATACACCGCAGCTTCCAGTTCCCCACATGTACATGTGTTTGTGAACACCAGTGGGGTGCTGAATATAGAACCCCAGAAGGACTGGTATGGTAGCACGGAACTGACGATAATTGCATATGACGGCATAGATTCCACTTCTTTCGTTGAAAAGTGCAATATAATGCCTGCTCCCGACCTGACGATGGAAGAAGATACGGTGGCATATTTCAATGCCAGCGATGTTCTCCCTCTCGGAACATTGGGTGTAACATTCAGCGTCATTGAGGGCGACATGAACATAGAGATTGAAAGCGATACCGGTATGATTAAGGCGATTCCTGGAAAAGACTGGAATGGTAAGGCCCAAATAGAGATAAATGGATATTACTGGACTGGACCGGTTCTTTTCGGAGGTTTCACGGCTCCTATATCCTATAGCACTGCATATATGGTACCTTTCGAAGAGCTTGCCGAGATAAATGTCGCTCCGGTGAATGACCAACCGAAAGTGGTTTCAACACCATCTCTTGCAGGTGTTGAGGACAGCGAGCCTCTGACGATAGACCTATCGAAGTACTTCGTCGACATAGACTCGGGGCTCACATATTCCGTGAATGTTCCCGAGGGCCTCAGCGCAAGCATTGACGGTAGCATACTCTCTCTTTCTCCGGAGCCCAATTGGTTCGGAAGTGTCAATCTGACCGTTACGGCCAGTGACGGAGAGTACGAGGTGAGCACTGAGGTTCCGGTGACTATAAAGGGCGTGGATGACCCACCGGTGGTTCTTCAAACAGCCCCGTCGGAGGAATATATTGACGAAGACACGGTTGGCGCAATAGACCTTTCACAGGTATTTGCGGACATAGATTCCGAACTCGAGTACAGCATAGAAACGGCGGACGGTCTGGAAGGAAAGATAAGCGGTTCCACTCTGATACTCCTGCCTGTCCGGGATTGGAACGGAGATTCCAGAGTAACGATAGTCGCTACCGACGGGAACTATACGGTCAACAGGACCATACATGTGCACATATTGTCCGTGGATGACAGCCCCATAGCAAAGATGAGCGCTTACTCTGTCGGAGGGGTCGAGGACAATTCGATAAGCCTTGACATCGGGACTTTCTTCTCGGATGTCGATTCCATCCTCACATACTCATATACCGGCGGAAAACACCTGAATGTGCAGATAGACCAGAAAGGAAAGGCGACGATAACACCGGAAAAGAACTGGCACGGAAAGAGCATGCTGTGTTTCACGGCCAGTGACGGCACCTACACGACAAAGATACCTGTCACAGTGTACATATCCCCTGCGAACGACATGCCCACATCAACAAGGGACTCCATAGTTCTGGATGCGGAGCGCGAAGAGGCCTTGAGCATAGATCTGTCGAAGTACTTCAGCGATCCCGATGGAGACAGCCTCACATACGGATATAGTGCTCCACCGGGTGTAAGGGTGAGCATAGACGGGAACATAGCCACCATAGAGGTATCCTGCGATGCACAGCCCGATGAAAAGGTGATATTCATCGCAAGCGACGGCAAATCACAGACCTCCATCGAAACACACATAATATCCATGCCAGTCGAATCCGATGCACAGAACCCTCCGCCCGAACTTCCGGACATGAGCACCGCTAGCACAGGAAGTGGAGTGTCCCCTGTCACGGCATACGGGGCAATCTTCCTTTCCCTCGGAATGGCGGCACTGGCGCTGGCCTATGCGGTGCTCTACCTGAGACAGGAAAAACCCGACAGGAGACATCTCCACTAAACCCCTTACCTATACTTTTTTAATCCCATGCATATCACCTTCCGATAACATGAAAAGGAAATTCATAAAGGACTTTAAGGAAGGAGACATGGTCGATGAACAGTTCTCCGTGAAACTCAAGAAACCGCCTCAGAACTACAAGGCGAAACCCGGTCAATGGTTCGAGATGAGGGTCGCCGATGCTACCGGAGAAATAGCGGTGAAGTACTGGGGGAGGGAAGGAGAGGATGTGCAGAAGATATATTCAAGCTTCGACAAAGGGGATGTTGTCCGCGTGACCGGAACGGTTTCAAAGTTCAAGGAGGCATTTTCCATCGATGTGGATGCCTTCAGAGGGGGAAAAGTCCTGAAAGAGAACATATACGACATACGGGACTTCATACCGACGGCAGAGGACATCGAATGGCTCGGAGAGGATACGGAGCGCATGAAGAAAGAGTTCATCGAGATTGTGGACAGCATAAAGAATCCCGAAATAAAGAAGGTCATCGATTCGTTCTTCAAGGACCCTGCATTCTGGAAGGAGTTCAGCGATGCTCCCGCATCAATGAAAAGACATTCCGCATTTATACACGGGCTCCTGCACCATACGCTTAATGTGGCCAAGATATGCGACACTCTTTCAGGGATATATCCCGCTTTGGACCGAGACATAATGATCGGGGGAGCGCTCCTCCACGACATAGGGAAATTGAAGGAGTTCAAAACCACCACGAACATAGACATGACCATAGACGGCGAACTTATGGGACATGTTTTCATGGGTGCGGAGATGGTAGATGCCCGATGCAGAGAGATAGGTACGGATGATCTCGTGAGGCAGAAACTGGTACATATCGTCCTCACCCATCACGGCCCGGTCGAGAACGGATGGGGTTCATCGAAGGATCCGGCGCTTCCGGAGGCCGAAGCGGTGTTTCTGGCGGACCACAGCGACGCACAGGTATTTCAGTACCTCAAACTTAAGCACGAGGCAAATACCGACGACGATTGGTTCTATGTCAGAGGATTCGGCCATGTTTTCCTGAAATAACTACATATCCACGCCGAAGAATGCTCTGACAGCCAGCCCTATGAGGAATGACGCAAAGGCCACGCCCAGACTTATCGCAAGCATCTCAAGGAATAGCCGTTTGAAGTTCCGCTCTTTTACCACGGAAACGAAGAAAGTGAAAAAGAATATGATGAATACGCCCACGAGAAGGGTGGCAAGAAGGGCCCACTGGTAGCTTTCAAGCACGAAATACGGCGCTACCAGAAGCAGGACCGTGAAGATGTATGCCAGTCCGGTATAGAAGGAGGCCTTTCCGGGATGTTTCGAGCCATCCGATTTCTGTGAGAGATACTCCGAAGATGCCATGGACATGGCGGCCGCTATTCCGGTTATGAGGGCCACGAATCCTGTCAATTTCGTGTTCTGCAGGGCAAAGCTGAGGCCTGCGAGCGCTCCGGTCAGCTCAACAAGGGCATCGTTCAGACCAAGGACCATCGAACCCACATAACCTATCTTCTCCTCGTCTATCATGTCTATGAGAAGATTTTCGTGCATGGTCTCGTCATTTATTATCTCCTCAGCCTCCGGAATCTCCTTTACGACATCGGAATATGCACGTTCCGCCTCGTTCTCCCCCATCTCCATCATTTTTATGGCAAATGTAAGCCCGAACAATCTGGATATCAGGGCGTATTTCCTCACTCGCCACATATCGGGTTTGACATCTTTCCCCGTGAATTCTTTCCACTGTTCGTAGTGTTTCAGTTCGTCGTCGGAAATTTTCTTCAGTACCGGCCCGTTCTTATCGCCGCTCCTTTCCGCTAGTTTTCTGTACACATGATATTCGGTTATCTCGTTCTTCTGGAATCCGAGTATCTTATCCACGAGTTCGGAGCGCATACATCCCGAACCCCATACCCATTTATGGTTTTTCGCATACGAAGATGATGTATTCCGGAAGAGGGTAGTCATCAAGCGGAAACGGAGAGCCATCCACCGGCTCAGGTTCCGCAATCCTCTTTATGCACATTCCCGCATCACTTATCCATTTCGAATAGGACTCAAGGGTCCAGTGAATGTCGGAGAACTCGATGAGAGAACCATCGCTCAACATCACCTTCGAGTGGTATTCGGCACCATCATGGAAATAGGAAAAATCATCACCGTAACGCTGTTCTTCCGTGCTTGTTCTTTTGACCGCAAGACATATCGGGTGCAGGTCGGAGAATATCATCTTTCCGCCTTTTTTGAGCACTCTTGCCACCTCCGAGAAGATCTTTTTGACCTTTTCCGAGGAGGGAACATTCAAAAGTACCATGTTCATAACCACATAATCGAAGTTCTCGGAATCGAAAGCGTCGAGCTCGGTGCCATCCGACACGGTGAAATTCGGATTTTTCGTCTTCCCGTATTCCTTCTTGCAGATTTCGATCCATTCCCGCGATACATCGACCCCTTCCACATATGCGCCTTTTTCGGCAAGAAGTGCGGAGAGCGCTCCGGAGCCGCATCCGAGGTCCATTATTCTTTTTCCGCGGACATCCCCCGTTATCTCCATTATTTTAGGGTATGCCACATAGGGATTCAGAATCGGGAGTTTCGCATATCTTTTTAGGAAATCTTCCTCATGGTATTCGGAGACCTTCATAGGGAGGCATCACATTTCCGATATAAGCCTTTCAGAACTGTATTATAACATAGTCGGCGGGTTCCTCCCCGTCGCTCCACGAATAGCCGTGAACCTCCGCGGTAATATTGGCACCTATAGATTCGTAGATTGAAAGTGCCGGTTGAAGTCTCGGAAACGAAACCCCGTATGCCCGCATACCCCGTTCTTCGACTATTCCGAGCGCTCTCTCGAGCAGCGCCTTTCCATATCCTTTTCCACGGTATTTCGGATGTACGGCCAGCATTTCGAGGAATGCCGCATTTTTAGGCATATCGATGCCTGCGTATGAGAAAAGGCGTTTATAGCCCTTAAAAGAACCTGTTCCGGTGTGTTTTATCCCTATGATTCCCGCAATCTCACCCTCTCCGATGGTGAGAAGGATATCCACATCTTCTTTCAGGCGGTATCGCAGGAAGGGGCGGTATATCTCTTCAAATCTTTTTTCCCATTCCGTATCTCCTGGAATTGGCTTGTCCTTTACCCACTCAAGGGCGGGATATTCGCCTTTACTGTGTTCGTAGACGGCATTCATGAGGGAGAATATCTCCTTTTCCAGTGAGGAAATCTCCGCACCTTCAATCATCTTCATGTTTTCCCGGCTCCTTTGCGTCATCTATGCTGTAAGACCCTGTTTTGACATCCGACGGATGACCGGCGGCAAAGAAGGGTATGAGGATCAGATGTGCCAGAACAGCGGCTACGGCGAGAGCCATCCCTACGATTAAAAGGATAAAGAAAAAAATACCGATATATGCCGCTAACTCAATCAGATATGGCCAGAGAAGTATAATTATGCCCGCAACTATCGCTATGGAAATAAGGAAGAGGATCAGGGGGGCCTGTCTTTCTTTCATTTCCATTCACTGGTTGGTTCTCGGAAGGAAAGGATATATCGCCATGGCAAGGTTCCCTATCGTCATGGACTGCAGAACTATCCTTCCGGGTCCTGTCAGTATCGTGACGAAAACGCCTTCGCCGCCGAAGAACATGGTCTTCAATCCTCCGACGGTCTGTATGTCGAAATGCACCGTCGGCTCGAACCCTACGACGCATCCGGTGCTCACCTTTACCTGCTGTCCGGGTTGAAGGACATACTCAACGAAATCTCCCGCCGCATTTATGAATGCCGTACCCTGTCCGGTCAGTTTCTCAAGTATGAATCCCTCTCCTCCGAAGAACCCGGAACCGAGCCTTCTCTGGAATGTGATCTCAAGGTTCACGCTGTCCTCGGCAGCAAGGAATGCGTCCTTCTGCACTATGAACTCCTTTCCCGGCGCTATCTCCACGGGCATTATCTTTCCAGGCACATTTCCTCTGAAAGCAACATATCCCGAGCCGCCTGATGGATAAAACTCCGTGACAAAGAAGGTCTCATTCATCAGCTTCCTTTTCAGACCAGACATCAGACCGCCTCTTGCCCTCGCTTCCATCACCATATTTCCGCTCATGTGGTTCATGGCACCGGCTTCGGCGTACACTTTCTCATTCTGCGCCAGTTCCACGAGCGCCATCTGAAGGTTGTCGCCCATTATCCTGTATTTCATAATATCACGGCTGGGGATACGCCGTTGATTTAATAATCTTCTCTCACCCGCAGGTCCCACACATAGTTGCCGATTCCCGGTGCATAGTTCCTTATCTTGATCAGCTCGACAACTTCAACGCTTTTTCCCCCATCGGCCCCCATATTTTTCAGGTCCTTCGTCCTTTCATCCGTTTTTTCGTCCTCGACTATCTCATAATAGTGTATCCAGCCATCATCAACGGCGGAGAGCGCATCCTCGAAGAAATGTACTGCGGAATGAGGCAGGTTCATTATTATTCGGTCTGCTTTCAGGGCCTTTACGATGAAACGGGCATCCGCATTCAGCGGCTCTATTCCCGCGACACCGTTCATTCTTATGTTCTCTTCCATGTAATCCACCGCCGCAGGGTTAAGGTCGATGGCGTGGATATGTACATTCTTCATTTTAGCGATCATAATAGCAAAGGGACCCACACCTGCGAACATATCGATTATCTCCTCCCCATCGTTCACGAGTTCAGCTATCCTGCGGTGTTCGTTCGCAAGTCTCGGCGAGAAATAGGCCCTTGCAGGGTCAACTTTCAGCTTGATTCCGTACTCCGTGTGCACGGTCTCAGTGCCACCCGAACCGGCTATGATATCAAGGTCTCTCACTCGGTACTCTCCTTTAACACCTCTGTCGGCAGCCACGACCCTTGCGGATGGCAGGGCTTTCAGCAATGCGCTCCCTATCTCTTTCTCATATTCCTTCAGTTCATCGGGAATCTTGATTATGACCACGTCGCCTATCACATCGAAGGAGGTCGGCAGATATTCTTTCAGTTCATCGGGAACTTCGGCGATGTCCTGATACCTCGGCATCTTCTCGTTCTCCTCGAAGTCCCATTCTATCAGTTCATAGCCTTCAACGTCTCCTTTCACAGGGAATATGACGAAATCACCATCTCTGGAGACCTTCAGTTTTCTGTTCAGAACGTCGGATTCCATGAGCTTCTTTCGGAAGGCTTCGGCCTCGGATTTTCTAACCTTTATGGCAGGGCTTCGGGGCATTATGGAATGAGGAAATGAGAGGGAGTTTTAAAGGTTGGGGAAAGGTTTTTAAGGAATCTTTATATCTTATTTTAATGTCTGACTGCACAGCGTTATTTGCCAGCTCAGTGAAAAGAGAAATAGATTTTGAAAAGTGGGCAAAGAAATACGAAGAGATATACGAAAAAGAAAAGTCCTTTATTTTGTACAAAGACGACAAACTGGGAAGAATCAAAGAAACATCTCCTTATTTCGAGAACATATCAAAGTCTATTAAAAACAGGGGATATCTGCTGAAAGAGGAATTTTTTGAGATATGTATGTGGAAAACAAAAAGACAGAAAAATAACTATAAAAATAATGATGAAAAAGAAAATGAAGAACCCAACCGCAGCAAGCTGCGGGGTATCTTCATTGGAAGTCT
>CAYYXK010000013.1:0-33764 GCA_964475625.1 uncultured Thermoplasmata archaeon | reverse complement strand
GTGAACGATGCCCCCGTGATTTCAGGTTTTCCTGCCACAATAACATGTGTTGAAGACACCAATTACACGCTCGACATGGGCCTTTATGCCTCAGACCCGGACAACACAGTGGATGAACTGACATTCAGCACGGACTCCCCCTATGCGACCGTGGACGGCCATAACATCACCTTCAACTATCCAGAGGGCATACTGGGAGATACCGTAATCATCACCGTCGAGGATCCAGGACAACTTTCGGACATCGCTATTCTCCACATCTCAATAACGCCTGTGAACGATGCCCCTGTCGTAGCTCCCCCTTCTACAATAAGTTGCATGGAGGGTGTGGAGTATATTCTCAATATCGGGATGTATGCCTCAGACCCGGACAACACAGCAGATGAACTGACATTCAGCACGGACTCCTCCTATGCGACCGTGGACGGCCAGAATATAATTTTCAAATACCCATACGGATTCATGGGAGAAAACGTAACTATAACGGTCGAAGACCCAGGGCACCTATCAGGAACAGCGAGAATACGGGTACACGTGAATATGGCGGAGCGCCCACAGGTCACAGGAATGTCCTACGATGGGAGCAAGATAACCATAATATTTGATAGGGATATGGACCTGTCATCCGTGGAACAGTCGTTTTCCATGAGCAAGAACGGCACGGTCGTTGCCGGGAACTTTATATGGGCCGATGTAAGAACCATGACATTTACGCCCTCCTCCACGGTCTCCGGAACCTATGACATAAGGGTTGACGTAGGAGCGAAGGCGTCAAGCGGAGCACCGATGCTCACGGCATATTCCACGATGTATACGGCACCAACAGACCTCGACAGCGATGGCGACGGAATGACGGACTCATGGGAGATTCTCAACGGATTTGACCCAATGGACATATCGGATGCGGCCACAGATGCGGATACTGACGGGCTTTCCAATCTACTCGAGTATGAAACAGGCACAGACCCCAATAACGACGACACCGACGGAGATGGCGTGGTGGATGGTTTTGACGAACATCCGCTCATTCCCGGCGACAGTCTGCAATCCAGTGGAGAAGGAGAAATTTCCAGCCTCACGACGATACTTGTTATCGTTCTTCTTCTCATCGTGGCAGTGCTTGCGGTGATGCTGGTAAAGAAAGGAGGAAAGGGCCCGAGCCAGCCTCCACAGGAAGCATATGCCCCTCCACAGCAGGAGACTCAGCAGACAACTTCTCAGCAACCGCAGGAATTCGGAGAACAGCCTCAAACACCACCTGCGGAACCGGCAGAGCCCGCACAGGAACAGGCACCGGAAGAATTTGATGTCGGCGACGACCTCGTGAGCGGTCTTTAAACCTTTTTCCTTTCATATTATTTTAATTATCCAGATATCTCTTTTCATGGTCTCTTTGTAATGCTCAACGGGACAACGAAGGGAGTATCTTTAAGAATAGAGGATAGAGGAGTAGTGGATGCAACCCGGCAACGGCATGGGGAATCGGCGTCATAGGTCCGATGAACAATTATCTCATTTTTTGTCAGTCACAAAAATGCTGATGTTTTTTCATATGCGGTTCTGCAGATCATAGACAGAGAGGAAGTTCGTACTTTTTATGCAGTCATACCGATGGTGCAAGGCCAGTTATGAAAATGCCATCCACACACCCCTTAAGAGAGATATTTTCAGAGAGTTTACCGACATGTTCTTAACTCTCATCCGGTTCAACGTACATGCGTCCCGCCGAGATAAAGACCCTTTATTTGCATTTGAAGCCGGAGATAGAGCGCAGACTGGATGATTTCAGAAGAATTCGGGAGAGAGGAGACGAGCGAGAGATGTTCGCGGAGATGCTCTTCTGCACACTGACTCCTCAGTCAAAGGCGAAAGTATGCTGGAAGGCGGTGGAATGCCTTCTGGACGGGTCGATATATGGGAGCGAACGGAAGATAACGGAATGCCTTGTCGGCGTCCGCTTCAAGTACACGAAGGCAAGGAGAATAATGGCCCTCAGGGAGAGGTTTCCCGAAGGAAAAGGGATAAAAGATATTATGGACTCCTTTGAAGGTCCGCATGCTGCAAGGGAATGGGTGGTTAAGAACATAGATGGGTACGGCTACAAAGAGGCATCGCATTTTTTGAGAAACACGGGATACGGCCTTGAACTTGCGATACTGGACAGACACATACTGAGAAACCTCGTTTCCGCAGGAGCGATAGACGTGATGCCCTCAAGCCTGACGAGGCGCAAATACATGGAAATCGAGGAAAAAATGAGAAATTTCTCGGAAAAAACAGAGATTCCCATGCCTGCGCTCGATCTCATATTCTGGTATGAAGGAGCGGGAGAGATATTCAAATAAGTTCAGAGAAGAGCGCTCAACTGTTCCTGAAGTTCCTCGACCAGTTTTCTCTTGTCTTCAACCTCTTTTTCTCTCTTTTTAACGGCCTTTTCCCTCTTTTCAAGGTCTTTCAGTTTCTTTGAAATCTCCTTTTCAAGGTCGGAAATCTCAGAAATCTTCTTTTTCAGGTCTTTTTCACGGGCATCCAGTTCCTTCACCCGATCCATCACTTTTTCCTTTATCTCTTTATCAAGGCTCTCTTTGAGCTTCATAGCCTCTGCCGAGTCTTTCTCTATCTGTTTCCAGACAGCAGCAATCTCCTCTCTTTCCTTTGAAAGTCTCTCTCTTTCAACAATAAGCTCTTCTTCCCATGTCCGCAGCGCCTTTTCCTTTGCATCGGCCTCTTCCTCTTTCTTCCTCAGTTCTTCTTCAAGGGCGGCAAGCCTCTTTTCGAGGGGTTTTAAGCGAGTCTCAACATCGTTCTTCTCGCTTTCCAGTGCTGCCTTCTCCGCCCTTATCCTTTCAAGGACCTCTTCGTTCTTCCTTCTCTCCGCGCTCTTCGCATATCTCATGAGAGCTATGGCACCTTCTTTTATCTGCTGCAGGTCCTCTTCTTTCTTTGCGATGATTTCAAGCTTCCGGTCAAGTTCCTCTTCCCTTGATGAAAGGGCGTTTTCCTTCGAGAGAAGGGCTTTTTCCCTCATTTCAAGCTCATTTCTCTCTCTTTCAAGGGTTTCCATCATCTGCGGCATCTCGGAGCGCATCTTTTCCAGTTTCGCCATCTCATCCTCTATTCTTTTCTTCTCCGCAGAGACGGTCTCTTCCCTCTGAGCGATCTCCGTTTCCCATGTCTCAAGCTCTCGTTCCCTGTCTATGATGGCTCGTCCCTGTTTTTCCAGTTCCTCCATCTTAAGGGCCATCTCCTCGGCAGCCTTTTCAAGTCCGTCTTCCTTCGCTCTAATGGACATAAGTCTCTCTTCGGCCTCCCCCCTCAGTCTGAGGGCATCTTCACGCGCTTTTTTGACATCTTCTTCATCCTTTTTTATCCTCATCTCACGGGCGGCAAGCTCTTCGGAGACAGTCTCAAGCTTTTTTCCTTCCCGGCTCACTTTCTTCCACATCTCATTGAGTTCCTTTCTCTCAGCAGCTATGGAACTCTTCTCTTCTTTTATCGTAAGTTCTCTTTCTTCCAGCCTCTTCTCTCTGGCTTCGAGGGAGGCTAACCTCTTTTCAAGGCTTTTTTCCTTTCTTTCCACCTCTTTCTCCCTGATTTCGACATCGTTGGCCCTGTCTTCCGCCTCGGAAAACATCTTTTCCGCGTTTTTCTCTTTCTCGGATATCTCGGACTCCGTTATTTTAAGTTCCTCTTCCCGGTTCCGAAGCTCGTATTCAAAGGCTTCCAGCTCACCTTCCTTTTTCCTGACATCACGCAGTGCGGCATCAAGCGTCCTCTCTCTTTCTTCAAGCGCCTTTTCCTTTTCCGATATCGAAAGCAGCCTTTCTTCAAGCGCCTTTGCCTCTTCGGCAAGGGATGTTTCCTTTCTGCTCGCTTCTCTTTCAAAGGCCCTCCTGTCCGCGGCGAGTTTCGACCTTTCTTCCCCTATCTCCGCTCTCTCTTTGTCAAGGCTCTTCCTTTCGTCGGACAGGGCCTTTCTTTCCGCTCTTATCTCTCCCTCTTTTTCCTTTAGCCCCTCTTCCTTATTTTCCAGAGATGCCTCTTTGCGTTTAAGAGCGGACTCTATTCTGTTAAGCTCCTTTTCCCGGGATTTCAGCGCTTCTTCCATGTCCCTCAGTTCGGAGTGCCTCGCATCCAGTTTTTCTTTCTCTTCCTTTATTGCATTTTCCCAGTTCAGCAGGTCATTTTCCCTTATTCCCACCGCAGTTTCCCTGGTCGCGACGGCCTTCTCCCTCTTATCCAGTTCTTTTTCCTTTCTCTGAAGGGCCTTCTCCCACTCTTTCTTTTTGTTCTCGAACTCCTTCTTTTCTTTTTCGATGGCCGTTCTGAGCTCTGAAATCTCTTTTTCCATGGCTTTTCTTTCACTGCGAAGGGCGGACTCGGCATCTTTCAGTTCGGCATCTCTTTTTGTCAGCCTCTCTTCCCTCTTTTCGAGCATATTTCTTTCTTTTAGAATCGAACTCTCCAGAAGCGACAGCTCTTTCTCTTTCTTCTTTATCTTCTCCTCTTCTCCTTTTTTCCAATCCTCGAAGCTGCTTATTTCTTCCTCCAGCTTTTTCCTCTCCGCCTCGACAAAAGCATCCGTTTCCGTTCTTATCCGCTCAGCGTCCTTTTTAGCCGCTTCAAATAAGGATTTGGCCATTTTCATCTCATCGTCGATCTCTTTCAGGCTCTTCCTCCTCATCTCCTCAAAGGCCTTTTTCTCTTTGTCGAAAGCCTTGCGCTCTTCAACGATGGCGGCCATTTCCCTGTCTTTAAGCTCTTTTATGGCCTTTTCCTGATCCTCTTTCAGTCGTTTTCTCTCCTCTTCCACCTCTCGCAGCATCTTTTCTTTTTCGGATTCGAGCGAGCCTCTCTCTTTTTCAAGCGATTTCCTTTCGGATTCAATCTCCGCCAGTTCCTTCTCTCTCCTTTCGGCAGCCTTCTTTTTCATGGATTCCAAATCTTTCTTCTCTTTCTCCAGAGCGCTCTTTTCGGAATCCACTGACTTTTTGAGGGCGTCCAGTTCCTTCCTCTCTTTTTCAAGCGATTTCCTTTCCTCATCCAGCGTTGTTTTCAGGGTTTCGAGCTCTTTTCTCTCTTTTTCAAGGGTCTTCTTCTCCTTTTCCAGACCTTTTTCCTCCTCTCCGAGACCCTTCTTCTTCTCTTCCAGCTCTTTTTTTAGGGAATCTATTTCCGACTCCCGGGCCTTTATCTCCTCCTCTTTTTCCCTTATCCTCTTCTCCGCCTCCTCCTCTTTATCTTTGATTTCTTTTTCAAGGGAAGCGATTCTCTCTTCAAGTTCCTTTATTTTATTATCGTATTCGATGGCATTCTCCGTGTTTTCAAGGGCATCTTCGCCCTTTTCCGCAACTTCTCTGGCTTTGTCTCTCAGACCCATTTATTCACCCACATGATATCTGTCAAGGACCCGTTCGTACAGTTTGAAGTCCTCCGACTCCGCAAATTCCTTGATTTTTTTGTTCGGGAGGGCTTCCAGAAGGTCGTCAAGTACGGTAAGCAGGCGTTTTAGCTCCGTTTCATCCTCTTTTCGCATCTTAATCGCATTGAGAATGACCGTCATCTCTTCCTTGACACGGAAACTGTATTCCCGAACCTTCTCGTCCTTTTCAGCCTCATCCATGGCGTTCAATTCCTTTTCCAGCTTTTTTTCCAATTTTATCCAATCGTCGACAAGGCTGCTGGTGCTCACCGTTTCGCCCACTTTCTTTCTAAGGGATTCTATCTCCGAGTTAAGTTCGTTTATCAGGCTCCTAAGCTCCTCTTCACGGGCGATGCTCTCCTTTCTCACTTTCGCTATTTCCTTTCTCAACTCCCTTTCTTTTTCTATGGTTCTGTCTTCAGCGATTTTAAGGCGCTCGTCATACCATTTTTTCATATCCGCAAGGTCCTGATAAAGGCGTGAAAGCCCCTTTATTTCCCTTTCTATGGCTTTGCTCTCTTCTTGGAGCGCCTCTTTGGTGTCCTTTTTTCTCGCATTCGAGAGTTTTTTCTCAATCACCGCTCTTTCTTCGTCCAGAAGTTCTATGAAGGACCTTATGAAGCTCTTGTTTTTCACAAGTCTTCTATCCCAGTCTATTTCTCCCCCTTCATCATCGCTTTCCTCAAGTTCTATTCCCGTGACCTTTTTGAATACTGTCAAGACGCGTTCCGCCTCTTCCTGATAATCTTTTTCTTCCTCTTCCGCGAGAGTTTTGCTCCAGTTAAGAAGCTTCTGAAGGAATTCGTCATCGCTCATGGAATGTTCCACGGGAGAGCCAAAGGAATACCCACACGCGGAGCAGATAACAGCGTCCGCATCGTTTATCGTTCCACAGGACGGGCATCTCTTACCTTCTCTGACACCTTCGAATTTTTCTCCGCAGTTGGGACATGCCGCGTCATCCTCTTTAAGAAGAGCACCGCATTTCGGGCAGATAAAACCGCCTGTCTGAAGATGTACTTTAAGAGTCATGGGCAGCGGGTCAAGTAATCAAGGATTATTAAAGTTTTTGAAGGAATGCGGGATGAGGGCGCCGATAGGAAAAAAGAGGAAAAAACCGGGATGACATCCGGGGCATTTTTCGGTGAAAATCAGGCACTTTCTCGGATAAGATTGAGCGCTCTTCTCTTTATCTGCGTCCGAAACAGCCTTTTTTCGCAGATTCGAAGTCTCACCGAAAATCTTAAATACTGTGGTTCCTTAGCTGACAAATGTCAGACGAAACAGCCGACAACACCAATAAAGCGTCTGACAAGAGGCATAGAATGACGCCCGAATCAATCCGCATAACCGTAAGAATCTCTCCAGAGCAGGTCGAGAAGATAGAGGCCATGCTCGCAACCGGAAAATACGGAAAAACGGTCTCCGATCTGATACGACAGGCACTCGAGGCCTTCATAGAGACCGAAATGGCACCGGACAATGTGGAGAAAAAGGTGGTGGACCTTCCGAAGTCCAGTGTGAAGGTCCTCGAAGACCTCACCGAGCAGGGCGAGTATGTATCGGTCGAGGACGCCATTCGTGCCGTGATACGAGACTATGTAAAAAACACAATAAAAGAAAATGAAGGTGAAAAAGAATGAGTATGGAATCTCTCCTCGTAAAGGCGCAGGATTACGACATTCCTGCAGCGAAGAACGCACTCGACATCGTAGTGATAGGCTGCGGCGGAGCGGGAAACAACACCGTCACGCGGCTCAACATGATGGGGCTGGATAGCGTCAAGACCATCGCCCTCAACACAGATGTCCATCACCTGCACGAGAGAGTGAATGCTGACAGGAAGATACTCATAGGAAGATCTCTCACAAAGGGCATGGGGGCCGGGGGAAACCCGGATATAGGCGAGAGGGCCGCAGAATACAGTATAGATGAGATAGCGGAGGCCATCGGAAAACCGGATATAGCATTCATCTCGGCAGGGATGGGCGGGGGAACAGGAACAGGTTCCGCGCATATCGCAGCAGAGGTCGCAAGAAAGGCAGGCGCCATAGTCATAGGGATGGTAACAAAGCCATTCTCCGTGGAAGGCGGTCAGAGAACTGAAGCCGCAAAGTACGGCATAAGAAGACTGAAAGAGGTCGCTGACAGCGTGATAGTGCTGGAGAACGACAGACTCACCGAGATCGTCCCGAACCTTCAGATAGAGATGGCCTTCACCGTGATGGACACTCTGATAGCCGATGTCATAAACAATTTGAGTGACGCCCTCGTCAACACCTCCACGATGAACATAGACTTCGCGGATTTCAAAAGGGTCATGTCCGAGCAGGGCGATGCGACGATACTCTACGGAGAGAATGCAGTGCACGATATAAGTGTCCTTGTGGATGAGACATTGGGCAACCGCTTCATGAGGGCCGACATAAAGGGGGCAAAGGCCGCACTGGTGCACTTCACCGTTGGTACGAACTCCTCCGCAAGCATCCAGACCGTCAGCAAGGTGCTCAAAGAGCTCACAAAGGACATGGAGCCCTCAGCCAATATAATCTTCGGACTCAGGCAGTCCGCGGAATATGACGGAAAGATGAAGGTGCTCATGGTGGTGACCGGCATAGGACAGAACAGTGTATATGCCGGAAAGGGCATGGGCATCATATCCTCGGAAATATGACGATGAACTCAATCCTCCTCCCTTTTTTCCTATCGGAAAAAAGGGTTCGCTCGTGAACAAAAGTTCACTCGCTCCTCCCTTTCCCTATCGGAAAAAAGGGTTGCTCGCAAGTGAAACTTGCTCGCTCCTCCCTTTACAACAGTAAAGGGCTCCGAACTCGCAAAAGCTCACACATCCTCCCTTTCCCTATCGGAAAAAGGGATTCAAGCATCACGATGAATACACACCTCCTCCCTTTTTTCTAACGAAAAAAGGGTTCTGTGCTCACGTTCGTTCGCACATCCTCCCTTTACCTGACGAAAAAAGGTTCGTTCGTGAGCAGAGCTCACTCACTCCGACCTTCTCCTTTCGGAGAATGTCTCTGGCCTCATCAAAGATGAGCCCATCCTCCCTTCGCAGGGAGATTCGCAATAATGATGAACTCAATCCTCCTCCTTTTTTCCTTTACGCGTTGCCATTACCGGCCCATAGCAGTTCTCTTCGGCGTTTCAAAAGATTCTCGATAGGAACCAATTTGCTACTAATCCCCATATTTCTGCTTATGGCTTTCACTAGGGAGAATATCAGGGACTCTCCCTTTCCGGATGAGCCTTCCAGACCTATTAGTGTATACCCCTCTTCTCTGGAGACATATATCGAGATTTTGATTCTCCGGTTGAAAAAGACCTTTCCCATATAATTGTTGTCGTCGTCTTCTTTTTCTTTAAAAGAGACTCCACACTCGTGAAGTGCCATATAAACGGAGGATTCCGCCGCAGTACCACTCCAATCCTTTGAAACTTTTGTGCTAACGGTCAGAGATCGATATATTGAAAAGAAACGAAGATAAACAGGAATTGATAGCATAATAGATATCAAAAAGACATATGTGATGTCGGACTTAAGAAATATGGCAAAATGAAGCACCTCCATCAGAACAATAGAAAACACAAGTAAAAGGCCAAACAGTACCGAGACGAGGGCAGAGAAAATGAGAAGATTAACAAAAAGCGCGTCCCCCGGGCTCGTCCGCCGCACAAGCCACTCTCCCTCCGGAATCTCTACGCTAGGAACACCACTTCCTGTGGTAGGAACATACGGACTCATCCCACCTTTAATCTGTAAAAAGGATTTAAGCATTTCTATGAACGGTTTGGCATCCCGCGGGAAAACGGTCATCCAGAAAGCCAGATTGTAATAAACAACCCGAAGAGGAAGTATGTCAGAAGTCCGGCTCCGAGAAAGACCACGGCACCTATCTTTCCGGCAAAACCTTCCTTTCCCCGATAGCGGGTACCTCTGTTCATTCCGTCTATGGCGGTTGTGCTGGCCTTTATCCAGCCTCCGAAGGCCGGACCGGACATCAGGGGCGAGAACGCGGCCATAAGAAGAAGCACGATGAAAAACGCATAGATACAGGGAGATAAGCCGGGAATGAACAAGGACATCGCGAATAGGGTGATTCCCGCCACGAGTCCACCGATCGCAGGCGTCAGGAGTGTAGAGCGCATGCTGAGACAACTGTAAAGGAGTTTTTAAATATTTCGAGAAGAAAGCTCAGGAAAACAGGATGCTGAGGGGCGCCGTTATAGCGAAGAGAACGAGTCCCACGGACAGCAAAGTGAACGCAAGTTCATATTCCTCGTACGGTTTCGGCCTCCACCTCGTGTCACTGTCTATCTCAACGATCTCCACGGGGATGAGCGCCGTGTTCACAGGAGACTTGGGCCCTGCGGCGGATGCTGCCGAACCGGTCTGCATAACAAGAAACACAAGACCTGCTATAATTATACCTATGGAAAGACATGTACCGACATGTACCTACGTCCGTATTAACGAGAATCACGGTCAGCGTCACCACCACGATAAGGAATGATGAAAGCACCCACGCTCTGTTCATGACACCATAATCTGAAACACAGTATTTATTCTTTATGGAGAAAAAGAAGAAGGGCATTTGCGCTTCTGAGGCGAAAATGACCAAAACCTTCTTTATAGTCCGACGGATTTCGCAGCATGATTCGCCCCGAGATGCTTGAGGAACTGAAGGCCATACTGGGTGATAGAGTGAGCACAGCACCGGCGGACACCTATGTGTTCGGTTTCGATGCCTCCATACACCATCACAAAGCGGACGCCGTTGTCTTCCCCGAAAGTACCGAAGAGGTGGCGGAGGTAGTGAAACTGTGCAATCGATACAAGGTACCGATAACACCCAGAGGAAGCGGCTCCGCCCTCGCAGGTCAGGCGGTCCCAATAAAGGGGGGCATCTCCATGTCATTCAAGCGCATGAACAGGATAAAGGAGGTTCGCGTGGAGGACCTTCAGGTTGTGGTGGAACCGGGGGTGATAAACGACGAACTGAATGACGAACTCGAGAAATATGGCTTCTTCTATCCTCCCAGTCCGGGGAGCGGAAAGGTCGCGACCATAGGAGGAATGGTGGCTATGAACGCATCCGGAATGAGGGCCCTCAAATACGGTGCCACGCGGGACTATGTAATGGCCCTTGAGGTCGTCATGCCCACAGGAGAGATAGCACACTTCGGAACACACACGATAAAGGATGCATCATCGTACCAGATGGCGAAGCTTTTGGTCGGCAGCGAGGGAACACTGGGTGTGATAACCGAGATAACTCTGAGGATATCCCCTCTGCCTAAGGACACAAGCATAGTGCTAGCAGCTTTTGAGGATGCGAGGATGGCCGGACAGAGCATATCCGATATAATCGCGTACCCGATGGTTCCCGCATCCGTGGAGTTCATGGACCGAGTATGCCTTCAAAGTGTGATAAACTCCAGAGAAGTGGATTTTCCTCTGGTGGACGCTGTTGTCATGATAGAGCTTGAAGGGACCGAAGAGGAGATCGCAGGGGACCTGAAGAAGGTCGAGACCATAGCCAGAAAGAACGGTGCGGTGGATGTAAGGGTCAGTTCGGACCCTGACAAGATGAACGAATGGCTGGAGGCCAGAAAGGCAGTTCTGCCGTCCATGTCCCAGTATGCAAGGGGAAAGATGTTCATGGTCTCTCTGGCGGATGATATATGTCGCTACCGATATCGAAGATTCCCGATGCGGTTTACGGATTCCATGAGATAGAGAAGAAGCATCCGCACGTCGTTCTGGGAGTCTACGGACACGCAGGCGACGGCAATCTTCACACGATATTCCTGATAGACCCGAGGAAGAAGGAGGCATGGAAGGATGCCGAGAAGATGGTTGAGGAGATGTATGACCTCGTGATAAAGTTTGGTGGAACCGTAAGCGGAGAGCATGGCATAGGAATAACGAAGGCTCCGTTCATGAGGATTGAGAAGAGCGACAGCATGGAGATAATGAAGAAGATAAAGAAAGCGCTCGACCCCAATGACATAATGAATCCGGGCAAGAACGTGGAATGCGAAACAGGAATACTCGTGGACCTGAGATATCCAGTGGAGGGAGAATGATGCTGGAGAACTACGTTGACCAGATGATGCAGTGCACATCCTGCTCCTTCTGCACCGTGACTTGCCCAGTTATGAATGTCCTTCTCACGGATGCATCCAGCCCGAGAGGAAGGGTGCAGATAGCGTATGGGCTTTACACCGGAGAGCTTGAAACGGACGAGAGCTCTGCCATGAGGCTCTATGAGTGCACCACCTGCGGTATGTGCGACCACACCTGTCCTTCCGGAGTGCACATCGTGGATGTGATAAAGGCCGCCAGAAAGGTTGTCTATGAGGATTACGCGGTGGACAAGCAGAGACTTTACACGAACAACATAGGAGAGCACGGACACACTTATGGCCCTGAAAAGGAAGCTGTATGGGCATTTACGGGACATGAACCCAAGGAAAAGGCAGAGATAGCATATTTCATGGGATGCAAGATAACTGCAGAGACGGGCCACGGGCAGGGAATCGCCGCGGTTAAACTGCTCGAGCACCTAGGAGCGGACTTCACTACTCTGGACGAGGTGTGCTGCGGAGCGCCGCTGATGTACATGGGTGTGGGCGACCACAGGATAAAGGCCCAGATGGAGAAGAACCTTGAAGAGATGCGGAAGAGGGGTGTTAAGAAGGTGCTGTTCTCATGCCCGTCCTGCTATTATATGTTCAATAATGTGTATCCGAAGTACACTGACACTTCCGACATCGAGTTCTACCACATAGTTTCGTATCTGGACGGCAAACTGGATTCTTCGGAGTTCGAAGCGGGAACCGAGCCGATAACCTACCACGACCCCTGCCATCTCGGAAGGACATTCAACATCTATGATGAGCCGAGGAATCTCATAAAGCTGATACCCGATGCAGACTATGCCGAGATGAAGGACAACAGGAAGAATTCACTGTGCTGCGGTGCAGGAGGGAGCATGGCTCTCTATGAACCCGCTCTCACCAATAAGATGGCTGACAGGAGGGTGGCACAGGCAGAGGGAAGGACTGTGGTGAGCGCTTGCCCCAACTGCACAGGGAATTTCAGGAAGCGGACGAAATCGCTGAGCATAGAAGAGCTTTTGTGGGAAAAAATGAAAAAATAGTCTTTCAGAGGGATTTACAAAAGTTCGATCGTTGTATTATACTAGTGAACATAAGAATCAAAACTTAAAAAAAGACTGAAAAACTTAAATACTGGAATCGAGTACGCAGTTTAAGAGGTGTTAAAATGGAAGAGTCAATATCCTGTCCTGTGTGTGGTGGAGAACTGCTCCCTCATATAGTCTGCCCATCCTGTGGAGCAGATATAACACTACGGACAACCGAAGGTCTCGAACCAGAGTACAAATGTCCCGTATGCGGAAACGAGGCACCTACAAAATTCATATGTAACGATTGCGGTTCCGAATTCAAATATGAACTTATTCTTGAAAAAATGAGCGCGGCACCGGCCCTGGCGCAGGAAAAGAAGCCGAAGGCCAAAGCAGGAAAACATCCAGAGGAATCAAACCTGGGGGACCTTAAAAGCGGACTTACAAACGGGCTTTCCAACGGAAAAGCGGGGAAGAAAGGGCTTACGAACGGACTTGCATCGAAAGGGCTTACGAACGGTACCGGAGCGACGAACGGAATGACCAACGGACTTACAAACGGCCTTACGAACGGCACCGGGGCGATCAACGGAACAAAGCCGGTAAAAGAGCGCAGAAAAAAGAGCTCCAAACTTCCTACTGTGGTATCCATTGCGGTAGTTCTATTGTTAATCTTCGGCACAGGATATATGGTATTCTTTTCCCAACAGAAAGGAATCGTGGTTGATGGGAATTTTTCGGATTGGGACAGTGCCGTGGTAAAGAAGGAGTTTCAGACCCCCACCGATTCACTTGACCTTGTGGAATACACATCATCCCTTACGGACAGGGGACTTTTCATATATCTAAAAGCAAACTCACCTCTATTCAGAAGTGAAGGGAGCAGAATATACGCATTCATTGATGCGGATAACAGCCCCTCCACCGGATATTCAATCAACGGACTGGGAGCGGACTATCTTTGCAAATTATACGGAAGCACATCAGGATTGGATTCCAAAGGCGTATATTCATATGCTATGCAGCCGGGGCAGACTGATTACGGCCTGTACTGGGACTGGGACTATTATTCCGGGCTACCTGCAGCATATTCCGACAACAAGATCGAGATGGGATTCTCGTCCGATGACATAAACTCGGATTATCGCATGTGCTTCTACACCTCCACTATGGACGGCCATCACCAGATATCCAGTGTCAATATAGGTGAGAACGCGCCGTCCCTCATGGTCAGAAAAACTTCCGTGGCTCAGGACATATTCACTAATTCGAGCTACGGCACCACGGTATCTCTTCTTAAACTGGACCTATTTGCCACTGGAGGAGATGTACATATAGAATCTTTCAGTCTGGATGTTTCGTCCAATCTTACGGATGTTGTTCTCACGGATATGAACGGAAACGTACTTTCATCCGCAATAGGGAACACGATAGCATTCTCACAGACAATACCCGACGATTCGTCAGTGTCATATCAGATACGGGCGAAGCTCCCGGACGCAGCGCAACCCGGATCGCTCGTTCATGCGGACATAGTCTCCGTTTATTCAAGCCCGTCAGCCATCACACATATGGAGGGACTAGGAGCAAAGGCCTACATCGGAACCCCGTATATGATAGATATCGACGGGGCTTTCGGGGACTGGGACTCTGTCGGAACAAGGACAGACCCCACGGACAGTGACATCCCTCAGCGAATAGACATAACGGATTATCAGGGTGTTCGTGACGGGGTGCAGGGAGAAGCATATTTCTATCTCAAGGTCCACGGGGACATCATGGCCGGCGCTCTGGTTCCGGAAGGATACATCGAAGGAATGCCAACCGAAGGAAACCAGCCCGCCCCGGTCATAGGCGAAGATGTGGCAAGGATATATGTCCGCACATCAGGCGGCGACAGATATATGGTGGAAATAAAGGGAAAGAACGGCGATGTTATCGGCAGCAGCCTCTATGTTTATTCCGAAACAGGATGGCGCTTCCTTTCGGACAATGTGAATGTGGCCAAAGACGAGAGCAGGATGGAAGTTTCTCTGCCGTTAAGTGAAATCGGAAATCCGTCCGATATGAGCATATCTTTCTATACCTCGGATTGGGAAGACAACAGTGATTCCACGGGGGTATTCGATATGACGGATTACTCTCAGGGCTCCACAAGGGCATACTCTTCCGAAGTAACACCTGTCCCTGAGTTTGGAACGGTAATTCTACCGATGATAGCCACCATAGTCATATCTTTGATAGTTCTCCGCCGCAGGCGGAAATAATTCGTCCTACCACCAGAGCCAGGTTGGAGCGCCGCAAAGATAAAAGCAAGCCGCATCGTATCTGTCACTAGAGATCTTGTATATGGTCACAGGGTCATCACAACCCGTCAGATCAGACTCTCCTTTCCTTCCACCATCTTCAAAAGAAAGCGATTGTATGGCGCATCCATATTCTTCTCCATGGCCTTTCTGACGAAAGTTCCGTTTATCTCCCTCACTTCGGTCCTTTTTCCATTATTTATTGCTTGTAGAGCGCTCGAAAGATTGTCTTTTGTTTTCTCCGCAACCTTCCGCCATTCTTCTTCGGGGTTTCGAGGAAGCAGTATTTCATTTGCTTCGGATATTCTCCCGCATTCTCCCGCAATAGCATTTCCGAGTTCTTTTAGGGCATTCAACTCGATCATAAGTCCGTTTCTGATACCCAAAATCGCAGTAATCGGGTTTATAACGGCATTGACAGCACCCTTCAACCAAATCTCTCCGACTATGTTGTCCGTAACATCGGTGGATATTCCCGCCTCCGATAGAACATAAGAGAGTGCTCTAACACGCATGGAAAGTCTTCCGTCAAGTTCTCCTATTGCTGTTTTACCTTCCCCCGCATGTCGTATCTTCCCCGGACCAAGATATGTCACCCCATGAGAAGTCACACCACCTATGGCATCAAGACCCATGTTTTTCAGGACAGTCTCATTTTCCAGGCCGTTCTGAAAGGACAGCACAGGAACATTAGGGAACGTATCAAGGATCTCCTTTCCGGCCTCTCCGGTGTGGTATGCTTTTACCGTGAGGATTATCCAGTTAGGATAGAACGGGCTGTCTGTAAGAGATGTTCCGGCCATGGGACGAAAGACGCCCTTCGTATGCCCCTCCGCGGTAAGCCCCTCGGAATTCACGGTGTTGACATGTTTCTCTCTCCCAACCATGTAAACCTCGTTCCGAACCGAAAGCAGTCCTGCGAACAGTGAACCGAGAGCACCAGCGCCGAAGATGATTATGCGCATGGGAAGCAATAGGATTCCATATTAAACAATTACACCTTCTTTTTCAGCATTTCGGTGCTAAATCACAATCTTTTTAAACCCATTTTGGGAAGTACTCAGGATGAGGCGAGATGCACTCCTTGAGATACTTGCGGGAAGAGGGCTTTTACTGAGTCCGGACGCTCTTTCGTATATTGAGAAGAAAATGGAGGACGAGGACGAGGTCGCCTTTATATTGGACGATTTGGAGAATCCTGCGATAATCGGACTCGACAGAGCGAGGTCTCTTTTCGAAAGGAGGTTGAAGGAAGAAAGAAAAAAAGCTCCGGAGAATGCGGAAGAGAGTACTCTGATACCACATAGAAACATACCGGAGCCCGTTTTTTCCCAGCCGACGGTACTGAAGGATGTTACGGGCAACTCAAGGTCAACCGCAAAAGTGGAGAGTTTCGTCGCTACGTTTCAGGACAGATACAGAATGATAAGACAGATGTTCCGGGGAGATATACGCGTCAAAGGCGTGACCGACATCTCATCACTGTCGAAGCCCGGGGTTCAGGGGAGAGACGTGTCCATAATAGGCATGGTCACGGAGTTCCATGAGACACCCAGGGGTATCGTCGCTCTGCTCGAAGACCAAACAGGTTCGGCAAGGGTGTTCTTCAGAGCGGACAAAATACATGAGCGGCTGATACCGGACGAGGTCATAGCCGTGAGCGGCAAGGCCGTAAAACCGAAGGGAAAGAACGGGATATCCATGTTTGCGGACAGGATATTCTGGCCGGACATACCCAAGCACAGTCCTGCAAGGTCCGAGGATTCGGTGAGCGCCGCCTTCATATCCGATATCCACATCGGAAGCAACACATTCCTAAAAGATTCATGGAATGATTTTATCGAGTGGTTGGGAAGCGATGACCCGATAGCGAGAAAGATAGGATACCTCGTGATGGCGGGAGATGTGGTGGATGGTGTGGGAATATACCCGAATCAAGAGGAAGAACTGGAGATAACGGACATATACGAACAGTACGAGGCACTCGCAAGGGATGTGGAGCGCATACCGGAGCGGATACAGGTCATAATCTCTCCGGGAAACCATGACTTTGTGCGACCGGCGGAACCACAGCCGGCATTCGGAGAGGACATAACATCTCTTTTCAGGTCGGCAAATGTGAAATTCATAGGAAGCCCGTCCCTTATAGAACTGAGCGGAGTAAAGGTGCTCGTTTACCACGGTACGAGCATAAACGATTTCATAAGCAATCTTCCGGGCGTTAGCTATGAGGACCCGAGCAAAGCCCTTCTAAGGATGTTAAAATCAAGGATACTTGCCCCGGAATATGGTGCCAGCACCCCATTGGCCCCCGAACAGAGCGACTATATGGTCATAGATGAGATACCTGACATATTCGTGACCGGCCATGTGCATACATATGCGCGTCTGAACTACAGGGGCGTTACAGTGATAAACGCATCCACATGGCAGTCTCAGACAGAGTATCAGAAGATGAACAATTTCAAGCCTGTTCCGGGAATCGCCACGGTCGTGGAACTCGATACGGGAAAAATCATAGAAAAAAGATTTTACTCATCATAACGGGAAAAATCTATATGCAGGAATCTCTTGCGGCAGTAAGGTGAATCAATGTATGTCGTTATTGTTGGCGGAGGCAGAGTCGGAAGAGACATAGCGGAGCTGCTTCTCCCCGAAGGACACGATGTCGTTATACTGGACACAGAGGAAGAGACCTGCAACCTTCTTACAAGAGAATACGATGCTCTGGTGATAAAAGGGGACGGAACCGATATAGAATATCTCAAGGAATCCGGGGTGAACAAGGCCGACGCGCTTCTCGCGGTCACAGGAGACGACAAGGTAAATCTCATAGTCTGTCAACTGGCACAGAAGCTCTTCAATGTACCCAAGGTCGTGGGAAGGATCAATAATCCGAAGAACGAGGCGGTTTTCACAACACTGGGAATAAAGTCGACCGTCAGCACCACCAGGGCCTCCGCCCTCTATATCAAGAACGAAATAACCGAGGAAAGAACGGTTCTCACCATAGCCGGCGGACAGGCGGAAATAATAGAGCTGCAGATAAAGAAACACTCTCCGGTGGCCAACACGAAGATAAGAAACGCGGGCTTCCCGAAGGGTGTGCACGTGCTCTCCATTCTCAGAGGAGATAAAACGATATTTCCGGATGAGAACAGCATACTCCGGCCCAGAGATATAGTCACGATACTCGCCAAGACAAACGCCGTCGCAGAGGTAAAGGAACTGATAAACGGAAAGAAGAGGTTTAAATTTGGCATCTAAGTCCCAGAGGACAGGCCAGATATTCTATTTCGGAAAAACGGACAGTTCCGCAAAGATAGATGGTATGAAGCAGAGATTCAGGCACTACAGTGCCATATCGATACTTTTTCACTATTTCGGGTTGATACTCTTCGTAGGGGGCGTCCCACTCTTCATACCCGCTTTTATGGCCCAGTTCATAGACCACAACCCACTGCTGGCATATTGTTTCTATATGCCCGGCATAGCGGCCATAATATTTGGCACAGGGTTCACGAAAGTCTTTCACAAAAGAGAACTGGATCTGGGGGGTGCAACCGTGCTTTCGGCATTCATATGGCTGGTACTGCCGTTTATAAGCGCGATACCCTACGTACTTGCAGGCCGTCTGGTAAGCGGATATATGGGCCTTAGCCCCGTGGATGCATTCTTCGAGTCCATGTCCGGATATACCGCCACGGGTCTGACGATGTACACGAATGTAGAGGCGCTTCCGAAATCCATACTCTTTTGGAGATCCCTTACGGAATGGATTGGCGGAGTGGGCGTCATAGTTCTATTTCTGACGGTATTCATAAGACGGTCGGGCACGGTGGCCCACAAGCTCTACTCTGCGGAGGGGCGCTCCGACAGGATAGTTCCCAGCGTGATAAGCACTGCAAGACAGATATGGCTGATATATTTGGGATATACTCTCGCAGGAACATTGGCCCTCATGGCACTGGGGATGTCGGCCTTCGATTCATTGAACCACTCGATGACCGCCATGGCAACAGGCGGTTTTTCAGTCAAAAACGCCAGCATAGGGGCATACGGCAACCCGCTCTATGAGGATGTTATAATGCTACTTATGCTTCTGGGCGGCATATCATTCGTTCTTCACAGCAAACTTCTTCGCGGAAAGGTCAAGGAGTTCCTGTCAAACATAGAGATAAGCACGATGTTTTTCATAGTCCTCTTTTTCAGTATCGCAATGTATCTCAGCATGCATAAGGGGGGGCCATTTGATGCGGGAGGAATGCAGGCAGCCTTCTTCCAGAGCATATCCGCCCTCACAGGCACGGGTTTTGCCACGCAGGACATTTCCAAATGGAACGATTTCTCCAAGTTCATCATGACGATACTGATGGTATTCGGGGGCGGTTACGGTTCAACGGCATCGGCTCTGAAACTGATACGGGTGGCCGTGCTGCTCTATGCGGTTTGGTGGACCGCAAAAAGAACCCTCCTTCCCGAGCACGCCATAGTGAAATTCAAGATGGCCGGAAGGGTATATTCGGAAAAGGAACTTCAGTCCGTCGCGCTATATGCATGGGTTTACCTGACGATACTGGTTCTGGGCGCGCTCGTATTCATGTTCGGAGGGCACAGTGCGGTGGACTCTCTCTTCGAGGTAGCATCCGCCGAGGGAAATGTCGGACTGAGTGTCGGTATAACATCCCCACTCATGCCGCTCCACCAGAAAATCGTGCTCATAATAGAGATGTGGGCGGGAAGGCTTGAGATATTCCCCGTACTGATTCTCTTCCTCGCCCCGTTCAAAAAACACATAAGGTAATCATTCGCTGCTTATCATCATGTTTATGAAGTTCTCGAGGTGCTTTGCCATATCCGGGTTGTCGGTATAACCGCAGGCGTTCAGGTCATGGGACGCAAGGAGTGCTCTTTCCCCGTCACTTATTATATCCGTAGCTATGAGCCCTTTCTTGTGAAAAACAGCCGTGGACGGAGGGGCCTTCTGAAAAGGCTCGGTTATTATGACTATCTCCACACCGCGGGTGAGTGCGGAAGAGAAGTTCTTGCTCAGCCGCTCCCTTATCTCGCTTATGGCGGGGGTGGACATCAGAAATGTTCTTTCTGTCGTATCCAGAATCTCCGCTATCTTCTCCACCACCCCGTCCTTTCCCATTATGGTATACACAATCTGAGGTATCCCGTGCTCCCTGACAACATCCTTCAGAAGAGAAAGTTTGTCGAAGGTCTCTTCTATCTGTTCTATGAACCTTCTTTTCAGTGTTTCGGGAGAAACAGGCCGGTACACCCTGGGCCTCCCTTCCGTACTTATGACAAAACCCTTTTCCTCAAGGGAGGCCAGGACCTTATACGAGGAGGTTCTGGGAATTTTAGCCACCTTGGAGATCGTATCTGCCTCTCCGTAGCCATATACTACGAGGGCCAGATATGTCTTGACCTCATAACTGGAAAGCCCCAGCATTTCAAGGTCGGACTGGAGCGCATCGTATTCCTTTTTAAGGTCTATATTCACATCAACCAAGAAGGTCACCCAACTGGTCGGCGTACTTCATTATATCCTCATCCTGTTTCGCTTTTTCCTTGTTGTCCGGATTCAGACTTATGGCTCTTTTGAGGAAAGTCGGTATCAGTTGAGTATTTTCACCTTTTATGGCCTCCAATTTTGCTTTGTAATACCATCCGAGGTCCATTTCCGGGTCGCGCCTTATTACCTGATTGAAAGAGTTGACGGCTATGTCGGTCTTGCCTGTTTTGTAAAAACATATTCCTTTGCTGAGCCATGTCATGACATCATCCGGATTCCTCTTTGTGACCTCGTTGAACGCTTTTATGGCTTCATCGTAGCGCCCCATCGCCATCAGATCGGCACCGAGATTATACCACATGGTTTCATCATCCGGAAACATTTCCGTCATCTTTTTGAATATGGGGAGGGCCTCTTCATACCTGTCATTTGCATAGAGGGCCTCCGCTTTCGCAAGAAGAAGGTCCGCGTCATCAGGCCGGTATTTCAGCATCTTATCGTAATACGAGAGGTTCTCGGGTTCGATCTCCAGCAGTCTTTGATATATTTCGATGGCGCCGTCGACATCCCCATTCTTCTCAAGAAATACGGCTTTGCGGTAGAGCAGATGCGCATTCTCCGGAGCTTTTTTTATGAGATTGTCCAGAAGGGTTATCTTCGAAGGGTCTTTCTCTATTATTTCCGCATATACTTCGGCGGCTTCCTCGAGCTTCCCTTCGCTTTCCAGCTTCTCTCCCTTCTTTATAAGGAGGTCCGGACTGTCGGGATCAAGCTTCATCACGATTTCCGCAAGTTTGTCGTTGGGTTCAAGGGCATAGGCTTTCTTGAATGCTTCCAGCGCTCCTTTTCTGTCCTTTATCTTCAGAAGAGCCTTTCCCTTCTTGATCCATATCTTGGCATCATCCGGCTTTATCTTAAGCATTTTATCCAGATATTTCATACCATTGGCAGGGTCTTTTTCCATAAGGACTTCATAGACATCAAGCGCCTCTTTTTCCCGTCCCAGAACCCTCAGCATGTTCGCCTTCTGGATAAGAGCCTTCTTATCATCCGGCTTCAATTTCAGCACATGCTCCAGGCATAGAAGGGCGTATTCGTTGTTCGTATTGAGGGAGACATATATGCTTGCCTTGAGCCTCCAAGCGTCTATATTGTTGTCGTCCAGAGTAAGGGCCTTTTCAATGGTTTCCAACGCATGGTCGGTCTCGTCAAGACCATAGAAGCCATGGGCTATCTCCGTATATATCCCGGAAAACACGGACGGGTTCTTTCTGACATGCTCCTCTTCGTTTCTGAGGAAGCGCAGAACCCTCCGGTACTCCGCCGCAGCCTTTTCTTTATCTCCCTTCACCTGAATCGCTTTAGCCCCGTTTATCATTTCCTGGGCCTCTTTTCTTATCTTTTCCGCCTTTTTATCGATTTTACCGCCTGAGGAACCGAACGCTGACATATCTTTACCCCTGTCTGTCTTTATCCCTAGATTATCTCGCTATTTGTTATAAACCCTTCGGTCCAAGATAGGGGCATCGGGATATGTCTTTGTTGAAATAAGAGCAAGGCTTATAAACCCCCCAATTATGAGTGAGAAATCCCAAAAGGTGAAAGTATGGCACAGTTCAAGGTTGTTATCAACGATGTGAAGACCGGAAAAGCCTTCCAGAAGGAGATAGAAGGCCAGTATGCCAACTCCCTCATCGGAAAAAAGATAGGCGATGTTGTGGACGGCATATTCGTGGACCTGCCCGGCTATAAACTCCTCATAACCGGAGGAAGCGATCAGGCCGGAACACCCATGAGAAAGAGCCTTCCCGGACCCAGAAGAAGGAAGATACTCGTCAGGGGAGGTGTCGGATTCCATCCGACGATGCCCGGTCAGAGGCGCAGGAAAACCCTACGGGGAAACACCATAGGGCCGGACGTCGTTCAGGTAAACATGAAAATAACCAAGTATGGCCCGAAAAGCATAGAAGACCTCATGTCTGAAAAAGAGGAGAACCAGTAAATGAAGGTCCCGCAGCAGCCAGAGGTAAATATCGGAATGGTCGGCCATGTGGACCACGGCAAGACCACTCTGACCTACGCACTCACCGAAGAGTGGGCCGACAGGCACTCCGAGGAGTTGAAGAGGGGAATTACGATAAAGCTGGGTTATGCCGATGCTCCGATATATCTCTGCCCCGAATGCGGAGAACCACACGGATATACGAACAAGGCCATATGTCCCAAATGCGGGACAAGGACCGAATTCCAGAGGGCCATTTCCTTCGTGGACGCGCCAGGTCACGAGTCTTTGATGGCAACGATGCTTTCCGGAGCTTCCATGATGAACGGTGCCCTTCTTCTCGTAGCGGCAAACGAGAAATGCCCTCAGCCTCAGACGAAGGAACATCTTATGGCGCTCCAGATCTCAGGAATAGAGAAGATAATTGTTGTTCAGAACAAGATAGATGTGGTAAGCTCCGAACGTGCCAAAGAGAATTACAAGGAGATAAAGGAATTCCTGAAGGGGACTGTTGCGGAAAACTCCCCTATAATACCGATTTCAGCGCATCATGAGGCCAATCTGGACATCCTTCTCGCCGCCATACAGAAATACATCCCGACTCCGGAGATGCACATGGACAAGCCGCCGTTGATGTTCGTCGTTCGCAGTTTCGACATAAACAAACCCGGGGATGGAATAGAGGACATAAAAGGCGGGGTTCTCGGAGGGACGATAATACGCGGAAAGCTCAGGGTCGGAGACGAGGTAGAGATACTTCCCGGACTGGGGAGCAAGCAGCATCCCGAGAGATACATGGAACCTGTCAGGACGAAGGTTACGAGCATCGTTTCCGGGGGAAAGGAATACGAGGAGGCCCATGCGGGAGGTCTTCTCGGCATAGGGACCTCTCTCGACCCGACACTCACGAAGTCGGACAACCTATCGGGAAAGATAATGGGTCTTCCGGGTACACTTCCAGAGGTAAGAGAGACACTGAATCTAGAATTGCATCTTCTGGACAAGGTCATAGGTGCCGAGAAGGACATGGACGTGCAGGATATAAAGACGAATGAGATGCTCATGTTGAATGTCGGAAACATGATCACCGTGGGGATAGTGAAGAGTGCTCGTAAGGACTATGCGGAGGTCAGCCTCAAGCTCCCCGTCTGCCCCATAGAAGGCGGGCAGATAGCAATAGGAAGAAGAATAGGTAACAAGTGGCGGCTCATCGGCTACGCCAGACTTGTGGATTGAGGCGCTCACTATGATGGAAAAAGCGAGACCCCTTTTTGAAATGGGGCTCTGTGACAGATGTACGGGTCGTTTTTTTTCGGACTGGCTTCACGGCGTTTCGAATACGGAAAGGGGAAGGAGGATAAGGGAGTCTCTGAAGGAGGAAGGCTACGAATACGAGGAAAGAGAGTCATGCTTCCTGTGTGGTGACACATTTTCCGCACTTGGGCAAAAGGCCGAATGGATAGAAGAAGCCCTGGCCGGCATTGAGTATGAGACCTTTCTTTTCGGTTCCCGTATGGATAAGGAGGCCCTGCGGAAGGAGGAAGAGATATGGCAGAGGTACGCTCTCAACGGAGAGAGCATAAAGGCGGAGTTCAACAGAGAACTGGGAAAGGTCTTCGAAGAGAAGAGCGGAAAGCGTTTTTCCAGAGAGAGGCCCGATGTCGAGATACTCTATGATGTCAGGTATGACGATATAAAAGTTCAGATGAATCCGGTATTCATATATGGAAAATATAGGAAGCTCGTACGGGGAATACCGCAGACAAGATGGCCGTGTCGGCACTGTCACGGAAAGGGCTGTGCGCACTGTGATTATACCGGGAAGATGTATCCCGAAAGCGTTGAAGAGCTCATAGCCGCTCCTTTTATGGAAATCAGTTCTGCCGAGGAACACGCACTTCACGGAATGGGCAGGGAGGACATAGACGCACTCATGCTTGGAACCGGCCGCCCCTTCGTTCTTGAACTGAAAAGCCCTAAAAAGAGAAAGTTCGACCTTCCGGAGATGGAGAGAAGAATAAATGAAGAATCGGGCGGAAAGATCGAAGTCGAAGGCCTGCGATATTCCTCAAAGGCGGAGGTGAGGAAGATAAAAGCATCCAAGGCGGAGAAGACCTATGTCATACGGATTGAACTCGATGAAGATGTGGATGAAGAAAAGCTTAAAAAGTCACTTGAGATGCTGAAGACAACGATCGCTCAGCGCACACCGAAGAGAGTCTCGCACAGACGTGCGGATCTTGTCCGGGAGCGCAGAGTAATGCAAATCCGGCTCCTTGAGAAGGAAGGGCCCGTGGCCTCGATAGAGGTAAGAGGCGAGGCAGGGCTTTATATAAAGGAACTAATGCACGGCGACGATGGAAGGACGGAACCGAGCCTCGCTTCCGTTATCGGAACAGGCTGCACTGTCCTTGAGTTGGATGTAATCGCAATCGAGGAAAAGGAGGAATAAAAATGGTGAAAATGTCCCATGGCCTGAGGGCCAAAACACGAGGTATAACGACCAAGCATCCCAGAGAAAGAGGGATGAGCCCGATAACGCGCTCCCTACAGACCTTCGAGGTAGGCGAAAAGGCACACATCGTAACGGATCCCAGTGTGCATCGAGGCATGCCGCATAGAAGATTCCACGGTCTGACCGGAGAGGTAAAAGGAATGCAGGGGAATGCGTATGTGGTGGATGTGAAGGTCGGAAACGCAATGAAGACAATAATCGTCCGGAGAGAACATCTCAGGAAGGTGAAAGGCTGATGGCTGAAGAGGAAAAGAAAGACTATGTGACCCTTCCGGAGGCACGGGAGATTCTTGAGAAAGCTGCAGAGGAGAGAGAACTTACTTACGAGCAGAACCTTGCGCTCCAGCATGCACAGCAGTTTGCCAAACTGGACCCGAAAAAAGCCAAGAAAATGAAGGAAGAGCTCCTTCGGATAGATGGAATCAACGAATATTATGCAACAAGGATAACGGACCTTCTTCCAAGTCATCCCGACGATGTCCGTGCGATATTTTCGACGGATAAGACTGTGCTTCAACTCTCACAGATGGAGAGCATACTTGAGATAGTGAGGAAATACATCTGAGGTGTGCCAATGGAAGAATATGCCTATATCCTGGATTATCTCCCGCACGGCCACCCCGAGAGCAGGAAGTTTAAGAAAGAGGCCATAGCGTACGCCGTCGGAGAGACCGAGTTCAAGCTTTTCGAACTGATACCGAAGCCCGAGGTCGGCCTGATAGTCGGAGACAGGGTGTACATAGGCAAGAATGTGGGTGAGAGGGAACACATACAGCATGTCAAGAAGAGGGTGCGATACGACGAGCTGACCTCTGCGGCACAGAGTGAGCTTCCTTATGTTCTCGAAGAAATCGTGAGGAACAAAGAGGAGCGTTTCGTCGAATTCTTCAATACCGCAATGCCGGTAACAACGAAATTCCATATGCTGGAACTTCTACCCGGTCTCGGAAAGAAGACCATGTGGACGATAATAGAGGAAAGGAAGAGAGAACCTTTCAAGAGTTTTGAAGACATAAAGGCCCGGGTTCCCGCACTGCACCACCCGGAGAAACTCATTGTGGAGCGCATACTGAAAGAACTCTCGGAGCCGGAGCAGAAATATCACCTGTTTGTGGCGAAATAAATCGACTTATGCTTTCAATCTCTTTATTTCCATGGCTATTTTCTTTGCCTTTTCTTCTCCTGCAAAGGAGGACATAACGGCTCTTAGAGCTTCGGATACGCGAGGAAGGTCTTTTTCTTCTATGTTGTCGGGATCCATGTTCATATCCTTACACTGTTTTTCCACTATGAACTTTCCGAGGTGCCCCATCTCACGGGCCATTATTTCGTATATTTTTCTGCTTAGTTCACTGGTCATTTCTCTTCCTCCTAGAGTTCGGCAATCTCCTCACCTATCTTTCTCAGATGCTCTTCAGAGCCTATGTCCGCGAATATCCCTCTGGCTTTTTCATAAAGTTCCTTTGCCTTTTTCTTATCGCCTTTTTCCTTCATGGCTCTGGCATATTCCAGATATGATATTCCAAGGTCATATTTCACATCTATGTCAACGAGCATGTCTATGGAGATCCGGAAATTTTCTTCCGCTTTGTCCCACAGGCCTTCTTTTGCATATATTATTCCGTATGCCATATGTATTCCTGATATCATATATTTGTTTCCTGTTTTACTGAATATCCGGTGGGCATCGGACAGATATTTCTTTGCCTCTTCAAGTCGCCCCATGGATGCGTATACGGTCCCGGTGTTTTCAAGGCCGTAACCCATCGTGTTTATGTTGTTGCTTTCTTTTGCATACCGAATGCATTTCATGTAGGATTCTATCGCTTTCTCAGGCCTATCCGTGTATCTGTAGATCTCTCCGAGATTGTTATATGTTCTGGCAAGTTCCGTGATAGCACCCTCTTTTTCAAGGATATCTATCGCTTCCAGATAGAGTTTCTCGGCCATTTCATAGTTTCCTTTGTCGTAGTATATGTTGGCAAGGTCTACTTTCATACTCCCGACAAGGACCATATCATCGATATCGGACGCAAGCTCAATAGCACGCCGGGCATATTCCGCCGCTTTTTCATGCTGTCCTATCCTCCAATATATCTTTCCAAGACCCCTGTAAGCATCCAACTTCATCCTCCTATCCGGGCTGTCTAGGAGTTTTTCATAGGCCTCTTTCGCCTCGTCCCATCGTGAGTTCTCAAGATGGCATTTCCCGATCATGGAGTATGCCAGATATTTCTTTTCATCCGGTGCTTCCGAGTATACGACCTTATCCGCATATTCTGCGGCCTTGTCATACTCCATTATCTTGTGATAATTCGAAGATAGCCCGAGATAGATGTCCGCAATCTGCGAAGGGTCAGCAAGTTCAAGTGCTTTTTCATAGTATTCTATGGCCTCTTTGTATGCATAGGACTTCTCCGCATCCTTTGCTGCCATTATGGAATATTTCAGGCAGCGCTCCCGGTCTCCGCCTAGGCAGAACTGGTATGCAAGGTCGTAGGAAGTACCCATACGCTCTTCCATCATCTTTCCCGCCTTTCGGTGCATCTCTTTCGCCCGGTCTCCGAGACTTTCCAGCAGTGAGTTCCTTATTTCCGGATGGTCGAAGAAATAGGAGCCGCCTTCTTCCGTTAGAATCTTATCTTCTATAAGAGCGTAAAGAATGGTGTTCAGATCCTCGGAACCGCTCAGTTCCCTCAGCTCTTCATATGAGAACGAGTTCCCCAGCACAGCAGCCCATTCGGCCACTTCTCTTTCTTTATCATCAAGTTTTGAAAGTCTTCTTGAAACAAGGTCTTTTACTGTGGAAGGAATCTCTATCTCCAGAGAATCGGGATCGTTGAGGTCCACCCCGGATTTTCTTATGGCTATCGCAATTTCCTCAATCATCACGGGCAGGCCGCGAGTCATATCATATATTTTGTTCAGGGCATCATCCGGAACATCCCGTCCCAGTATGTTCTCGAGCATGTTTCTGGCATCCTCAAGGCCGAAACGCTCCAGCTTTATCATCCTGACCTTTCCTTCCATTATGAGCTCCATGAGCATGGAATTTAGCGGATGCGGTTTTCCACCGACATCTTCCAACTCTTCCTGCGGTGCGGCAAGCACGAGAAGCATCTTCGTGTCAGAGAGACCTCTTGAAACATATTTCATAAGTTCTATGCTTGCCTCATCCAACCACTGTGCATTGAATATGGAGAGCAGAACAGGCTCATCGGAGGAGGCATTTTTCATCGCCTGAAACACGGACTCCATCATCTGTTCCTTTCCACTCTTTTCGAAGAGGCCGGCGGGGTCGCTTTTAAGCAGAGAGATGGAATAAAGCATCTCGAGGGCTTTTCTTATTGGCTCATAGGGCTGTCCCGTGGAAGCCCCCTTACACTCATAGAACACGGATTTCACACCGCTCTCCTGTCTGAACTTTTCCATAAGGGTTCTCTTTCCGACACCCTCTTCACCCGTTAGAAAGATAGTTCCACCTGTTCCTTTCTTAGCTCTATTCAGCGCGTTCATCAGCTCTGCCAGTTCTTCCTGGCGGTTGGTTATGTTTTTCACCCACATCACCTTCTTCATTCTCTTCAACCGGCGCACTTTTTTAAACCTTTTCATTCTCTTATCTTTTCTCGAAGAATCAAAAAGAAGCACATACCCTATGGCCCCCATTATAAAGACGGAAAGACCGGCCGCATATGGGGGCCATCCCGGGCCACTTGAGACACCGACATCCCGGCATATCTCAGTACCCTCCAGAACAATATCCTGTTCCTGACAGTTTCCACCGGAACAGACCCTCAATCTGGCATTCTCTCCCGGCATGAAATCATAGGGTGCTTTCAGACGGATTTCATATGTATCTCGCGCATCGGTACCGAACACGCCTTCCGAGGTAAGCACTTCCACCAGGGCACTGGCGGGCTGGTCCATAAAGTCCGTAAGATGGCCGTATATCACAAGATTTCTCTCTATTACAGCGGTATCCGCGGTGAAGTTCTCGATGGAACTCCCATTCATGAGATAGGAAAGAACGGTGAAATATCCGGGGTCCCACCGAAATCTCAGTTCCGCATTCCCGTATCCTTGAACAGAGCGTATGATGTCGTCCCCGAAGTAGACATCAAGGTGGATGTCTCCATTTCCCTGAGCGCTCACCACAAAGGACTCGTTCGCACCATCCCCATCCCCATCAACCTCACGAACACTCATGTTTATCGAGGCGGTGTTGACAGGAGGAACGGATGAGAGATAATCGTCCAGAAACGACGGCCACCCTGTGTAGTTCACGCGCAACAGGTCGTAATCGTTTCTGCTTCCATAGCTGGGAAACCATATGGCCATGCCGCTCGCACCTTCAACGCTCATGTCCGATTCCACGGTGTGGTGCATCTCCAGAAGTACCGCATCATCTACGGCATCCGACAGAGAGTTTCCCGATATCTTCAACTCAGGAAATCCTATCTTTCTTCGGATGTTTTCGGTAAGGTTCGCGAGGTCGTACGGATACGGAAGTTTATCGTAACTTTCGGATGACTCCCGCGATGCAGCCATTTCCTCTTTGTAATATGGGAGAAAAAGCCTCAAATCACCCGAATAGGAGGAGAGGGCCGACCCGACCAAATCCATCTTCGAAAGGTCTATGGCGCTCATGGTCGCCGAGTATGCGCTGTTGTTCGCGGCCCATGAAACATAGTCCCTTACAACCTGCATGGAAACATTCCTTCCGCTCGGGTTGTTCATATTGTATATATCAGATAAGAGGACATCATAGGGCCAACCCGCCATATCCTCCTCTTTTTCGGAGGCCACGGCATACTTTGCATAGGGGGCAATCTGATAGAATACCTCGAACATGGCCATGTTGCACTGGTCGAACCCTATGACATCGAGCGTGCCATGACTTTCCGTTATCTCTTTCAATGCCGTAGAGAAGGACAGCATATCCATGACGGACCCTCCTTCGTCATCCGGCATGCCCATCCACCCTCTGCCGTGCCCCCACATAACGAGCATGCTGTGGGATGCAGGGTATTCGTTCAAGCCCCACTCCGCAAAGTCCGAGAGCGTGTTCGGATTCGACATATCGAGTTCGTCACTCCACAAAACATTTATGTTTCTCAGAGGAACGGAATCAAAACCATCATTTCTCAGAACAAGGCACTCACTGTCCCCATATCCTGTTCCATCCTTAAGTATGATTATGTTGAACCCATCGTGGTATCCGGCCCTTTCCATCTCCGCGATGTCATACCGCATGGCATCGGATATCCCCTGTTCGTAGCCGCCTCCCATATATATCATCACCGTCCACTGTCCCGGTGCGGCGCTCTCCGTATCCACAGGTACAGAGGTGAGCAGAAGAAGCATCAGCAGCCCGATGGAGAGGGCCTTTTTCATAGATGTCAATCTTTACCGTTCTATAAGTATGTTTTGGGAAAAGATGCGAAAAGATAATTAGCCCGCACGGATGCAAAGCCGTGTACCCGGCCCTGAGAGTGAGAAAGGCAGACGCCGAAAGGATAAGGAAAAGCCTGTACGACAGCAGGATGGTCGATGGGGAGAGAAGGTTCGTCAGTGAAGGAGAATGGGTCGAGATACCGATAAAAGAAGGATATGAGCACATCGCCCGGCCTTTTGGAGAAATAGTGGAGCAGGGACATCCGATTTTCAAGGAGAGGCCGTCCACACCTCTTTCAAAGGTGGCCGGAATGCTCGACATGGGTGAGAAGAGCGCTCTTCTACCGAGAAAATGGGAGCTTTTCGGTGATATTCTGGTCCTTCGCCTCCACCCCGCATTGGAAGAAAGAAAATACGAGATCGCGGAAGCATACGCGAAAATATTGGGCGTCCGGACCGTCTTGAGGGATTCGGGAGGAATCGAAGGAGAGTTCAGGGAGCCCGTCATGGAATTCCTTCTCGGTGAGGACGCGGAGACAACACATATCGAGAACGGGGTGAGGTTTACGTTCGATGCTTCGAAGATAATGTTCTCTTCCGGGAACATAGACGAAAGAGTGAGGATGGCGTACATACCTTCGTACAATGAGACCATAGCGGACATGTTTGCAGGAATAGGCTATTTCACCATACCAATGGCCGTACATTCGCGCCCGGAGAAGATCTATGCATGTGAGAAGAATCCGATCGCCTTTGAATATCTGAAAAAGAACATTGAGAAGAACCATGTACGGGACATTGTGGAGCCGATATTGGGAGATAACAGGGATGTTTGCCCGGAAGAGGTGGCGGACAGAGTGGTGATGGGATATGTAGGCACCACACACGAGTTCTTACCAACAGGCTTCAAGGCACTCAGAGAGGCCGGTACGATACATTACCATGAAACATGTCCGGAGGAGCTCCTTCCCGGCAGACCAGTACTCCGGCTGAAGGCGGAGGCGAGGGAGCAGGGATATGAGATGGAGGGATACACGCTTCGCAGAGTGAAATCATACGCCCCCGGAATTCTGCATATTGTCGTCGATGCCAGATTTCGCAGGAAATAAAGGTACCAATATCGTCAGAACGAGCGTAAATTATATATAGGGGCTCCCGCATTCACCATATACACATTTCACATTTAGGAGGAAGACAGCATGAATGAAAAAAAAGCAACCAAGATAATGAGCGTAGCGTTAATAGCTCTGATGCTCTTCTCCGGTTTTAGCGCGGTAGTGAGCGCTAGCTCCGGCGAACCAGTATATGCGACGGACGCAGTTGAGCAGAATGAGCATTTCTCAGCTAGCTCAGGAGTGACATATCATACACCCGCGTGGCTTGAGAAGATCGATCCCTCTATGCGGGGCTCGGTACTTGAGAAATCAAAAGCCATGGTAGACATCACAGTATTGACCACCGAAGCAGGACTTCTGAACCCCTACTCTTCAATGGAGATACGGGATGAAACTATGAAAGGAGACATCTCTCTCGACATACCCGCCAGAACAAGCGCATCCGATGTGCCCGTCACAAGAAACCTTCAGGTCTCCTATGAGGAGCTGGAGGAAATAGCACAGCTTCCGGGCGTGATCGGGATATATCAGACGGAGAAGCCCCTGCCGGCAGACGTGGAGAGCCCCATATTCGACATGGAGAATGCCGGAATAAAGGAGATGGCAAACCCGTCCGTTGACCCAAGCAGCTCTCCGACCGCCGAGGAACATCATGCGACCGATGCATGGGACAAAGGATACAATGGAACCGGGGTCAATGTCGCAGTCGTGGATACGGGAGTGGATTTCGCCAATCCGGACCTCATGGGACAGTGGGCTGTGGACATGAATGCCAGTTCTCCGTATTATGGATGGCCGATAATGTGGGATCCTGTTTCCATGGACCTTCTTCTTGGATATTTCACTGCGGACAACGACTGGGACAGATATCCCTATCCGATATTCGCCACATGGGGAGAATCCTCATGGTATTCCGATACCACATATGAGACAGATGCATACTATGATTCTGCGAACGATTCTTATCTGGTCAATTACACATTATTCGGAGGCTTTGGTTATGCGAACAAGAGAATTGACCCGATGGGCTATGGAGGAAGCGTGAATTCAGGCTTTATCGATATGCAGTATTACATAGGAAACTCCACAAACCACATAGTCAGTCAGAGCGGAATCTATCATATGGGAATAACGAAGGACGATTACCTCACAGGGATATATGGCACTCGGCTGGGCATACTCGTAGTGGACAGCACCACACCCGGCGTATATGATACCGTCTATGTGGACCTCGACAACGACGGAGATTTCACAGATGAAAACCCTGTCAACAAAACGAATCCGCTCGCATATCAGGATGTCAACAGCGACGGAGTACCGGACATCTCCGGAGGGCTTCTCTATTTCATAGCAAACACACAGGGAAGTGTGAGCGGTGAGGCTCTTACCGTTACGAACGGAACCGCACAGCTGGCGAACGGCCACATAGTCACGGATATAGGCCCGTGGTGGACGCTCACACCCACCAATATGCTCTATATGAACGGCTATTTCCTTCCGTCTTACAGCGAACCGATATATCAGGACATAGTGCTCAATGGAACAGGCGTGAGCAGCGGGTCAGATTTCTATCTCAACGATAGCAGCATGGGTTTCAGCACATACATGCCCGTGAATTACACCTATCTTGCATCCATAGGATACTACGCTTCCACCATGACCCTATATTATGGAAACGTAACGGATGAGTACGAGATGACAGAATCGGACACCCCTGGATTCCTGAACTACACATTCGATCCGACGACAGGAAAAATAACGATACTCTTCGATATGGAGAATGGCTCATACATCTATGCAATCTATCAGATGGACACATACAGCATCGATTACACAACAGGTTTCATAACCTTCCTAACAACCCCTCCGTCCGGAGCGAATGTGACAGCAGATTATCAGTACGGTGTATCCGTCCCATACTCCGATACATACGCCAGCAGGATGGGATATGACAACTTCATACCCGCTTCCGGAGACCTCGTCTGCTTCTTCGGAGACTTCGACTACGGAAACGAACACGGCACTCTGTGCGCCTCCAATATCGTGGGAACATTCACTTCTCTGGTGCAGGGAACCGCACCGGGCGCCAAGATAATAGGCATCGGAGACTTCTACAATGCAGCAGGATATGATGCATGGTATTTCGCAGTGGAAGGATATGACGGAGTCGTCGGAACAGGCGACGAGGCACAGATAGTCAGCAATAGCTTCGGAAACGGCATCAGGGAAACAGGATGGGATTATCCATCGAAGCTCCTTTACGATATAACGACGAACTATGCTCCGGAGGCCACTTTCGTTGTCGCAGCAGGCAACG
>CAYYXK010000012.1:0-33819 GCA_964475625.1 uncultured Thermoplasmata archaeon | reverse complement strand
CTTCAACACATGTTATTGTGGCAGGAAAACCTGAAATCACGGGGGCATCGTTCACCGGATTCACTGTGACAGGTATGATCTGGGTTGTGGAATAAGGGCCGTTGTGAAGGGTTAACATCACATTTGCGCTCCCATACATGTTCTCATTGGGGATTATGTCAAGCGTGCTACCGCTTATGTTTACCGAAAGCAGTGTGCTGTTGTCCGTTGTAGCAGACCATGAGAAATCAGGGTAGTTGGCGAAGCCGAAGAGAACATTATATAGGATATCATCTAGATAAGCAGGATCTCCAGAGTAATTGGCAGGATATGCCCATGCCCTGGAATTGTAATTAGCGACAGCTCTCGCCAAGAATATGTCGTCTCCGGAACCGCCCCTCCACCTGATATCCACTATGATATTGTCGCTTCCATTGTAGTTAAAAGTCCTGTCTAGTTTTATCGGTATCCAGTCGGATGCGCCGGTGGTCGAGATGTTGTATGAACTTCTGTTCAGGACCTCGACCCACTGGCCGATGTGGTTGGTCTCGAAATTCGCACCAAGGGAATCGTTAGATGAATGGGCCATTCTTATGCTTAAGTTCTCGAAAATGGCGCTCTCGGAACCCAGTGATCCCTGAAACGATATGCTGCTTATTTCCCCAGACTCTTTTATAGTGGTGGAATTCCAGAGCATCTGCATATGCATTTCGTCTTCAGAGGACTGAGCGAAAGGCCAGTAGTTAGATAATGTTCCGTTGTAGAATCCAGCGATCTTCTCGACATCAACGGAGAACTTCATCACAGGCACGGAGTGCACGGAATATCCTGCGTCCGTGTCTCCTGTTGAAGAGCTCATGTCCGTCTGGTTCCATAATCGCCTCAAAGCCGAGCCTGTGTCGTGTGATTGAAGGCCTATGGACATTCCCCCATCCCCTTTCCATTGAATATCGATGAGGAGATTGTGTGCGGAGTCGTATGTGAAATTCCCATTAAGATCGAATGAGAACCATGTGTTGTCATCCGCGGAATTTATCATCAGGTTGTTGGCCTTGAACACCTCGGTGAGGAATCCGTTGTAATTGTCGTCAAAGGTATCGGTGAGGCTGTCGATATCCGTGTGTGCCATCCTTATGACCAAATTGCTGAAGTTACCGGAGAAATCCCCCCATGACCTGCTCCTGTTCACCGATATTCTTACGATCTTTCCCTCTGCACCCACCTCTTCGGATGTGTAAAGCGCTTGATAACGGCATTCGTTATAGCCTGCCCAACCCCGAAATGGTATTATGTTGTCGCTTGCATCTGCCACAGCAGATACATACTCCACCGTTCCATGCCCTCTTCCAGAGAGATCTACAGTCAGAGGCGTGTCTTCATCCGTTGCCTGAGAAGGCACCGTCGGTTCAATCTCCGCACCATATGTTATGGTGAGTTTGGGGTGGTGTGCGACATCTGTGGTGTCATCGCTTGAAAGGAACCAGAAATACGACCAGCTGGACCTGTTAACCGGCTCGCCGGTAATCATTAGCCCATAGTTCGGAACGCTGCCGTTCTTCCACGCCTTCACAGCCTCTGTTACATCAAGGGTTACCCACGAAGCTGTGCTATGGTTCACCCTGATGCTGGATATCCTGGTTGTGAGGTAATCTCCTCCGGGTGAGCCCCATGGGACTCCAGTGGTTCGGTTCAACCATGTGGAATCATTTCCGGCCGTGCTGTCACCTTCGCTCCATGGGCGCGTTATAAAATGCGCACTGAGAAGGGTTCCATCCTGGTCGCCGTCCACAAGACCATATAGGGACAAACTCGCACTTTCAATCTCTGCGTTCTTCGTATCCGTTGGGAATTCTATCAAAGAATTGACTGGATATTTATTTACATTTACACCAGAAAACAGGAAATTGTATGCACCATAGTTTTGATCTGCATTATCTGAAAAGATAAATGTATCCTTTCCCTCTGTCGCATTCGGCTGTATTACTATAGTATTCAAGTTGTCCGTCGTTCCAATGCCATCTGGCAGGGGAATCTCTGGCAGTGCGTGTGTTTCACTAAGGGCTGCGCCCCCGACCACCACTCCAACCGGTATGATCATCATAAATGCGATCATAACTACAATGAATGTGGCAGATTTTTTCATCTTTCTTATCATATTGTCCTCTCCTTCCTAGGGCGTTTAGCCTATTAAGTATAAATACCTTTGTTACAAAAATCACCTGAGTCTTCTAATCTTCGCTATTAAAAATACAGGTTTTCCCTGTATTTCCATGTACTTTTTGAACAATATGAGAAATGTGACAACGCCTACCACGGACATGCCCAGAACGCCCAGACGCTCATATATGAAACCCATGAAGAGGGCCCAGAAGCTGAGGAACCCGAATATCTGAGAATATCTTCCTCTATCCTCCAGATGTTCCAGCTGAGAGTAGAAGTGAAGTATTACCAGAAGGTCCAGTGTCATGGTAATTATTACAGGCACGGAAGCCTTGGGCAGGATGGTGTTTATTAAAAAGAGCAGAACGGACACGGAGACTCCGTATATGAAGGGATGATTCGGCGCGAAGAGTGGCGGGAAAGTCGCCTTCATGTCCCTGTTCATCGCAAGCCATAGTATGCCTATCATCAGGAGCCCTGCTAAGAAATACTGGAGGAGAGGCGGCCCGTATGGGTTCAGGCCCATGTAAGAAAGGAATGTGGTTAGCATAAATATGCAGAGCACTTTTTTCACCTCTCTGTCGGTTAGAAGGCTCTTTCCACGGTATTTCGGGAAGAATGCGGCGAATACGATTATCGGAGCGCTTATGCTCATGACCGAGTGGAAAACGGTAAGCCAGACCGCCCACATGGTGTTTATTCCCCATATCCTCCCGTAGGTTCCGAGCGCGCCGAGGTCCATCCATCCCGGGTCGAACCATGACTTTATCGCAAGTCCTTCCTCGAATATGCCGTATGCAAAACCCAGAAGCATGAGCCTCATGTATCCCTTGCCCCATCTCACCCAGAGCTCGTGTGCTATCAGAACGCCCGCACCGTAGAAGCCCCAGAGAAATAGGAAGGATATCGGATTGAAGAATTCCAGAGGGGGAGAGGAACCGCTCATGAGCTCTGCAAGTACCGGGCTGAGCAGCGAGAGCGCGATTATGGCCTTCCCTCTTTCGCTCAGTTCAAACCGACCCACGGGGGCACATCGCTCCGTTCCCATATATAACTTGCCATGGGTTAAGTTTATTTTCTCCTTCTCGTTCAGGCCGGTGGTGAGCAATTGATAAGGAGAGCGCTCCTCAGCGTATCGGATAAAAGAGGCATAGTCGACCTTGCGAAAGGGCTTCACGAGATGGGAGTGGAGATAATATCCACCGGAGGCACCGCAAAGGCGATAGAGAATGCGGGGATACCTGTCAAGCCTGTGGAGGAGATAACCGGTTTCCCCGAGATGCTGGACGGAAGGGTGAAGACCCTGCATCCTGTGATACACGGAGGAATTCTGGCGCTCCGTAACGAAGACCACATGGCACAGATAGAGGAGCAGGGCATAGAGCCGATAGATATTGTGGTGGTGAATCTGTATCCCTTCGAGAAGGTAGCGAGAGACGCGAACGCTTCCATTGAGGACCTGATAGAGAACATAGATATCGGGGGGCCGACGCTGATAAGGAGCGCTGCCAAGAACCATGAAAATGTCGTAATAGTGTCAAACCCGGAACGATACGATGAGGTGGTGGAGGCAATGATCGAAGAAGGAGAGATTCCTCCGGAACTCAGAAGGGAACTGGCCCTCGAGGCCTTCGCACACACTGCGGCCTATGATTCCATGATATATTCAACACTTCACCGGCGCTTCACGGGAAAGAAATTCCCGGAGCATCTTTTCCTTCATTATATCAAGGCTCAGGACCTGAGGTACGGAGAAAATCCCAGACAGGCCGCTGCTTTTTACAGAGAGCCGGAAATCACCGAACCGTCCATAAGTTCCGCAAAGCAACTGCATGGAAAAGCTCTCTCCTACAACAACATACTGGACACTAACGATGCGCTCGAACTGATAAAGGACTTCGATCTTCCGACCGTTGCCGCCATAAAGCACACGAACCCCTGCGGTGTGGCCAGCCGGGACGACCTATATGAGGCGTTCAAACTTGCCATGGATGCCGACCCTCTGTCGGCATACGGCGGCATACTCGCACTCAACCGTGAGGTCACTTATGACATAGTGAAGGAACTGAAAGGTGTCTTTCTTGAGGTGATAATCGCCCCCTCCTATGAGGAGAATGCGCTTGAAAGATTGATGAAAAGGAAGAACCTCAGGATACTGGAAGCCGGGCCTCTGGGACCTGCAAGACCGTCCACGGACTACAGAAAGGTCATAGGAGGGATGCTCGTTCAGGACAGAGATATCTTCAGACTGGAGAGCGCGGACGGGTTGAAAGTGGTCACAAAGAGAGCTCCCTCCGAGAAAGAGATGGAGGACATGCTCTTTGCGTACCGGGTGACAAAGCACGTGAAATCCAACAGCATTATCTACGCGAAGGATAAGGTCACGGTGGGCATAGGTGCGGGGCAGATGAGCCGTGTGGATGCCGCCAAGATAGCTGCTTTCAAAGCTGGAGACCGAGCGAAAGGAGCGGTGATGTCTTCCGATGCGTTCTTCCCCTTCAGGGACGGTATAGACGAGGCTGCGAAGGCAGGTATCACCGCTGTGATTCATCCCGGAGGCTCAATAAGGGACCAAGAGGTCATTGATGCCGCAAACGAATACGATATGGCCATGGTCTTCACGGGATATCGGCTGTTCAAACATTAAACCCCTTCCGCCCCTATCTCTTCTTCCCGAAACGGTTATATACACCCCCTATTTTAGCAGGGCTTACCTCGAGACCGACGCCAGGCGTGATACGGCGAAATGCCGGAGATGAGCGTCCTGCATTCCAAACTCGAGGACACGCATATGGGGGCCTGAGAAACCCGAGTCATCGTGACCTCTCAGACCCGACGTTCGACGAGATGGTGAAATCCGACAGCCAAATACCAATAAAAAATATAGCACCCAAGTAATCAATCGTTAGCAGGTCAACTCCGGTTGATCCTGCCGGCGGTCACCGCTATTGGGGTTCGATTAAGACATGCGAGTCGTGAGGGTTCGGCCCTCGGCGGACTGCTCAGTAACACGTGGATAACCTGCCCTCAGGCGGAGGATAATCTCGGGAAACTGAGAATAATACTCCATAGGCCATTGATGCTGGAATGCGCTCTGGCCGAAAGCTCCGGCGCCTGAGGATGGATCTGCGGCCTATCAGGTAGTAGTTGGGGTAACGGCCCAACTAGCCTGCGACGGGTACGGGCCTTGAGAGAGGGAGCCCGGAGATGGACTCTGAGACACTAGTCCAGGCCCTACGGGGCGCAGCAGTCGCGAAAACTTCACACTGCGGGAACCCGTGATGAGGGAACCCCAAGTGCCTGGGCATTAGCTCAGGCTGTTCTCCTGTCTAAAAAACAGGTGAAGTAAGGGCTGGGTAAGACCGGTGCCAGCCGCCGCGGTAATACCGGCAGCCCAAGTGGTGACCCTTTTTATTGAGCCTAAAACGTCCGTAGCCGGTCCGGCAAATCTCTGGGCAAATCGGGCAGCTTAACTGTTCGAATTCCAGAGAGACTACCGGGCTAGGGACCGGGAGAGGTCAGAGGTACGTCGGGGGCAGGGGTAAAATCCTTTAATCCTCGACGGACCACCGGTGGCGAAGGCGTCTGACTAGAACGGATCCGACGGTAAGGGACGAAGGCTAGGGGCGCAAACCGGATTAGATACCCGGGTAGTCCTAGCTGTAAACGCTGCAGGCTTGGTGTTGGAGCTCCTTCGAGGGGTTCCAGTGCCGTAGCGAAGGTGTTAAGCCTGCTGCTTGGGGAGTACGGTCGCAAGACTGAAACTTAAAGGAATTGGCGGGAGAGCACAGCAACGGGAGGAGCGTGCGGTTTAATTGGATTCAACGCCGGAAAACTCACCAGGGGCGACTGTTACATGAAGGCCAGGCTGATGACCTTGCCTGATTTTCAGAGAGGTGGTGCATGGCCGCCGTCAGTTCGTACCGTGAGGCGTTCTCTTAAGTGAGATAACGAACGAGACCCTCGCCCCTATTTGCCATCCTTCTCTTCGGAGATGGAGCACTATAGGGGGACCGCTGGCGCTAAGTCAGAGGAAGGAGAGGTCAACGGTAGGTCAGTATGCCCCGAATCTCCTGGGCTACACGCGCGCTACAAAGGACAGGACAATGGGCTGCAACACCGAGAGGTGAAGCCAATCCCGAAACCTGTTCGTAGTCCGGATTGAGGGTTGTAACTCACCCTCATGAAGCTGGATTCCGTAGTAATCGCGGATCAACATCCCGCGGTGAATGTGCCCCTGCTCTTTGCACACACCGCCCGTCAAACCATCCGAGTTGGGTCTGGATGAGGGTGCCTCATTTGGGGCGTTCGAATCTGGGTTCAGCGAGGGGGGTTAAGTCGTAACAAGGTATCTGTAGGGGAACCTGCAGATGGATCACCTCCTAAGAAAAAATCCGGCTGTCGGACACCAAACTCTCGTCGAACGAAAAAAAAGAACCGGAAAAGAGGGCTCATCACCTCAATTCTCTTCTTTTATCATATGTATTATCATTTCGGATAGCTGCTGCACTATGCTTTCATTGCTCTTTCTTCCGAGATCTGCCGTTGCGCGGTCCGGATATCCCATATATCCTGTCGGAAAATATCTCTCGGCGTTCTTCAGAACACGATACGGTGGAAAGTGGGGGTGAGACTCTCCTCTCGACCTTTCCAGTTTCACCAGTTCCGGCCTTATCGCCATCACGCGAGATGTTTCCAGCATCCCGGCGTGGCCGTCATCCGCAGGGACCGTGTTCCCGAGGTCCTTGTATGCAATATCATAGTCCGAAAGCACCATTATCTTTGAATTCTCAACTTCCAGTGCATCCTCCGCAGCGCTCCGGAGCGCCGCCATATGATTCCTTCCGGCATGGCCCGAGAGCACGACGATATTCCTTATTCCGTGTCTCATGAACTCCGTCAGTATGTCATAGACTATTGAGCGAAGAGAGTTCAGAGTTATGGAGATTGTTCCGGGAAAGTTCGCCGTGCTGCGGCAGTTCCCATAGTTCAGTGTGGGTGCGATAAGCACGGTGAAGTGCTCCTTTTCCAGTGCTTCTTCGACCCCTTCCGCAATCTTCTCCGGCTGTATCGTGTCCGTGTTCAGCGGAAGATGCCAGCCGTGTTCTTCAACGGCACCTATGGGCAGGATCACAACTGTGTTCTTGTCCACTGAGTTCATGAATTCTTCTGATGTCATTTCGGCGATTCTCATTTCTATCACACCTGAAAAAGTTGTTTTTGTGTCTGACCTGTTCAAATCTCAGAGATCTTTTTGCATGCGACGCGCCCCTGAGCCTGTATCTTATCCGTATCGGAACCGTCCTCGACTTCCAGCACAAGAAGCTTGTCGTCTCCAGCAGGCAAAACGATGAGCCGGGAACTATCGAGCTTTACCTCGACATATCTCAAATTATCCTTTAGTTCCTTGGTGGCAGTCTGCGCGGCACCGAGAAGTATTGCGGACATCGTCGTGAATGTCTCCAGATGCGCCGAGGCAGGTGGTTCTCCTGCAAGATGGTTTCCACTGGTGGATGCCAGCAGAACACCTTTCACACCAGACATCTCTCTTATCTCGGACAGCGCGTCTTCGATTGTTTTCATTTTCTCGCCTCGCTCATCTTAGACCCCATTCTCCTGTTCGTTTATAAATCTTTCCTCATCATTAGCATAAATACGAATATGTCCTCAAAGAATATGTGCTTTCTGGCGATTTCTTTGAAAAGCATGTCTTTTCTTCCTTTCATAAAAGAGTGATCAGTCATCGATGAGAGCACCAGATAGGCCCTTCCGTCGGGAGCCAGAATGAAAGGCAAGCACTTCACGAATTCCTCCGCCAAAAATGAGCCCCTCTTTCCGGATTCGAGGGCTATCGCCATGTCTCCATAGGATTTTTCCGATTCGGGCAGATACGGGGCATTGAAAGAAACCACATCGAAGCGTCCCTTTATTCCGTCCGCGAGATTGGTTCTCAGTATCTCTATGCTTACTTTGTTTTCATATGCATTCCTTTTTGCGCATTTCACGGCATTTTCGCTTATGTCCGTTGCGAAGACTTCCGCCCCCCGTTTGGCTGCGGCTATAGCTATTATTCCAGTACCGGTCCCGATGTCCAGAAACTTCTCTCCCGGACCTGTTTCTATACTGTCCAGAAGCAGATAACTGTCTTCTCTGGGTGGGTATGCGCCCTCGCATTCTCGTATAATGATTTCTTTGGTACTCATAGGCCATCCAACAGAGATTTTATCTCCTTTTCCCTCTCCTCGTCCCCTATTTTATGATATATTCCAAGGGCGTTTTCATAGATTTTCTTTCTCCGCGAGGGATCGGTCTCCATTTCGGCCCACTCGCAGTATATCTCTGCCAGTATTCGAAAATCTTCCGTTTCTTTCAGCCTTTCGGTCGCCTCCGAGTATGTGCTCTCGGCCTCTTTTCTGTTTCCCATGCTCATCTGTGCCTTTGCAAGGGTGGAGAGCGCCACCGCCGCATCCGTGCCGTTTCCCATCTCTCGTAACATCTCTTCGGCCCTCCTGGAATATGCTATTGCCTTTTCGGGGTCTCCCAGATATATGTGGTTGTCCGCGGAGTTCATAAGTGCGTATGCCACCAGCATTCGATATCCTGCTATGTCTCCGTAAAGGGCCGCCATCTCGAAATGCCTTCTGGCCTCCTCTCTTTTGTCGAGATAGGCTTCATACATTGCCATCTGGTTGTATGTGTTTCCGAGGTTCCTGTAATTTCCGTTTCGTTCGTATGCGTCCGCACATTCTTTAAGAAGAGGTATTGCTTCGTCATACCTTCCCTGTCTTGCCAGTGCCATCGCGATTATGCTGATTGCCTGATGCTCTTTGTATTCATCGCCGGTTTTTCTAAAGTGCTCCGAAACGCTCCGGGCAATCTTTTCCGATTCCTTGTACCTTCCCATAAAGAAAAGTGTCTCCGAAAGGCTCGTTTCAGCCTGTTTTCTCTCTGATTCGCTCTGAGCGAGCCGCATGGATTCTCTTAGGACCTTTTCGGCCTCGGAATACTTTCCTGCCATCCTGTAAACGGAGCCCAACTGCATCAATGCATAGGGTTTTTCCACTGTGTTGGCCTCTCTGACCGCCCTTTCAACCATCTCGACCGCTTCCCCTATGCTCTTTGTGGTGGATAGAGCACGGCCTTTGCTGCTCAGAAATACAGGTGTTTCCGGAGAGACTTCCAATGCTTCAAGAAGCTCGTTGGCCCTTCCCGAAGACAGCATGTATTCCACGCTGTTTCTGAGCTCTTCCTCCGCTTTTTCGGTCTTTCCGGCCATGAGGAGATGATATATCCTCTCTATCTCGCCTCCTTTTGTTTCGCTGTAATACTCCGCCGCCAATCCGTGCTCCTCGTTCAGGTCCTGTTTGTCGGTGAACAGTTCCTTTATGATGTCATGTGTGAAATATCCTCCTTTCTGGTCATGATGTACAAAGCCTTTTTCAAGAAGTGTGTTAAGTGCGCTCGCTTCGGATTCATCCCTGAGGAACGCCTCGGCAGGAACGGGCCTCCGAAACACAGAAAGCCTGGCGAGAACTTTTCTCTCTCCAATCCCTGTTTTCTTATAGAACTCTTCCGTAAGATAGTCCATCACCTGCGACTTTGCACTCTCCGGCGAAGCGGCCGCGAGTTTCAGCATCATTGGGTGTCCGGCACTGACCGCATATATCTTCCTGAAATTCTCGTCTCGTGGATATGCTCCCGTCGCCTTCAAAAGCTCCTGAGCGCCCTGCTCGGATATTCCTCTCAGGAACAGTTCCTCCACTGTTTTGTCCACAAGTATGTCTTTTCTGGAGTAAAACCGCGGGATTGCCCGGCTAAGAATCAGCATCTTTCCTTTGCTTTCGGACAATACCTCTTTTAATCGGGACACTATTCTCTTTATCTCCTGTGGGGCCTCGTGATAGTCATCAAGAACTATGAGATATCGCATGGAAGAATAGGACAATGCGTCCAGTGCCCGGTCCTCCTCGGTTTCGGAGAGTAGTTTGGAAGATACCGGGTCCTCTCCATTCTTTCTGAAGAATTCCGCCATTTCGGATATGAGCCCGGCTCCCGTCTGCCACTCCCTGACACTGTGCCAGAAGACCGGGTCCTGAACCTGCCCCGCAAAATATGATGCCAGACTGCTCTTTCCTATTCCGCCCACACCGAGCAGACACATGACGGGTGTCTTTTTCCCATACCATGCCTTTATCCTCCGGTATTCCCCTTCTCTTCCGAAGATCTGCTTTACCTGCGGAATGGGTGTTGAATACGGCTTGTGCTTCCTTCTCCTTATCTCGCTCAAAGAGACTTTTTTCTTGTTCAGCACCTCTTTGACCGCTTCGGGATAGGACATGTCCGTCTGCATCAAGAGGACTTCCACCGCCTGTTCGGCCCTGACTCTGTGTTCGATCCCGTCAATCTCAAGGACCGCTGTTTTTCTCTCGATATCCGACAGTATCTTTGAAAGCCTCTCCTCGCCGCCGGGTGTTATAAAATAGACCTTTTTCTTGTTCCCCGGACCTGCATGCGCCTTCTTTTCCTCTATCCATCCTTTTTCCTCCCTCATCCTCTTCAGTTCAACGGAGATGTGCGTGCGCTTGACCCCTGCAACCTTTGCTATACCTTCCTGTGTTATCGCCTCCGGGACGACCACCCGGTTCCGATACCCGCGGTATTTTGATAGGTGCAGAAGTATCATGTCCTTAATCGTGAGCGCTGGCATCATTCTACTATATGCTTATGTATTATTTAAGATTTTTTCCTTTATGCTTTATGTTTCGATATCATTAATGGGTGTCTCTCTTTTTCTTCTTTTTCATGTTCAGATATGAAAATGTCCTCTTTTACTTTTCGGTGATAATGTGGTAAGTTTCTAATAATATGTATGAGTTCGGAAAGCGAATGAATTCTCTTGAAAGGCTCCTTTGGTGGCTCATAGCAGGAAGTCGGGGCGGACAGAACCGTGCCAGAATCCTGATGCTGCTGAAAGAGAGGCCGATGAACACACATCAGCTTGCGAAGGCGATGTCCGTGGACTACAGCACAATACAGCATCATCTCAAAGTTCTGAAAAAGAACGGTTTTGTGGGGGCCGTGGGGGGAAAGTACGGAGCGCTCTACTTTCTTGCGGCGATTCTCGAGGAAAACTGGGATACCTTTCTGAAAATTGAGGAGAGAATTGGGAAAAATAAGATAAGTGATGAAAAGGATGGTGGTGAAGATGAATAAGGAGTCAAAGGTTGCTTTGAAGGTCATATCGATAGCTCTCATAGGAGCGGCCATAGGCCTGCTTCTCGCAGTACTGTTTCCGTTCGTCAGAGGGAAGCATGCCGTTTCTTCCCCATATTATGCGATAAATTCCGCATTCTCCGTGGCCTCTGTCTTCCTTCTCTCCGCCCTGCTCGGAACATATCTGAGGGATTACAGGGAGATAAAGGCCCGCTTCACCCTCGGATTGATAATCTTCCTGACCGCCCTGCTGTTTCAGGCGATATTCTCGCTTCCGATAATACATGCGATGTTCGGGTTCTCCTCCGCCAGTCTCGGGCCATTCTCGGTTCTTACCAATTTCTTCGAGGTTCTGGCCCTCTCGGTCTTCCTTTACCTGTCGGAGACATGAGCGAGTGCCGTCTTTGAACCCGCCCTTTATTTTCGGATTTTGGGTTTTACCCCGATTTGGAAGGGATTTCGGTGAGATTTGGGAAAGATTTCGGAAAATCCTCTTTAATAATGGCGGCGGAGTATCACATGGTGATAAGAAATGAAGAAGGACGCAATGTTCGGAATAGCCGCCCTCGCTGTGCTCGGGCTCCTCGCCCTTGGCTTCACATCGATGGTGAGTGCCTCTGCCGAAGAGGTAAGCCCTGAGATGAGCAAATGCCAGAACATCGAGAACGCCCCGGATGCAGACGGAGACGGGATACCCAACGGAATGGACCCGGACTTCGAAAGGCCCATGGACGGAACAGGCATGATGCACCAGTACAAAGGCGAAGGGCCCCACGGACAGATGAGCGGAGGGTGCAACGGCGAAGGAAAGATGTACCGGCACCACCTGGAGAATCGGGCAGAGGCTCCCTAAACCATTTACCTTTTCATATTTAATTCAAAAGATGATAGTAGAAAAAGTATTATATAAAATTAGTATTCTCATCGAATTGTGGTGCGACATTACGGACTCAAAAAACATCTTGAAAACCTAAAAACGGATGAACTTAGAAATATAGCAAAAGCTCTTGGAATAAAAAACAGAAGTAGAATGTCTTCCGATGAACTAAGACGTGAAATTTGGAAAAATATGATGTATGGCGAAGGCGTTGCTAAAATTCTTTCCTCATTACCGCAAAGCGCTCTAGAAATTTTGGACTTAGTGGAGTACTTAGGAGGAAATGTAAAAAAAGATATGATCAAAGAGCGTTATTCTAAAAGCGATTCGACATTGGAATCCAATCTAAAGAAAGCGGTAAAATATGGAGCTTTGTTTACACTCGAAGGTAAAGATGCAGAATACATACAAATTCCAAAAGATTTAATGAATGAGTGTTCGTTCACTTTGGTTTCCGTTGAAGAAAAAATGACTTTCGAGCGTTTTTTAGCGTTTTACTTTTCAAGAGAAGAGTTAAAATACATATGCAGAAAATTCGAATTGCCTGTATCTGGAAACAAATCCGATTTGGTGGACAATATAATAAAAAAGAACATTCATCCAAAAGAGGTTCTAGAAATTCAAAAACTTGATGACTTAAAAGTAATATGTGAAATGATGGGCCTCATAAAAAGCGGAAATAAAAAGGAATTGGTTGACCGAATGTTAGAGCATATAAATGTCGCAAAAGTGAAAACTTACAAAGTTAAGAAAGCGGGCAGTAAAAAACCACGAAAAGAAAAGCAACAAAAAACTCAAAAAAGGAGGCCTATTTTCTTTACAAGATTATACAATACTATAGACAAGGAAATTGAGTTCATAATCCGGCCGAAAATGAAAGAAAAAGACTTAGAATTGCAGCTTTATCAGTTTCTAAGTGCGAAATTTGGAAAGGAGCATCTGATAGAGGATCAGGTGAGAACAAAAGGAGGAAGAATAGATTTGGCGTTTCCAGAAGAAGGGGTTGGCATAGAATTAAAATACAGACCGAATAAAGCGAGCCTACAAAGATTGGTTCAACAAGTAGAAGAATACAATGAAGATTTTAAGAGAATAGTTGTAGTCATCGTGGCAGAAAAAGAGAAACAGCATGCGATTGAAGCGTATAAAAATAAAATAGAGGCTAATCCGAAAAATAAAGTAGTGGTTCTCTACAGATGAGCTAGATCCTCCGTTTTTATCCTTTTAATTCCCATTTCTTCCATCACGGAAGAGAATCTGCTTATATCTGACCTTTTGAGGCCGAATTTGTGAAAATATACATGTTCCGCCCCGCTCTTCTCTACCATCTGTCTTAGCATCTCATCATCGAGGTGTTCCAGAGCATATTTTGGTGCCATGTGGCCGAAGCTCATTCCGTATTTGAGGACCAGTTCGGTGAATCTGGGTGCGTAGTGGCCTCCTCCGATGCCTATGGCCACGATGTCCCGGTTCCCTTTCACCTTTTCAAGCTCCAGAATGGTTCCGGCTATTACTTTCCCTGCCGCCTTGTTCCTCCATTCCTGCTCCGCGCTCCCAATTTCTATGAAGAATGAAGGTGTTTCAAGATATGGGCCGTGGTGCGTCACCTCGTATGAAACGGAATAATCCGGGAGGGTGCTGTTCTTCCGTATCAGGCGGAGCGCCTCCGTCATGAGCCTGGGGCATGGAACGGCCAGCGTGTGGTCCCTTCCTCCGTACTTTGCCTTTCCGTAATTCCCGACCGTGTGGACGGTTAGTGCCTTTTTCCCTGATTCGCTTTTGTGCCTCGAAGCGAAGATTATGACCTCCGGTTCCTCTCCCAGAAAATCAGATATCTCTCTGTCTATGCCCTCTGCGTAGATGTGTGGGGAAGGGTGCTGCAGCATGACGTGCCCTGCCCTTCGGTATGCTGGCAGTCCCTGAAATTCCTCGTATTCCTCCCATTCCGCCATCTCAAGCAACCTGTCCCGGATGTTCGTGCTTGCGGGGTCTTCGAGAGATATGAGTATGGAGCGCATACCGGGAGATGGGCCCCATATTTAACAGGATATCGATGCCATGACCCTCTCGAAATCACCGGAATAAACTGGTGGGTACACGTATGCCACGATGACAGACTCGTATCTTTCCTGACAGAAGTATGCCCCGATGTCCATCTTCACCGTGTCGGGGCGAATCCCTATGGGCATGCCGTCCAGATACTTCAGGTGTATGTCATAGTCCTGCATGACCGTGTCGTGTCCCCCTATCCGAGCGCTCATCTCTTTCCGAAAGACCACATCTATATCCACGCCGTACCTCTCTTTTACCTCCCGCTCCATTATGTCCTGAACCATTCCGAGGGTCCTGCTGTATGTCTTCGACGGAAGGAAGGGTGTTCTCACGGTTGCAACGATGAGTATCGCGGGCTGCTCGGATTCCCGGACATAAAGCCTGTAAACCGCATAAGGCGTGGTGTATATCACCTCCTCCTTCTGAAGTGCGTAGGAGTCTGCGGAAGCGAACGCCGGTGCGACAGGGTAAGAAAAGAATGCCAGATATACTCCTCCGGCTATCAGATACACCATGACGGCAGTGGCCACCTTTTTCCGGTTCACAGGAACACCTCCACGAGGATCGTCAGGAGGAAAACCGCGGTAAACGCACCCGCTTTGATGAGGCTCTTTTTCTCCTTTCCCTTCAGATATGCGTGTGCGCTTCCGAGAGCGAGGATCCCGAATGTAGCCGGGAGTATCATGTTCCCGGGAAAGCCGTAGGCCACCATTATCGCCGCTGAAAAGGCGAATAGCCCGGAGAATATCCCGTATATGCTTTCGAGCGCTCTTTCCTCCTTGTACCAGACCGCATGGAAGACGAGTATCGGCAGGGATGCCGAGGCGAATATGAGGGCTGCCGGGTCCACGCCATGGGATTCCTTCTGCAGAGCATAAAGCTTTCTCCCGAAGAATCTTTAAGTAATAAGGCGCAATATGGTAAATTATGCCGCGAGGAATGAGAGGAAGAGGTAGAGGCCGGCGCTGGGTCTCCCACCAGCCGAGCGCCAGAGTATTTGCACCATTGGGACAGCCTTGGGGCCGCACACCTGTTGTTGTATTGCTACTCAGCGAACTGGAAGCTATGAGGCTCGTTGACCTTGAGGGAATGACACAGGACGAGGCCGCCACCAAGATGGGGGTTTCGAGAAAGACGCTGTGGAACGACCTTCAGAGCGCCAGAAAGAAGGTTGCAGAGGCACTTACGAAGGGTTGGGCCGTCGAGATACATCAGGAAGAAGGCACAATTCTCGTGGATTCCGTCGAAACCTTTAAATAATACTTCGCAATAGAGTATTATTAGGTGATAAGATGCCACGAGGATACGGAAGAAGAATGGGCCGCGGAATGGCGGCAATGGGCTATGCGCCCTACGCACCGTACGGATACAGGTACGGACTGACGGATAGGTTCAGAGACTGGCTCTACGGAGCGAGATACGGAAGAGGATATGGCATGGGCTACGGAATGGGTCGTGGAAGAGGCTACGGCGCAACCATGGGATACTGCCCGTACACCGGACTCCCCAGAGGATGGAGATGGACCGGGCAATACCCGCAGCAGTATGGCAGTGCATACTATCCTCCGCAGTACAGGAGGGATGAAGAATGAAGATAGCGATTGCCACGAATACCGGAGGCCTTGACGATACCGTTTCGCAGGTCTTCGCAAGAGCGCCTACCTTCACGATAGCAGAGATTGAGGGCGGTGAGATAAAGGATGTCAGGGTAATTCAGAACCCTGCTGCCGCAGCAGGCGGTGGTGCCGGCATACAGGCCGCCCAGATACTGATCAACGAGGGAGTTCATGCGGTGATAGCCGGGAACTTCGGACCGAATGCATCGGGTCTCCTCGCACAGACGGGCATCTCCATGATAAGCGCTCCGGGAACAAGGGTCGAAGATGCGGTGAAGAGCGCTGAGAAGGCAGGACCTTCGGTGCCCATGAATATCCCTCCTGCAGCCCCGACGATACCCTATGGTCCGGGATACGGCATGGGCTACGGTGCAGGCTACGGAATGGGGCGTGGTCGAGGCATGGGAATGGGTCGCGGAAGAGGCAGAGGGCGCGGCATGGGCTATGGAATGGGATACGGTACCGGTTATGCCTACGGTCCTGCAGTCTATCCGTCCCAGTATGCTGCGACCAAAGAAGAAGAGATAAACGCCCTTGAAGAGGAAAAGAGAGCCATAGAGCGCAAATTGAAGGAACTGAAGGGTGAGAAATGAGAAGATTCCGCTGCATTTCCTGCGGATATGAATGGGAAGAACCGTACGGCACGGGAAAAGGCACTGAAATGCGGTGTCCGAAATGTGGTTCTACCTCTGTCCGGAGAACGGACGCCGGCGCAGGAAGCGGCCCCAAGGGTTCCGGGCGCGGTGCTGGGTGTGGCATGGGCTATGGAATGGGGCAAGGGCGAAGATAGCCCCTAAAACCCTTTTCACATTTTTAAATCTTTGAAAACCGGTTTGAAGAGGTCTCAGCACTCATAGGGCTCATCATCGGTCAGCTTCCGTCATTTCATCATCGACCTCAGAGCGTTATCCGTGAGCCGTAAATAAACTTTGTCGGGCAATATATCACGGACAATAAGGCCTTTCATCTCCATGCGTTTTACCAGAAGTTCCGTCCTTGACAAAGAGATGCGGAGTTCTTTCGATAGTGATTCCGTATCTATCGGATATCCGTCTGCGATGATGTGCATAGCCTTTTCCTCGAGGCTCATTCAGTCCCTCTTTTTCGCCAGTTTCGCAATGTGTTCCACGGAGCGCTGGTAGTTCTGCATGGCGACCTTTACATTGGAATCCACAAAGACCCATGCACGGGAGAGGTCGCCATACCTGAGGATGTATCCCTTTCTCGGCGGAGCGTCGTCCGTCCTTGTGGTCCCTTCCTCTATCAGCCCGATGCTCTTGAGCTTGCGTATATAGCGGTATACCGTCGGTTTTGATGTCTTAACCGTAAGTGAGATCTCGTCTGCGGTCCAGACCTTCTCCGGACGCTCTATGAAGCAGTTCCTGAATATTTGAAACCCGATGTTGTCCTTGCTGTCCCTCTCAATGTATCCAATCTGCTCCAGAAAGCGCCGTAAAGCGGTGTCAAGGTCGGCCTCCGCCTCAAGAGGCATGTCTCCGACCACCCTCAGCTCAAAGACCATCACAGATGGAATGGGGCTGCTTATTTAGTCTTTTTTGCCCGCATGTCTTTAATCGAAATCGGGGTGTGATATTGTGTTCAGGGTCGTATTCTATGAGATGCCGAACTTTGAAGGCATGCATGGGCTTTTCACCGCCCGACTTTCGGATATATCTCCGAGGCGACCAGGAGGTGCCCCCGACATGCTCCCCGCACGGATTGTATGAAGCTTCTGTTCGCACCTGTGTGTTCGTGTTCGATTCCCTGTTGTTTTTCATCCATTTTCAGCTTATTCGAAAAGGATTTCCAGATAGGGCTTTATTTCATCCAGCCTCTCCGCGTTCACCACGACGTCGGCCGAATCTATCAGGACGGTTGCGCTCGGCTTCGGGTTGAATGCTATTCCGAGTCCGCATTCCGAGAACATCGATGCATCTATATCGCTATCTCCCACCGCGGCACAGTCCGCCTTTTCGATGCCCAGTTCTTTTCTCAGATTTCGGACGGCCTCGGCCTTGTTCTTCAGCTTTACGCGAGATATTCCGTTTCCCGTAACCGTTTCGTTATCATCGACCTCCACGATGTTCGAAAGCACGAAATCCATTTCCAACTCCTTCCCTATCCGCTCCGCCAGTATGTCTATGCCTCCACTGACTATGGCTGTCTTTGCTCCTCTCTCGTGCAGCCAGTCGATGAGTTCCTTGGAGCCTTTTCTTATCGGGACCCTGTCGAGAATCTCCTGCAGATGCTTCTTTGTCAGGCCTTCCTTCTTTGAGGTCCACAGTTCTATGTCCCTTCTCATGAACTCCTCGTCATCTATCTTTCCTTCCATGTAAAGGCGGAGGGATTCGTCGTTATCGGTGCCGAAGTGCTCATGCACCCATACCCACGAACTGAAATATTCCGTCAGAACGCCGTCCATATCAAATACCACGAGCTTCACAGCCGTTGCAGGGAGGCCTTATATATAGTGGCTTCGTCGGAGATGCATGGACAGGCCCGTCGTGTTCCTCATCGGTGTTGCGCATGTCTTCGATATGAAGGCGTCCGTGGAGAACTTCATAATTTCAACCGGACCGTCAGTGGTGTGCGTGGAACTTGACGGTCCCAGATACTATGCGCTCACCCACCCCGAAGATATGGAGAATGCGAAGAGAGACCTGCCATTCATATACCGAAAGTTGGCGAAGATTCAGGAATCCCTCGGCGATGTCTACGGCGTACGGGCAGGCGAGGAGATGCTTGCCGCTGCCAATACCGCTCGAAAGATATCCGTTCCCCTTCTTCTTGTGGACGATGATGTTTCGCTTATATTCAAAAGGATGCTCAAAGAGATGAAATGGATGGAAAAACTTCGGTTCTTTTCCGCACTCTTCCTGCCTTCCAGGAAAAAAACAAGCGTCGAGAAGGAGATGAAGCGATATCAAGAGGACGAGAGCACATATATCGAGGAATTGGGAGTTCTGTTCCCCACGATAAAGAGGCTTCTTATAGATGAGAGGAACGAGCACATGGCAAGAAGGATCGCTTCCGCGGCAGAGCGCTATGGAAGAGTGGCTGCCGTTCTGGGCGATGCCCACCTCGACGGCATAGCGGAAACACTGAAAAAAGACGGTTTGAACGTGGAAACGGTGCATCTCAAGGATTTGAAGAAGATGCACTCCGTAACGATACGCTATTCTTTTAACGGATGACTGCGAATGACCTTGTCGGAGCGCGCGCACAAAAAAAGAGTGGTTGGTTCATGTACGCTTTTTCGTCCGGATACGGGCTTTGCGACCGGATAAAGCGAGACTTACGAGCAAAGAGTAATTTTAAATACTGTATCTATGATTATCTCGCATGCAATGGCGTTACGCCGCCGTACTGGTGGTGTTGATTCTTACGGTTTCAAGTCTCGGCTGCCTGAGCCCCCCTGCCCCACCTCCCATGTCAAGGATGCCTAAGGTCATAATCGACCATGTGGAACAAGACGAGGTGTTTGCGGTCTATGTGCACGGAATCTCGGATTGCCGCTACGATAGGATAGAGATAAAGATAGACAATGAGAGCGCTTTTGCCATGAATCACACATTCCAGGGTTCCGCCCTGACGAATCTCACCTCATTCAGCCTGAACATAACCGTCATTGACCTTCCGAACGAAGGGGGGAATGCCGATGTGTACTATTACAATGCCACTGTCAATCTCGTATCTCGCTCGGCTTTTACGGTTGTAGAACACGGCACCGCACACGAGATAGACCTTGAACGGACAACGTATTATATTACCACGATGTACCTTGCAGGAAAGGAGTGAACGGAATGAGAAAGAACAGATATTGGATGTGGTTTGCGCTCGCAATCTTTCTGGCCGCTCTTGCCATAGGGATAATGACCGGTCTGTTCAAGATAGACCCCATCGCACAGTTCCTTGTTTTCGTCTTCGTTCTTGTTATCATAGCACTGCTCGCTGTTGTGGGGGCGGTCTTTCTTGGTATGGTGATTACTCATCGCGCTCTCGCATCGGAAACCTTTACTCCTTTCGAAGAGAGCACCATGACCGGCATAAGCGAGATAAGGAAGGATGTTAAAGAACTGAGAAAAGAGATTGAAGAGATGAAAAGGATATTGGAAGACAGGAAGTAGCTGTTTTATGAATGAAAACCGGACAACAACGAGGTTCTACACTCTTTCCTCATCTATTCCAGTCTTTCCGGGCAGATTCTCCTTCTGGAGCATGCCCTGCACTTTCCCACACGATGATGATTTCTGTGGGCTTCGCCTTTTTCAAGGTCTCTCAGAAGTTCGTCCCTTTTCTTCAATACTATTTCCTTGAGTTCCTCTGTAAATTCTATTTCGAAGCTCCTTTCGGGATACTTCAGGATGCCGTAGGGCGGGCTCTTTCTCGTTATATCCTCCAGAATCAAGCAGTATGCGCCGAGCTGGACAATGTGTGAGAACAATGGGCCTCGGGGGGTTCTTCCTGTTTTCAATTCCACCGGGATATAGTGCCCGTCCTTCAGAAGGATATGGTCCGGCCTTCCCCGTATGCCGTACAGGGTAGACTCCATTATCTCGGAGGTTCCGTCGTCCAGATCCGTATATATTATCTGGCCTTCCGGAAGCTGTATGCTCTTTCGTTCCTTCCACACCCTGTTTTCTATGTAAAGCTCCCTCCATAATATGAGTGTGGCCACCATCAGCCATGTGAGGGCGGAAACCTCCATTATGTTTCCCAAGAGTTCGTTCTCGGGAAAGACAAAGCCCAATGAATATATCGCCACCACGATGGATGCTATCGATGTGAGGATTATGAGCCTTTCCAGTATCTTGTTCTCCTTCCCGCTCCTTTCAAGCAGGGTCAGGAAATAAAGGGAGAATATCAACCATAGAAGGGATTCGGCCAGCAGTATGCCGGACATGAGTCGGCTGTGGGGGAGCCAGATGACCATCCCCATCATCGAAATAGTCGTTGCTACCAGAGAGAAAATCAGGACTGTCTTCTCCATGTTCCTCGTTTCCTTTTCCTTTATGGCAATGTCGTTTATCTTTGTTTCTATCTCTCTGTGGCGCTCCATGCCTTTTATCTCGTTTTCTCCTTTCTCTTCATCCTCAGTCTTACGGCTGAGCCACCAGCTTAGCGGACAGTATGCGTATTTCTCAAGATCCGCGGCCGAGACTATTTTACTCATATCCATACCATATATTTCTTCTGGTTTATAGACTTTCGCATGCGAACGCCTTCGGTTAATCTCATGATTATTACTGCTGGTATGTGACTCGGCGGATATGTGAGCGGGATTCGAAAAGAGACAAAATATCATGATGTCCCTGTGAGGGGGGGACCCCTTGATTTCCTGTGGAACTTGATAATCATTCCTGATACTCATAGGTGAAAGTTAGTATCCCTTCGGCGGGCGGTTAAGGCCGGAAATCCCACCACACAGTTTATTTTCGGATTCTTACATCTGCTACATTGCCCGTCCGCTCAAAATATCCCCGCTCCGCAAACCTCATGCTCGGGTGTTCTTCAGCGTCTTTTTGAGGACCTCCCCGCTGGGATATCCTACCTCCACACAAAACTTATGTTTTTTATAGGACAGAGCGCGCCGCAGCTGAAACCTCGCATCCGTGCCGCAGTCTGAATCGGATGTGTTTTATGGATGTCTTTTTTATGCGTTCTTATGCTTCAGACAGAAGAATTGGCCGTGGCATCGGACGGCAATCTTTTTACGAAAAAGTCTATAAAGAATGAAGATTATAGCCGCATGGGATACCGTGAGCGATGCACCTCCGCATAATGTGAAGAACAAGCTCATAAAGAGCATAAAGGATCTTGCCGGTAGCAAGATGGCTCGAAAAAAGGTGGACGAGAGCTATTTCAAGGAAATCAAGGGCAAGGAACACTGGATCGTCTACCTGATGATCCAGGCATTGGATGAGCTGGAGACGGATTTTCATGTTGAAATGAAAGCATACGAAGATAAGCAGAACAAATTCAATATGCAGATGCTCCAAGCGCTCAAAGAAGAGAGGGAAGCGCTCATCGGGATGAAAACCGTTCTTACGACAAGTCTCAAGGAGATGAAATCCTCTCTGAACGATGTATTGAACGAGCGGCTTGGAACCATGGATGAAAGTATAAAAAGCTATATGAATGAAACAATGGAACAAAGCATGAAGAAGGCCTTCTCGGACATAGATGGGAAGATAAGCGAGCTATCGAATATGCTTGAATCCATTAAGATGAACGGCACCGATTCATACAAGATAATGTCGCGGAATCAGGAGCTTCTTATCGGTCTCTCATTAAAACTGGATGAGATGAGCGAGGACATCGTGGCGCTTGACGAGCGCATAGGCATAGAGATATCAAGGATTCCGGGGGCGGAGGGCTCTATGGAGGCCCTTAAAGACCTGAACGACAGCATAGATGCCATAAAGAGCATATCCGCGGATCTTGAAGGAATGAAGGAGTCGGTCAAACAGATGAGTAAGATAAAGGACCTCGCCCGTGTGTCCGAAGAGATACAGGGAATGAAGGATGACATATCGAAGGCCCTTGAAGGCCTGGATGTGAAGGATCGCATCGAGGAACTTGCAAAGAAACTCGAAAGCATAGATATGAAAGGGCTTTCCGCGGCGATAAAGGATCTGGAAGACCTTGGGAAGATGGCCTCTCAGATAGATGAGATAAGAAGAAGGTTGAGTTCCATTGAAGAGTTGAGTGATTTTCAGTCACAGATAGATGACCTGCAGAAAAGGATGGCGTCCGTCAAAGAGATGGAGGAGGAGATGAAGAAGGACATGGAAGTCCTTCGCAGACTCGTGGGTGAGTTTGAAGAGATGACCTCCGTTACCGAGATGCTCGGCAGTCTGGAAGCTAAAGTGAACGCTGTGGAGGAATACGGAAGGAAACTGGATGCTCTGGATGTCGAGTCTCTGAAATCTCAGGAACTCCCGAAAGAGTTGGAGGAAAAGCTCGATATGCTGACATCTATCAAAGAGAGCGCTCCGGACATGGAACATCTGAAAGAAGAGATTGATTCCATGAAATCTCAGGTAGAAGAGATAGAGAAGAAGGTGGATATGATACTGAAATCCACGAACCGCCATCTAGATATAATGGAGAAGAACCTCAAAGCTGAGATAGAGAAGCTGACTGGTAAGGATGGAAGCAAATGAACAGGGCACAAAAAAAGAAAATCCTCTTCCTCAGACTTCTTGGTTTTCTGGGCTGTTTATTGACCTTTTCTTTTTTCTTTCTACCTTCCAATATTGGAGCTACTAAAGAATGGGGTACGGCTCAATTCGATCTATACGGATACATGATATTTATCATTCCTCTCGGCATTACATCCATTCTGGCTCTGGTCGCAAAGAGATACTTTGGTTTTGCGGTTTCAGGGATTGTTGGAATCCTTCTCATGTTGATGGCCGTAGTCCAATTTATTATAGATAAAGATGTGAACAAAATTGATGTTGAGATCGGTTATTACTCTGTGCTTATAGGAATGGTCATCATAACAATTTCAGGATTACTTTTGATGAGGACGGAAGAGAAGAGGAAAAGAAACATTCTTCCTTTCATAGGTCTCAATCTTCTGATGGTATTCCTTTTCATTGCATCTGCGTTTTTCACCGCATGGGTGCGAGGTTCTGATACGGCGGTTTACCTTTCGATGTGTCTCTTCAGCACACTGTTGGTTACGGTACCGATAGCAAGCTCCATTATCATGCAATTTAAAAGGGTTGAGTTTGGAGATATTCATTTGAGCTTTGGTTTGAACCTTATCACTTGGGGAATCTACCTCTTTATATTATCTCTTCTGTTCTTTTCTGGAGGGGTATGCAGCTGTGAAGGCTGTGTTTCTATCTTTCCTATCGGACATCTTTCTCTGGCATACAGCAGTCTTTTAATTGGAATAAGCTATGTTCTTGTATGGTATGCAGATAGAGAAAAAATAGTAATGCAATGTAATGATCAATAAGTGTAGTTCTTGTACTGAATTCTCATATAATGACAACAACCGAATGCTAATTTGCTTCAGCCTGTTCCTTCGCAACCGTTTTTCTTATACAATGATAACAACAAGTGAATGATAATGCTATAGCCTGACCCTCTTTATCCTGAGATATCTCGGTTCCTTCGAGGCCTCCGCCAGTATGAACTCTTTTTTCACACCGTGTGCGAGACGGACCCCCCTGCTTATCTCCGGCCATGTTCCCTTATAATCCTTTGAAACCGCATGAGCGAGATATTTCGCATGCTGTTCCACATCTCTGACATAGACCCTGAAATGTGTACCGTACTTGAAACCGGTCCTAACAATGAGCCCCCGGTCCATCAGGTCCGAATATATTGTGAGCTTGCTGTCCATCTCAGGGTCCTTTTCCCTGCTCCTTTCCATCAGTTCCTCCGGCGATACCTCCCTTCCGTCCTCCGTAAGAGAAAGCGCGCCCTTTTTAATCAGATAAATACATTCAAGAGTTGAGAGATAGAGTGCGTCTCCCATCTTTTTTCCATAGAAAAGCGAATGCAGTTCATCGTAGTCTTCCAGCATTATTCCCATATCATCCATGAGGAGCGCTCCATATCTCCCGGTGATATCGGCGTTGTGCGGTCCTTTCGGAAAATGCCTCTTTATCGAATAGTATGTGACATCTCCATCTCCATCCACAATCGCAAAGATAAGGGGGGAGCGCTTTTTCGCCGGTATCTCGGATATATCTTCTCCGCCTATCGATTCATCAAATGTTCCCGAGGCATTTTTCTTCCGGGGATTTTTCGAATTTTCACGGATTCTTCCATCCTGCTGTTCCTTCGATGCATCCGCATGATATCTCCTGAACAAGTCCGAGTCGTCCGCCATATCATATATCTCGGAAAAGTCAAAGACATTCTTTTCATCGAAGGAAAGGACCCTCATCTCTCCCTTTTCTTTCTGCTCACCGCCTCTCCGAATGTACATGAAATCATCGTCTCTGATAAGAAAACCCCTTTTTCTGAGCTCACGGTAGACCATATATCTTGTCTGAAAATCAGGTGCGGAGAGCGCTCTTTTCAGGAATTCTTTCTTTGTGACATCGAGTTCAAGCTTGTTTTCGTTCATGAGGTAGAAGGCCTCCACCATACTGAGCCTAAGCCTTCCTTTTACGAAATATCCGGTCTCACTTCTATTGAATATCGTACTGGATTCTCCCGAATCTTCAATGACAACGGTATCTCTGTCAATATATCCGTGAAAGGTCTTTCCCACGGTCCCGCCTCTGATTAAGCGGTTTCCAATAGAGTTTCAGAGCCCTTTTTCATCGATACTCTCTTAGGGAAGTAGCGCAGAAGGACTATATCGCCTATGGCCTGTACCCATCGATAGGGCACATTGACCGGTATGGAGTCTTCCACCAGCAGTGGATTCGTATCCCCTATGAAGAGTCCGTTTATTTTCCTGTTCTCCAGGTCTATCACGATATTGTCCACATTACCGAGAAACATCCCATCGGATGTGTATACCTGAAGGCCTATCAGTTCCGAGATTTCTTCCAGCATGATTATCTCCTCCTTGGGAGTATAGTTGCGTTATTGCGTCCTTACCTATATACTTTTTGTTCCGCCTTTGCTGATTTATCACTATCCGTATCAATGTGAATCTGCAATCCGGCCGTTTTTGGGTGCGGAGCGCCAATCTCACGCCTCTTCATCCTCGGGGTGAAACAGTATCAGTCCACGATACCGTCTTCAATGATTCTTATCACAGCCTCTCCGTCGGGCAGGCTCGGCGAATCTATCAAGCGTGCTATCCTCCGGTCTCCTTTGGATTTTCTCAGATATATCCTGAACGTTGCCGTATGCCCTACGATATGTCCTCCTATTGGTCGGGTCGGGTCTCCGAAGAAGGCATCAGGCTTTGCCGCTACCTGATTGGTGACACATATCGCAGCCCCGCTGAGCGTAGCGAATTTAAGAAGACTGTGCATGTGCCTGTTGAGCAGCTGCTGTCTCTCGGCGAGCGCTCCCCTCCCGACATATTCGGCCCTGAAATGTGCAGTGAGGGAATCCACGACCACGAGCTTTATCGGCATCTCTTTGGCTATCTCAAACAGCTTTTCCCCCAGAAGTATCTGGTGACTTGAGTTGTACGCTCTTGCCACATGTATCTTTGAAAGGACCTCTTCAGGGTCCAGATTAAGACCCGTGCTTTTATTCACTCCTTCGACCATCTGTATTATCCTTTCGGGTCTGAAAGTATTTTCAGTGTCTATTATCGCAACTTCCCCTCCGAGACCTCCCTGTTCCACCGGAATAGTGGCATTGACCGCCAGCTGGTGCATGATCTGGGTCTTTCCGGAACCGAACTCACCGAAGAACTCGGTTATGGACTCGGTCTCAACACCCCCTCCGAGAAGGTCGTCAAGGTTTTTCGAACCTGTAGTCAATTTCTTTATCCCTTTCCTCCGCTCCATTATCTTCATACCGCTCTCAAAATTCCCTATATCGGCCGCTTTCTTTGCGGCGTTGATTATCTTCGCTGCGGTGCTTTCCCCTATCTCCGCGACCTCCGCAAGGGTCTTCGGGGACTCGACGGCTATCGCCATCACACTGTCATATCCTGCATCCTTCAGCTTTTCGGCGGTCGCAGGCCCCACGCCGGGTAGTTTCTCTATATCATCCATGTGTTCACCGGGCGCTCATTCCCGGAATGACTTATAAAGATGATGAAGGGGTCGGTGAAACTGTGAAAGTGATGAAAATCGGATGAAATTACTGTAAGAATTGTGCGTGCACCCATTTCATAAATATCAAGATGTCGGGACTCTTTAAGCATGGGTCATAGGAGCAAATATCCCTGTGTTGGTGCGGTCTGTGTGGATATCTCAGAAATCGAACGGACCTTTCCGGTCGCCCGTTCATCATCTCAACAGTTCCCTCCTGAAATTCAGCATTGGCATCTCAGAAATCAAACAGGCTTTTCTGACCGGGCGGCACATTCTTTTTTCCATCGGCGAGGCTCTTTTTGCTTTTCCCGGAATCGGAACCACCGGATTGCCCGTCATCCTCCGATTCACTACCTTCACCACCAAAACCATCATCCTCGTTTCCAGTGGAAATCAAGGGGTCCCCCCCAAACACGGCCTCGCTTTCCCGTTTTCTCCCAGAACTCGCCTTTTCCACGGCAAATTTTGCTTTTGCGCGGTCTTCTATGAGGAAATCGACCTCCCTCTCATCCAGTCTGAGCCTCCATATCATCTCAAGCATGAATTCCTCATCCCTTCTGAAAAGTATGCTGAAAGGCGGTAGAACATCCTGAAGAATGCGGGTCGTTGTCGTGTGCATGTACTTTGCCATTTTAAGAGCAAGTGACCTCTTTATTGACCTGACACCTTTGCTCCGACCCATGGACACTAGCCACAGGGGAAAGAGCCTGTTCGGGAAATCGCGGGGATTGTCCATAAGCACAATCGATGCGGCCATTTCATCCGTCGCATACTTCCAGAGCGCATACTGCTGCCTTCTGAAAACCCTCGAAAGGTAGATATCCGCCCTGCTCAAGTGCCGATATGCGTGGGCGAGCTCTCTGTTGTTCCCTGCTATCTTCGGAACGAGCTCATCCAGCCAGAGAAGCGTGTTCGAAGGCTGTTCATCCGTCCTTCGGAGGTATAAGGCGCCCTCCGCTATCTTTCCCGAAAGGTAGAGCTTCCTGAGGGCTTCCATCGTGTCCAGTCCCCGATCTCGCGTGCCTGCGCCTATCACATCCTCCACACTGGCATCCGAATAGGCAAAAGATTGCAGGTCGTTGAGCGCCCCCCTGATATCGCCCGCAGCACGCAGCGCTATCTCCCGTATCATATTGCGCTCCATTGCCAGCCCTTCCTTTTCCGATACCATCCAAAGGAAATCCTCCACCTCCTTGTCGGAGGGCCTTTCAAAGCGAAGCACCTCTACGGGAGAGCCCTTTCTTCTCTTGAAGAATGAAGACCTTTTCTGAAGGGCATAGAGGTCATTGGCAATCAGGATTACGGGCTGTGAGGTCTGTTTTATTACATCCACTATCGCTTTTATCCCCCCTCTGTCCGCATTTCCCGAGAGATTGTCCGCCTCATCCAGTATTATGAGCTTTCTATCTCCCTCATCGGAGCTTATAAACGAACCCTCTTCGGTGAAGCCCTGAGTGATGGCCCCGGACAGCGCGGTTCCCCTGACAGCATCCGAGTTTCTCGTGTCGGAGGCATTCATCTCTATAACGCTCCAGCCGAGGTCGTTCGCAAGGGCCAGAGCGCTCGTCGTCTTTCCGATTCCCGGAGGCCCGGCCAGTATAAGGGCCTTTTTCGTCATTATTTCGTCCCTCATCTCGGTCCTATCGCATTTCCCGAGGGGACAGCCTTTCGTCCAACCCTCTCCCCAGCGCATCATGCGAGCTCTCTGCCTTCTGTTTCCCACGATATCCTTAAGGCTTTTCGGTCTGTATTTCTCGGTCCATTCCATATCGGGAGCGCTCACGGGGAGGCATACGACATATTACTTTAAGCTTTGTCGGGGAGCTCAGGAGTTCATTTCCGCGACCGTCAATAGGCTCCGTGAATTAGAGAAGCACAGCGGGAATGCCCGGAATTATTTCTTCCTGCGAAGCGCTGCGAAGAGAGCTCCGGCAGATAGAACGAGGGCCACGATAACAGGGAGTATCAGCGGTTGAGCAGATGTGGGTGTTGAAGACGAGGAGGGGGGCTGCTCATCTTCTATCGTCACCGTGTGGTCCGTGAAGGAAGGGACATAGACATACACGGTGGTTTTCTCACCCTCCGTCGTAGCGTTCCAGACAGGGTCCGGACCGGAGGAAAAGAGGGCATCGTAGTAACTTCCTTTCTCGGCAGGTACATTGTCGATGAGCACGGAGAGGTTCCCGGTGGTGTTTATATGGAAGATTATGCACTTTCCGCGATGGTCTTCCGATGAGACCCTGAACGACCATCTGTTCCTTTCGATGTATATCTTCTCTACCGTAACATTCGCATATGTGACAGAGGTGAACTCTCCGCCCTTTACGGAGACCTCCGCACCGACCTTTGAGAGGGACATAGCGTCCAGAAGCGAGCGGTCCGCACTCACCTTACTTTCGGAGAACTGTATGATGACCATCTCACCCTGCGACAGGGATATCTCGCAAGCACCATCCTCATCCACGCTGCCGTCGGTCGTTACGGATGCCCTCGCCCCGGGTACCGATATCTCAAAAACACCCTCCGAAACGCGCTCGGGCTTTACCACACCCTCTATGGAACAGGTCATTTCAGAGAGAGCCTTTATCGTGATCGAGGGGTTGTCCAGTCCCATGTATGTGATCTTATATTCCGAATTCGAGAAGGTGCCGGAATATTCCTCTTCGCTTTTCATAAGATGATTCTCCGGCGGGAGGGATACCCTCTCTATCAAAAGCGTGCCGTTGACGGAAACATTCTTTATGAAACCCGCATCCGCATCATAGGAAAAGGAAAGATATCCGTATATTGTGACCGGTTCGGGCGGCAACGGCCAGAGATAGGAAGGCTCGGAAGAATCACTATCAACCCCGGCTGATACTACGGGCGGCAATACGAGAAGTAGAACAAGCAGTAGGGCAAATCCTCTTATGTTCATCATGAGGTAGTCCCACTACTAGCATAAATATTCTTTGGTACAAGGATGCATATGTAGAATACAATCATACTTTGTCCGCGCTCGCGGGGTTGACCATGAACACACCGAAGCCGAGCCATGTGAACAGAAGGATAACCGCAAGTATGTTGAACGCATACGGTATCACTACCGCAAGCAGCGCGGCGGGGAGGAATATCCATACCAGAAGCGAAAGAATCCAATCCTTCATACGCTCACGAAAAAGAAGAGGTATTAAAAAGATTGCTCTCCACTGCGTTTCCCTATAACCTCTCCAATACCGCTCCGACCATCAGGGGCAGCAGAACTGTGGCGTCTCCGTCTATGGTGACATAATCCGCATCCTCGCGTACCTTTCCCCATGATACCGCCTCGCGCACACGCGCTCCCGACAGAGAGCCATCATATTCAGCGGCCGTAGTGACATATACCGCATAGTCCAGCCCGTCGCGGAACTGGTTCCACCATATCGTATGATGCTTGCTTATACCTCCGCCTATCATGAGCGCTCCGGTCTTTTCCGCCATGAACACTATGTCCGCAAGGTCCTGCTCGTCCCTGAAGAGATTAACATGGAAGTCCTTGTGGTCCTGCCAGAAGCCCCATATCTGGGAGCCGAAGGCACCGTCGGTTATTCCGGGAATGAACACGGGGATCTCGTTCTTCCATGCCCAGTAAAGGAAAGAGCGCTCGTCCATCCTTTTCCCGAACTCCCATGCCAGTTCCTTCGTAGATATCTCACGGACTCCGGAGTCATAGATTTCCTGCAATGTCGGCTGCATATGCTCTTCCAGAGGAATTCCGTAGGATTCATTGGGAACGAAGACATTGCCGAGCCGGTTCACTCCTTCCTGATGCAGTTTCGCATCGTCTATGAAGAAGGTTCCATGGTAGTAGTCGGCCCAGGAGCGCGCGAGATCGTGGTCAAGCGCTCCGCATGTCGTTATTATACCGTGAACCAGCTTTCTCTTCACAAGTTCAAGTACGACTCCCCTTGTGCCGGTGGCCAGTATGCAGGCCGGGAACGAGAGGAAATTGAATACCTTCTCCTCCTTGAACATCTTTTCCAGTATGTTAACACCTATTCCCACGTTCTTCGCTGTGAAGCCTCCCGACTCATACATCGCTTTAACGAGGGCATCGGCGCTCATCCCCTTCTCGAGCTTGATATCCTTCACGGGCTTAAGTTCCATGCACCCCCATGTGTCTCATCTTAAAAAAGTTCCGAAAGTGTTTAAACCCGTGCCTGATGCATCACCGTGGAAAAGAGGGAAAAACTCCTTTACCTCGCCATAGCGGTGGCAATCATAGGAACGGCGGCGCTCTACGCCCTCTCTGCAAGCATGGAGGAGCAGGAGCACACATACACGGTCAGCGAGGTTCTCAAAAACCCGCAGAAATACGTCAATCAGGACATACACATAAAGGGAAACCTCACGGACATAAGGGAATACGGGAACACAACGGTATTCTACCTGAGGGAAGGAGATTACTCTCTGAGATGCGTCTCTTTCGACAACACCACATTTCAGGAAGGAGACACTACCATTTACGGGCACCTCACATACAATGAAGAGTGGGGGAATTACGAGTTCGTGGTGGAAATACCCGACAGCCAATCATGAGTCATAGCTCAGCAGTTCTTTGAGGTCGTCGGGACCCATCAGCTTCACCCCCGGGTCTTTTGGATATGCAATCCTGTTTTTCGTGAAAAACACTTTTTCACAGTAAAAATCCTCCGTTTTTTTGAGAAATTCCGAAACATCACATTTCGTGGCCTTTCCCCACTTGACCTCCCCGACAAGTATCGGGCGGTCCCTTGAAGTTATCAGTATGTCAATCTCTTTTTCGGCATTTTTCAGTATCTCAACCCTTCCATCCCTGATCTCGGCAAAAAGATCCGCAGCGAACCTTTCGACAGCCATGGACTTCATCCTCTCCACGGTGGGTTTCATCTCCTCATACGATACCTCTCTGGAAAAATCATATCTTGAATTAAGGTAGAAATAAAGCCACATGGGCTCCGAGGCCATATAATATCTGTATTTTTTCTTTCCATATATCTTATTGGCCCTGAGAATGCCCATTTTCTGGAGGTTTTTCATGTATGGGAGGACGAGAGCGCTCTCAGGCCTCTTTATTATTCCTCTTGTGTAGAGTATGGAGGCCATCTCTTCATACCTTTCATAGCCCTCACCCACCAGAGAGATAATCGATCTGTATGTCCTGCTCATCTCCCTTTCTTCCTCCGTGAATATCTCACCGACAAGACCGGGAACCGCATATCTCATAATCCTTGTCAAGTTCACGAAGAAATCTTCCGAACCGGACAGGAGCGGAATTGTCCATGGGTCTCTGAGATATGGAGCAAGCTCTACCGCCCTATCGGGGCTGAAATTTCCGAACAGAGATCTGAGCACATCACCGGGTCTGATGAGTCCCAGCTCGTACGGATAAACTATTCCAAGCAGAGGAGAATTTCGAGAGATCACCTTTGAAACCACCTTCATGCTCGATCCGGAGAGTATCAGCCTTCCGTTCGGATGTACCGATGCGATTTCTTCCCATACCGACGGGTTAAGCCTCTGAAATTCGTCTATAACAACGGTCTCTCCGCGTTTAAGGCCGGCCTTTGCCCTTTCCACCATATCTTCAAAACCGTTCAAAATGCTTTCATGCTCCCCTTTCTCCTCTCTTATGCTGCCGTCCGTTCTTACATAGAAATAAACATCATAATCCAGAAAATTCCTTATAAGAAATGTTTTTCCTACCTTCCTTCTTCCGAATATGAGAATCCACCCTCCTATGCTCTTTATCTCCTCCGCCTCGCTTCTGTGAACCACGATTCCTGAACCCATATTCATGAATTGAAGTTCATGTTTATAAAGTTATCTCTTACGCAGGCATCAGAGAAAGCGAACTCGTACATTCCATGACTCAGAGGAACATATGGAGGAAGCATAACGGACATAAAGGAATACGGGAACACTACGGTCTTCTACCTCAGAGAAGGGAATTACTCACTGCGCTGCGTCTCTTTCGACAACACCACGTTTCAGGAAGGAAGCACTATCATTTACGGGCATCTCACATACAATGAAGAATGGGGGACTTATGAGTTCGTGGCGGAAAAAACATAGGAAAGTTATTTAAAATATAACAACATCTTTAACATGATGTCCTATGAGGAATGGCAATTGACAGATCAGAATATAAACACAGAAATAATCCAAAATATAAATAAAATGAAGATACCCCGCAGCTTGCTGCGGTTGGGTTCTTCATTCAGCAGATTGAATCCTATCTGGAGTCAAAGGAGATTTCTTATATTTATCTAGGTTTACCTATGAAAGATGCATATAGGGCAGAAAAAATAGTGTCTCAAAAGAAGCTGCTTGGTGAGGACTACACCCACATTGGCGTAATAGGAGTAGATGAACAAGGACAGGTCGAAATCCTTCGTGAAGCAAGGAAACTGGACATAAATAAAGACATAAAATTTTATAGATATGAACTCAGAAGAGTAGAAAATTCTCTATTTGATGAAAGAATATACGTGTCTAAGCAATTATCCTAGACCTACTCTCTTCTAAACTCCTTAAACTTCCCTTCTATTATGCTCTCCCTCGCTTTCTCCATCAGCCTCTGGTTGAACCTCAGGTTGTGTATCGACAGCAGGCGGAGCGCAAGCATCTCTTTCTCCTTGAACAGGTGGCGTATGTATGCCCTAGTATGGTGCCTGCAAGCGTAGCAGTCGCAACCCTCTTCAAGAGGACGCAGGTCATCCCTGAACTCAGCCCGTTTTATGTTGTACTGTCCGTCCATGGTGAGAACCGTTCCGTGTCTGGCATTGCGTGTGGGGAGAGCGCTGTCGAAGACATCTATCCCCATTCCGATGGTATCCAGAAGGTCGGCAGGGCTTCCGAGGCCCATGAAGTACCTGGGCTTTTCCTCAGGGAGGAGCGGAGCGGTCTTTTCTATCGCTTTCAGCATCTCATCCCTTCCCTCACCTATGGAAAGCCCGCCTATTCCGTAGCCGTCGAAATCCATCTTAACGAGGTCCGACGCGCACTGCTCCCGCAACCCCTCGAAGCGCGTACCCTGAACTATTGCAAACACGCCCTGTTCCTTTCTGTCATGCGCTCCCCTGAATTCTGCGGCCCAGCGAAGCGTCCTTTCAACCGCCCGTCTCACCCTTTTCATGCTCGCATCATGTGGGGGACATTCGTCGAGAACCATCGCGACATCCGAACCGAGCCTCATCTGAGTCATGGCGCTCTCCCTCGGCGT
>CAYYXK010000011.1:0-34632 GCA_964475625.1 uncultured Thermoplasmata archaeon | reverse complement strand
GGGAGAGCTTTTCCAGCCTTTAAGTCTTGGCGAAATAATTTCCGTACTCTACACAGAGTCACCGTCTCCAAAAACTTTTTATAGAAGAACTCACCTAGATTTTATTTGATATGGACAAGTGGGCCCTTCTCGAAGAGATAAATGCGCTCCTCTCAAGGACAGGATTCTATGTTTCGAAGATACACCGGATACGGAGCATAAGCTTCGATCTCGTGGCAAGAAGAGATGATGCCCTGCTGATAATCAAAGCCCTCCAGAATGTGGATGCTCTCTCTTACGGCGATGCCGAGGAAATGAAACTTCTGGCGGATGTCCTCAATGGTAGTGTGATAGTGATTTCCGAAAAGAGCAGCGCCGGAGCTCTCGAAGACGGGGTCATATATAATCGCCTTGGGATTCCGATAATAACTCTCCCGACTCTCAAAGAATTTCTTGAAGAGGGGGATGCCCCCCTTGTTTTTGCAGCTCCGGGCGGTTTTTATGTCCGTATAGACGGAAAAAGAATGAAACAGGTAAGAGAAGAACGCAACATATCCAGAGGAGAGCTCGCTGAGGTTGCGGGAGTATCCAGAAAGGCGATTCAGATGTACGAAGAGGGAATGAGCAGCGAGGTGGAAGCCGCCATAGCCCTCGAAGAATATCTCGGGATTCCGCTTGTGAAACCCATAGACCCGTTGTCCTATGAATACGAACGACCGGACCTGAAAATCGCCGAGCCCGAAAAAGAAAGCCCGTATTACGAAATATTCATTACTCTGGATAAGAAGGGATATCATGTTTTTCAGACCGCGAAATCGCCTTTTGATGCCCTCTCTGAAAGGCAGGAAGATGTGCTTATAACAAATATAGGGGAATACAGCAGAACTATGGTAAAAAAGGCCGAGATAGTCAGGGAAGTCTCCAGTATAGCAGAACAGGATGCGGTCATATTCGTAAGGAAAGAACTTAAAAGAGAATGCATACGGGGTGTGCCTGTGATAACATTAGAAGAGCTGATGAAATCATCGCTTGAGGAGCTTATGGAACTCCTTACAGAGAGGAAGAAAGAATGAAGACCTATGAAAAAGACGACCTGCTCATTATCGGAGCGATAAAAGGTCTCGTGTCGGAAGGTAAAGAGATCGAGAAAATTCTGAGAAAAAGAATGCCGGATACCGCCGGTCTTTCAATATCGCCTTCCGAGATGGCAGGTCTGAGAGAATATATCGCAGCAGATGAACCGGTGGTAGAGCTTTTCGGTCATGAGATTGCATACCTTGAACTTCTCATGGAATTCGGAAAGGTGAGGGCTCCGTCCCCGTCGTATATGGTTCCCGTCAAGGTTACAAAAGAACTCGGGATTCCTCTCATACCCCTTGACATGGATGATGATGAGTTTGCGGATACATATATTCGAAATGTGTCCGGCATGGATTTCGTATCCCACATGATGATAGAGAAGAAGGTCTCAAAAAAATCCTTTAAAGTGAGGGATGTCGAGGACTTCATAATGCAGTGGGATGCCGCAATAAACAAAAATAAGGGCCTCATGGCCGTTGAACGGGAAAGAGAAGAGTATATGGGGAAAAAGCTCGCAAATCTCTCGAAAAAAGGGGAAATGGTGGCGATAGTGGACTTCGAAAGAATGGACGGGATAATCAGGTCCATGGTAAAGTATTTATGATGATATGTATTGGAGAAGGCATACTATGGAAGAAAAACAGGTACTTTACAGGGTGAAAAGAGGCGACCCCTCGGTTACGCTGGCGGACATACTACGTATGATAGAGAAATTCCAGAAGGAAATGCCGGATATGGATGTATTCTGGGACGGCGATGAGTATGCCATATGTGCCAGAAAAAGGGCCGATACCGTGCAAGGCAGCATCCTTTCATACGATTAGATTTCTCATATGGTTCATAGTTCTTCTAGGCTTTCATCGATTATCAAGAGTCCTTCCCATTCCTTTTCCGGACGGACATAACCGAACCAATATACCACGGCACCCGGTCCGAAGCGCTCTATATATGGTTTGAACTGTTTTTGATACCCTTTTTTTACCTCATACGGGTCTCCGAACAATGCCTTTGAATCTATCCACCTGACGGGCTTTCCGGCAATTTCGAGAGGCCTTCTGAAAAGCGCATCCGGGGTTTTCACTCCGAATCCGGTGGACATCTCGTCCTGCTTGATATACTCCCATTCCTTTGAGTCCAGCCATTTAAAGAGTCTTTCTTCACCCCATATTCCTCTTTTTGTCTGTTCCTCATGGGCTTTGGGAGAATAAAGATAGTCCTTTTCAATGGCGTTCTCAATATCTGTTCTGAGGCGTTTATCCTGGATCATGGAAGGATCCTTCATTATTTTCCTTATCCTTTTCTGGGATGTCCCCATCGCATTGAGGATTATTCTGGCAACGAGGGCGGGTGCAAAGTCCTCCGCCTCTGCAATGTCCTCTATGCTCATACCCTTCTTCCAACTGCGGAGAAGAGCGTCGGATTTATCGGTCATTTTCCGGTGTCTGAACATCATGCTTCGTACTCTTTCCTGAGAATAAATGGACCACAGGACTTCTCGATCTATATTCATGGAACGAGCAAGTCTATCCACGTCATCGGGGCGTCTGAGCTGACGAACGGCAAGGCGATATTCATCCGGACTCCATACGGTCAACGCTTGGGGGAATAGAGCCATCCTTTTTATATTCTTTCCTCTCGCAATCTCTATATATGAATATGCCAATGGGGTGAAAGATTCGAATGATGATACGGTGGCACGGACATTCCTGCTTCGAAATCGATGGCACATATACGGTGGTGTTTGACCCGCATGACGGGAAATCGCTAGGCATACCTGCTCCCTCCCCCAGAGCGGACCTTGTATTGATATCTCATGACCATTTCGACCATAATGCGAGCAGGGTGGTAAAAGGAAATCCTGAAATACTCAACTCTTTCGTAGGAAAGACGCGGAAAAAGGGCATAAAAATATATGGGATGAAAGAATATCATGATGGCGTTCAGGGAGAAAAACGGGGAGAGATAAGCATATACCGCATCGAAATGGACGGAATAAGCTTCGTTCACATGGGAGATATCGGACATGTTCCCGATGAAAACCTGATCAAAAAACTGAAAGGCTGCGACATACTCTTCATACCTGTGGGGGATGTCTTCACCGTCGGTGCCGAGGATGCATGGAAGATCGCCGAGTCCATAGGCCCCAGAGTCGTGGTTCCCATGCACTACAGGATAGGGGGTCTTTCCCTCTCCATCAAACCTTTGAACGGATTTCTGAAAAAGATGCCGGAAAACAGGATACTGCGTGTGGGAAACAGTGTTGAGTTTGAAAAGGACGACCTTCCCGAAAAAACAGAGATGTGGGTATTCTCGCTATGAACATAAGAAACTTCAAGAACAGCGACCTTGATGAGGTCATACGTATATCCGAAATATCATTTGGAAAAAGCTTTGACCCGAGACTTTACGGGGCGATAAGCGATAATTGGCCGGAGGCATTCATAGTATACGAAGAAAACGGCAGGGTAAGGGGTTTTCTCGCAGGAAGTCTGGCATACGACACCGAGGCAAGAATACTCATGCTGGCGGTACATCCGGATTTCAGAAACATGGGTATCGGGAGATCACTTCTCGAAAGATTCGTGTCCGTATGCAACACAAAAGGTGTCAGGCGCATCTATCTTGAAGTAAAGATAAACAATAAAAAGGCCATAGACTTCTATATGAAATGCGGCTTTTCAAAGGGTTCGGTTTATCCAGGATATTATGAGTCGGGAGAGGACGGGCTCATAATGTGGAAGAGCCTGTGAAGAGACATCTATATATAGTAAAGTCTTATTTACTGCCATGAGCCTCATCATTGATACATACTTCGATGAATATCCTGCCAGAAAGAAAGTGGCGGAAATGCTCTTTCTCAGCGGCATGGGTGTGAGAGAGGGAAAGATATTCGCAGGAGAGGTGGAAGTGCCCGTCAGCAGTGTTGCAAGGGCGGCCGGGGTAAACAGAAAGATAGTTTACTATACAATAGAATTCATAGAGAAAAACTATGCGCTCCGCTCCATATTCGAGAGAATAGAACCTATGGCAAACCTGAAAAAGGTCGGGCCCATAGTCGGATGGGAGGTTCTCGAGCTTGAAATGGACATGGACGGACTTTCCTGTGCGCTCAAAGATGTGGTGGGCATCCTGAGTGAAAAGGGGTGCCATGTACGCCAGATTGTTGGAGAGGAGCCCCTGCTCTCGGATGGGAAGATATTCATCGTACTTACGCGCCCCGTACCGATGGACCTTCTGGAAAGGATAAAGAACATACCCAGCGTAAAAGATATAACACTCCATACATCCGAGAGCGACAGGAGCAAACTGGCCTGTACATTCTGCAAGGTCAAGGCCTGCCCGAGACGCGCCCTCATATCGGAGTGAGAAATATGCAGGAAATAAAGGTTAAGATCGTGCTTCTTGGAAATCCGGCGGTAGGTAAGACCAGCCTTATCCGAAAGTTCGTCTATGATGCATATTCCGACGAATACATAGGTACTCTGGGGACCAAAGTTTCAAAAAAGACCGTTCGTATCGATGACAAAGAGGTCACGATGATGATATGGGACCTCATGGGTGAGCATGAATTCAGAAGGATGCAGAACATGGCATTCTCAGGAACGCAGGGTGCTCTCGTTGTCTGTGACCTCACAAGGAAAGAGACGCTCGGAGGATTCGATTTCTGGCCGGAAAGCCTGATGAAGGTGGCAGGAGAAGTGCCCATAATCTTCCTTGGGAACAAGGACGATCTTCCGAACCTGCATATAGCCCCGTCAGACATAGAGCCGTATGCACGGAAACATAACACCGAATACTATCTGACGAGCGCAAAGACAGGAAACCATGTGGAAGAGGCCTTCCGGAATCTTGCCCGGAAAATAGTGGAGAGGATGTGAATGGCTATCGACCCTTTTGTGGATGCGCTTGATGCTATTATGGCGGTGTTCTGTGAGGACCACGGCGGATTTGACTTTGCCATGCCGATGGTCCGAAAACAGGTCGAAGCCACGGGAATGGACTTCCATCGACCCACTGTGGCCCAGCTTGAGGACCTGATAAACAGACTGGTCGCCATTTCTAAAGACATGAAAGGAGATGCTTTTGCAAGACAGGAAAAAAGGAAACTGATTTCCATACTGAGAAAGGCGGAAAGAGGTGAACCACTGGATTGAGGTGATTTGATGAAACTTGTGGAATGTGTACCGAACTTCAGCGAAGGTCGAGATATGAAGGTGATCGATGAGATAGTGAGTGCCATAAAAAAAGCGGGGGTTTTCGTCTTGGACGTTGACCCCGGAGATGCTACGAACAGGACCGTGGTGACCTTTGTGGGAGACCCGGAATCCGTGAAAGAAGCGGCATTCCGCGGCATAGAGAAAGCTGCGGAACTCATAGACATGGAGAAACACCATGGAGCCCACCCCAGAATGGGTGCAACGGATGTATGTCCTTTCGTACCGGTCAAAGGAATTGGTATGGAAGACTGCATAAAAATGGCAGCGGATGTCGGAAAAAGGGTCGGTGAAGAACTCGGAATACCTGTGTATCTCTATGAGTATGCCGCCAGGGACCCGCGCAGAAAAAATCTTGCGGAAGTGAGGTCGGGAGAATATGAAGGACTTCCTGAAAAACTCAAAAGCGACGAGTGGAAGCCCGATTTCGGCCCTGCGGACTGGAACGATAGGATTGCAAAGACCGGTGCGACCGTCATCGGGGCAAGGGATTTCCTAATCGCATACAATATAGACCTCAATACCACGGACAGGAAACTGGCCAACAAAGTCGCAAGGGTAATTCGAGAGAGCGGCTATAAGAAAAAGACGGAAGACGGGAACAGGGTCCAGATACCCGGGAAGCTGAGGTTCGTAAAGGCAATAGGATGGTATATAGATGAATACAAGCGCGCTCAGATATCCATAAACCTTACCAACTATCATGAAACCCCTCTCTGGAAGGTCTTTGAAACGGCCGAAGAAGAGGCTGCGGCAATAGGTCTAAGGGTGACCGGAAGCGAAATAGTGGGGCTGATACCTCTGGAGGCAATACTGGATGCCGGCCGACATTTTCTAAAGAAGATGGGGAAGAGCGATGCGATACCCGAGGTGGATATAATCCATGAGGCCGTACTCTCATTGGGGCTTGATGATGTCTCGAAGTTCGACCTTTACGAGAAGATAATAGAATACAAGATTGAAAGCATGCAGGCAAAGAAGAAGCTGGCGGACATGAGCATAAAATCCTTCGCCGACGAACTTTCCAGAGATACGCCCGCACCCGGAGGCGGGAGCGTCGCGGCAATAAGCGGTGCACTATCCGCAGCGCTTTCCGCAATGGTCGCTAACCTTACATACGGAAAGAAAAAGTATGTCGATGTCTGGGATGAGGTGCTCGATGCCGGTGTTAAAGCGCAGGGGTTCAAGGATGAGTTCGTGAGACTGATAGACAGGGACACCGATGCGTTCTACGAGATGATGAGCGCCATGAAACTTCCGAAAAAGACGGATGAGGAAATCGCGATAAGAAACGAAGCGATCCAGAAGGCAACGAAAAAGGCCATAGATGTTCCCATGGAAACACTGGAGCTCAGTGTGAAACTCATGGGACTTGCGGAACTGATGGCGGAGAAAGGAAACCCGAATGCTCTGAGCGATGCCGGCGTCTCGGCACTTACCGCATATACCGCAGCATATTCCGCATACCTTAACATTCTGATAAACCTTGCCGGCATAGATGATGAAGACTACGGGAAGAAAACCAGAGAAAAAGCGGATGCGCTCCTGAAAGGTGCGGAGGAAAGAAAGAACGTTATACTGGAGAAAGTGGTGAGGTCCCTCTGAACAGTGTGCTTCATATGTGAATGAAAATCACCAAAATTCTTAAATACGGAAAAGAAATATGATATTCTAGGTGAAAACATGAAGAGAAAAACACTGACTTTAATGTGGGTGGGCATGCTTGTGCTGGCAATGATACTTACAAGTGTGCCGGCCGCAGCTCTGACATCCGACGATTTCAACTTTTCGGGCACGGATGCGAGCGGAGATGTTGCCAATGCGAATGTGGACCTGATATCCGCTTCCACCGGTGTGGAAGGGACCGATGTCCTTCTGACCCTTACCGTGAGCGGCAACATAATCGACAACAGCGACTATTATACATATGGATTCACGCTCACCGACAGCGGAAGTGAATCGAACATGGTCCTTGTGACCTATACTAATGGAAGCGCGAACTACTTCGCTTCGAGCGGCTTTTCCGATGCAACCGCGGATGTTTCCGGTTCAAGTCTTACGATATATCTGCCTCTTGCGGTATTCACATCCTTTTCCGGCATATCGATGGTGAGCGCTCATGCAAGCTACGATAATTACGATACCTCGGAATCCATGGATGATATAATCCTGATGCTTGCCGGCGGCGAAAGTGATAGCGGGGGAAGCGGAGACAGCAGTGGCGGCTACGATAGTTTTCCGATGCCCGTAAAAGGCCCGGACCCGGCCACTGAAACGCCTACGGACACGAGCATATCCGTCTCCATAACATATGTTCATGTCGTGATGCAGAACAAGAGCGACGAGGTGGAGATAGATATGACCGTGCGGGGAACTACCAGCGGTGTGGACCATGTAGCGCTCGGATGGAGCACTTACTTCAAGAACGGAACCCATGAATGGGGCGGTAATTGGATGGTCGGACCCTTTGAAATACAGCCGAATACCGACATTCCCTTCGGAGGCGGACACATCTATGAGTTCTACTTCAAGAACACCAGTGCCGATTGGAAGACGTGGGAGTTCAGAATGCATACGACGATGCCGCATGATGCAAACTCGAGTGCCTATGAGAAAGAGGACGATATTATGGACTTCGATGATGTGGATCATATGAGAGTGTATGCAAGAGCATACTCCGATAGTGCGGGAAACAACTGGAATCAGGCGTATTATGACCTCAGTCTTTCAGTCAGCGACGATGGAAATACGATAAGCGGTGGAACGGATGTCGGTTCCGATACGGGGAGCAGCGGCATACCCGGATTCGAAGCGGTCGTTGCAGTGAGCGCTCTTTCCATGGTCGCAATAGCATACGGCATCAGGAAAAGACACTGATACCCAATCCTTAATCCTTTTCTTTCTATTTTAAAAAATAAGAAATGATTTTTTAATGGGTTTTACTCGGGGTATTCATATCCCTTTACCTTGTGTATCACATCTATCGTGCTTCCGTCCCTGTATTCGATGATTCCGACGATTTCATCCTCGAACTCCGGTTTCTCCGGTTTTCCCGTTATGCTCAATGCCTCTTCGTAGAGTTCGTCTATTGTCCTTATCGGCAGTCCCGTACCTTCCAGTTTCTCCATGAGGTCCTTTCTATTCGGATTCACGGCTATACCTACATCGGTAGCTATGACATCTATGGATTCTCCGGGAGTTGTTACATTGGTGACTTTGTCGACGATTATGGGCAACCTTCCGCGATAGAGAGGAACCGTGACGAATGTGAGCTTTGAGCCTGCGGCAACATCGCTGTGTCCGCCGGTACCGTGAAGCATCATTCCGTCGGAATGTGTATTGACATTCACATTGAAGTCAAGGTCAACCTCGGTTGCACCCAAAAATCCGGTATCGACCCGGTTTACAATGGCCCCCCTCGTATGCGGGTTCGCATACATGTATGCGCTCACCTCCACGTGGTCCGGGTTGTTGCGTAGTGAATCTATGGATGCCAGATCGAAGGCCTGCGCATCGAATATCTTCTTTATGTATCCCTTCTCGAATATGTCCGTGAGAAACTTCGTGGTTCCGCCCATAGCGAAACTTGCAACCACGTCCTCTTCTTCCAGCATATCTCCGAGATATTTCACTACGGCCAGAGATATTCCGCCTGCGCCTGCCTGAAATGAAAAACCGTCTTTGACAAGGCCCGAATATCTCAGAACATCTATGACGTACTGGGCTATCTTCAATCTCGTAGGGCTGCTGGTTATCTTGGTTGTTCCGGATTCTATTCCTTTCGGGTCCCCTATGGAATCCACTTCAACCACATAATCGACATGGCTCTGGTCTATACTCAGGGGTGTTGCAGGATACTCCACAAGATTGTCCGTGACGCATATCACCTTGTCCGCATACTGGGCATCTATCATCGAATAACTGAGCGGCCCGAATGCAGATGGACCGTACATTCCGTTGCAATTTCCATATTCATCCGCCATAGAGGCTCCGACAAATGCCACATCTACATGCAGGTCATCCGCTTCAACGGCTCTCGTCCTTCCCCCGTGGCTTCTCAGTACGACCGGGGCCTTCAGTTTACCGGCCGAGGCATACAGTCCCACCGGGCCGTTTATACTGCCCTCTATCCTTGTTATGACTCCTTTCTTAAGGTGCTCGATAAGAGGTTCGTGTACGGGAAAAAGCGCCACCTGCGCCAATCTCAGATCCCTTATCCCCATTGACGCTATTGTATCCACCACCTGATTTATCACACCGTCTCCGTTCCTCAGATGATGATGGAAGGATATGGTCATCCCATTCTTCAATCCCGCTTTTCTTATGGCCTCTTCAAGGCTGCGCACCAGCTTTTTATCGTCTCTTCCGATGTGCTTTATCGGGGGTGCTGCCTTTCTTCTGTGGGGAAGAGTCTTGAATGCGCCTGCGAACGGTATCAGTCTCCTTCCCGCAACCTCTTCCGGTATTTCCCTTCCAACTGCGTTAAGAACCATTTTATTCCTCCTTGAACACACCTGCGGCCTTTGCTAGGGTTATTATCCTCTCCGCCCTCTTAGCCACCGGTTTATCTATCATCTTTCCGTTAAGGGACACTGCCCCGGTACCTGCCTTTTTTCCCTCTTCAAGGGCCCCTATGACCTGCTTGGACCATTCTATCTCTTCGGGCGACGGAGTGTATGCTCTGTGAATGACATCGACCTGAGAGGGGTGTATCGCGCTCCTCCCATCGAATCCCATCTTTCTGCTTCTAACAGTATCCTCATAAAGTCCTTCGAGGTCTTTGACATCGGAATACACGGTATCGAGAGCCTGAATACCGGCAGCCTTTGCCGCTGCAACGATCATGGACCTTGCAAATAAGGTTTCGTAACCCTCCTTCGTACGCTCTCCGCCTATGTCCTTGGTGTAGTCCTCGGCACCAAAAGCCAGAGCGCTCACCCTCGGAGCCCTTGCGATATCGGGTGCATTGAGGACTCCCCGTGCCGATTCTATGGTGGCGATTATTTCGATCTCTCCGAGACGGTCCATCGGGTCTTCGATACCCTGCAGTGCATTGGCCATCTCCTCAACATCCTTTGCGCTCTCCACCTTAGGCATAACTATGGCGGATACTTTTTCATTAATTATTCGTATATCCTCCTCTCCCCCTTCACCCACTGGATTCACCCTTATGCTTATCTCACCGCATCCCAGATCGACATGACGAAGTGCGTTCTTGACAAGTATGCGTGCCTCGTCCTTGTTCGCAGGGCCAACGGCATCTTCGAGGTCCAGTATTATCATATCCGGTCTGAAGACCTTTGCTGTCTGTATCATTCTGGGGTTGTTTCCCGGAATGAAAAGCCTTGAACGTCTGAGCTTCAATCATTCACCCCCGCGCGCATTACTGCGGCTTCGACTCTCGATTTCAGTACCCACGGAAGAGCGCCCTTTTCGGATACGCTTACTTTGGCATCCCTGACTTCCATCTCATCGAGGGCCTCCAGTACCTCTCTCTCTATATTTTTCATAACAAGAGATGGCGCAGAGCACTTTATCTCCATATCGATTCCTCTTCCCGGCTGTATCTCGACCAGTGCGTCATCCCGGCCGTATTTTCCCGCACTCGCAGGCTGAACTATCTTCAAAGATATTCCTCCTTGACCGGAGGATTGAAAAGGGGTATATGAAAGGTTTGCAGGAATGCTCAGACCTTCCCCTCGTTGGATTCATCTTTTTCGGCATCCCTCTTCACATTCTCATGGAATGCGGCCTCTCTTATCGTGGTATCCAGAAAACCATCCAGAACATAGCCTGAGTTGAGTGGCGTTATGCTAGTGAATATTATGTCCTCGCCGATAGCGGACTTCATCCGATCCATAAGCAACACCATGTCTCCAGGGCTAACTCCGGAGAACACGGCAACTTTTCTGGGATACCATGTGCAATCTCCCTCATACACCGGAGGTCGACTGATTATGTCGAAGAGTGTTGCTCTGCGCGCCCATGTGGCGAGAGCCGTGGCGGGAATGCCTTTTTTTCGAATCTTTTTCACCTCTTCTTCCGTGAATCCCAGAAGGAGTACCGAAGGATATGGGGCCACAAAAGGAGAGGATGCGGAAAGCACACCCGGAGAGAATGCTTTTCTCGAAGTTCTGCTACCGACAAAGTACATGTGGGCTATGAAAACATAGGTATATGTCATGAGAAGGGCAAATATGGCCAGAAATATAATGGCTACCGACGGGTCATCCTTGAGTGAGAGGGCTATGAAAAAGGAAATGTAGGCTGCCATTGAGAATATTCCTGTGATAATCCCCAACTCGGCGACAACACCGGATGTCATGTCCCAGCTCATCGTTACGGACTTATTGATGTTCTTTCCCTGAAGTATAAGGTAAGGGGAGAAAAATAGCTTCGCCAGAAGTAGCCACACGACTATGTAATACATCATGATGAAGAAACATACGTCGTCCGCCTTCCTGAATGCTAGCATAAGTATTATGGGTATACCGAGTGTAAACATCCATGGAAAAAGGAAAGACACGGTTCCATACGGAAGTCTGTGAATACTTCTGGAAAAGTGATATCCGATGCTCTTCCGCTCTCCGTTAAGAGAGCTCTGTACCATGGAACCCGTGAATAAGATGATGAAAATTGATATCACACCCATAAGCACAATAAACGACAGGGAAAAGAGAGGATACATATCCTCCTGTATCGCACCTCCTCCGGAGTGAAAATAATAAGTACCATTCCACCCTATGATACCGGCAACATAGTATAGGAATATTGCTACAACCAACTGAAAGACGAATACCAGACCGATTCCCTTCTCTCCGGTCATAACATTCATGCTTCCTTTTAAGTTCTCTGCCGTAACCGCCATGTATATCCCATTGGGATATGTACTGTGAGTTTATAGATTTTTCTCTCAAAAAGAGTCAAAAAACGGAAAAGATAAGGGGTTTCGGTGTTTTTCCTTCATTTTCAACCACCTTCTCTCCAGAAGTAAAAAGGATGTTATTTTATAACTATTTAAAGCTTTGCCTCTTTCAGTACATACAAACTAAAAATAAATATCTTTCAATATCTCATTTTACATGGCCATATGCCGATGAAACATTTTTTATGGCACAATTATAAAATATTTTAAACGGACGCGCGGGGATTCGAACCCCGGTCATCCAGCTTAGAAGGCTGGCGCCATATCCAGGCTAGGCCACGCGCCCATGATGTTGCGTATTTTTCTAACAGGTTTAAACTTTGCGAGCGAGCAGGTGAACCCGAGTGGAGCAAAGCAATGTCTTTGCGACCTAGCCTTCCGCACGGAAGGCGTCGTTCTTTCTGTTCACGACCTCCTTCGGAGGTCTCTGCTCGGAGGCGTCACTCCTCGCATGATTTCTTTCTTTGGAGGGTGAGCCAGCGGAGCGAGCAACAAAGAAAGACATCGGGCCACACGCCCATAAATAGAATTAAAGCGAAATGGGTTTTGGTAATTTATTCTTCCGATTTTTCAGTAGATTCCTTTTCCTCTACGCCATCTTTATTCTCTTCTTTGTCCTTCTCTTCATCGGACTCTTTCTTATCTTTTTTCTTCTCTTCCTTTTTCTCTTTCTTCTTTCCCGTGTATTCTTCAAGGAAGACTATTTTCTCCGGTTCAAGTATTTCTCTGAGGTCGGCCACGATTATGTATTTCACCTCATGCCAGCGATGATCATATTTGCATATGTCCGGAAGTGTTATCTTCAATGTCTTTCCGGTCTGGGTCTTGAATTCGTCCCCCTTGCCATAGTATGCGTCGAATATTGCCTTTATCTTATCCTTGTCCTTCTCGACCTTTTCGGTAACGACATACTTGTAAAGAAGGGTCTTGCCTGCAAGGGGATGGTTGAAATCGACACGGACACGGGATGCGCTCACAAAGGTTATTATTCCTTTCTGGCCGTCAATCTCTATCTCTTTTCCGATATCAGGTGTTATTCCCATCTTTATTATGCGGGACATCGGAAGGAGCTGTACCAGGTTGGCATCCCTTTTTCCGAATGCATCTTCGGGTGCTATCTCCACCTCATATTCCTTTCCCGGCTCCGCCTTCATTATCGATTCCTCGAATGAGGGAAAGACCTGTCCTCTTCCTAGTATTATGGCCCTTGGCCCGTATTTCTCGGATGGCTGGTGTATATCATTCTCTCTGGCGAGCTCTTCCTTTGTTGTTTCGAAGAGTTGATCGTCATCTTTTATCCAGAGTTCGTAATCTACATATACGATATCATTTTTTTCCATTTTTATCACCGTAAGTGGGGTGTGGGAGCGATTAAGAGGGTGGTATTAAAGATTTCGGTCATAAGAACCTGAAAGCTTAATTCATAAGAGTAATTGAAGGTGGTGATGAGAAGATATCATCTGAAGGATGATGATAGGGAATCGGTGCTTCGATTGATCGATTCCATCTCCGACCTCGACAGATCCGAAGCTATCCTAGTAGAGGGAAAGAATGACCGGAGAGCTCTGCAATCCCTGGGTGTCCGTTCGGACATATGTCTTATAAACAACGGAAAAAGCACCGTTGAGAGCGCGGAGTTATTTGCTCGAAAATACTCGAAAATCATCATTCTAACGGACTGGGACCGAACCGGAGGTAGACTTGCAAAGGCCTTTGCGGAGCAGTTTCTTGCTTTGGGGCTTGATTTCTCACTTCAAGAGAGAAAAGAGATGTCCTATCTGTGTAAAAAAGACATAAAGGATGTGGAGTCCCTGTATGAATATCTGTTACTATCAGGATGATGGGGAGCTTGCGTGCTCTTTTAACGGTTTTCCGCAGTAAACACACCTGAAATCCTTTATGTTATCTATACAGCAAAGATGATAGTGAGCGCCGCACTCACAAACATATCTGCATGTGTCTTCTTTCAGAGGAGACGGGGATATGCTGAGACCGCAGTGCTTATCCGGACAGATATAATCGAAACATATCGGGCAGACATAGTCCCATGGTGTGAGATATTCGGTGGGCAGAAGTTTTTCAGCCTCCATCTTCGCTTCTTTCATAAGAACGAGGGATATTTCGGGCTGCTTCTTTTCGAGCATTATCTTTGCGGCACTATATATCTCCTGTACGCGAACATAGTTCTCATCAGCGGGAGATATCATTACATCGTCTTCGAGTTGCTTTATTATAAGGTCTGTCTTTCGCATATATTTCTTTATCCGCTCTTCTATATCTTTCATCTCATCCGCTTTCTTCTGAGCTTCCTGAGCCAGTATGAGCGCGGTCTTGTAATCCTCGGATTTCAGAAGTTCCCTTGACATTCTGAGCAGGTCTTCCGCCTCATCGATTTCCTTCTTCTTCTGGGCATATTCCTTAGCCTTTATCTCATTCAATATCTTTTCAGCTTTTTTTGTCGAGGTGAGCGCTCTTTTCTCGCTCATCTTCAACCTCTTGGCGGTGGATATGGCCTCTTTTATCATCTTCCCGCCATTCTCCATGCCCTCGTCCGTTCCCATGCGATACTCTTCGTAGGCCCTGTTGAGTATATGCTCAACTTTTGAGATGTCGTATCCTTTGGACCTTATCATCTTCTTCGCCTTGTTCACAATGGCCCTTGCGGAAAGGTCGACAGAACGGTTCACGAGAACATAGAAAGCCCTCATCTGCCATGGCTTTGTGTTCCATGCAGCGATGTATGCCTGTTCAGCCTTACTTATGTCCGCACCCACTCTTCTTCCCTTTACCAGAAGCTTGCGGGGATGCTCCATTATCTCCATTTTTCCGAGATTATAGCTCATAAAATAGAAACCGCTCCCGAAAAGAAATGCTCCGGTGGATATGAGACCTATTCTCAGAAGGAACGGACTTGCGAAAGGAAGGCTTATCAGGTCCAAGAATGCAGTGGAACCTATGAGTATGCCGCCTATTGCCGCCATGATAAACGGATCTCTTAGAGGAGATGGTACATTGAAGGATTCACTGCTCATCTTACAACCTCATATGAGATGACTATTTAGATATTTTGGGTTAAAGTCCCGCCGATTCCAGTATGTCAACGCGCTCCGGATAGGCCTTTATGCGGACGAGCGCTTTTATCGGCACCCCGATTACGGGCTCTATGGCCGCTCTGTTCTCACTCTTATCCACTGCGATTAATACCTCGCGGAGATGAGCGCCCGTTTTGCGTAGGGCCTGTGCTATCGCGACAAGAGTTCCTCCCGTGCTCAGAACATCATCGACTAATATGACGGAGGAATCTGGCTCTATACCGTTTATGTAGAGATTTGCAGAAGAATACCCCGTTACCTGATGAACGGATATCTCGCCTTCCAGACCGTACTCTCTCTTTCTTATTATGGTAAATGGAATGCCTGTCTTTACGGACATAAGGCTTGCAATGGGGATTCCCATGGCTTCGGCCGTGACTATTCTGTCTATTCCGTGCATATCCGTGATTTTCAGCATTCTCTCGACGACTTCTTCAAGAAGCTCCGGCTCAATGTACGGTATCCCATCGGTTATCGGATGTATCACATAGTTGTAGTTCCCTTTTCTAACAATCGGTGCCGTCCTAAGGCTGTCTTCAAGCATCATTTCTTCACCACCTCTTCGTTTACACCTGCATATTTCAGCAGCTCAATCAGAGCCTTGTGATAATGATCTCCTTCGGAACCGAGAAGTTCTTCCGCTCTTGATGCGAGGAATTCTCCGAGTTCACGCTCTGTCTTAGTATATCTCCATTCCTTTCCTTTTGCGGCATTCATGGCATTCAGAAAGGCATATCCCAGAGCCCTCCTGTGCTCATCCTTACCCTCTTTTTCGGATATGTAGTGAATGGCCGCTTCCTTTCCGCCGACCCTGTATTCTCTGGCGATGGTGTCGCAGAAATTCGCTGTCGGGGGAAGTCTTTCGTAATCGGGCAGTTTTGCAAGTTTCACTTCAGCTTCCAGATGTTCTATCGCACTATCTATTACGGAAATCGGGTTCTCCAGCATGTCTTTTCCCTTCTCCCATACGGAGTTCGCAAGGGACTCGTTCTTCATATATCTGCTCAGAGCCTCTTTTCCCCAATCGTTCCATGAGTATGCCAGAAGTTTGTTGACGGAGGGATTTTCAAGTATTATCGGCCCTTTACGGTTCTTCACGAACTCCCTGACCACAGGCATATGTTTTTTCTTGGGATTGAGGGCCTTTATGAATGCGCTCTCATCCTCACCGTAGCACTTCCTGCCTATGACGAGATATCTTCCTTCCTTGCTGAGTTCCCTCATTTTCTTGGCCTTATCCATGAAAGACATGTCCGAGAGTTTTCCGTGTACATACATCTCTTTGAGCTTTTTCATCCCTTTTGCTTTCTGAAATCCGGGGCAGTTCTCAGGGTCGGACACCGCTTCAAGTTCCACAATGGGTTCTATGCTGAAATCCTTCAGTGGGTCCTTTGCACCCATTGTCTCGCTGAGCCTTGCAAAAAGATTCACATCATCCGAAAGACAGCGCTCACAGACTCCTATCTCGATATCGGCGGAGTGCCATTCTATCTTCAGATAGGGGATGGTAGAGGACTTGTCCAGATGCCTGCATACGTATGCCCCCTCTTTCTTCTTCAAGTCGTAGGATATTCTCTCCATAGCCTCTTTGATATATTCTTTCGGCGGGCGCGGGCTTTTCCCCGTGCAGTAAAGGTGTTCTTTTGTCGCATAGAAATAGAGTCCTTTCTTCATCGCATAGGGCATGTACGCCAAAAGGAGAAGACGCTTGTCATTGTAATTCTGTATTCCTACCAAGGTCTTTGAGTCCACTTTTCCTCTCACAGCATATATTGCCTCCCCGAACGGTGTCTGGGCGGCTGCGGTGTATGGAACCTTTCCCGATTCCGCAACCATAAGAAGGGCTGCGTATGCTCTGGCAATCATATCTCCTTTTGATGCCAATTTTTCCAACCGCTGCATATTTCCCGCAAACTTCTGCACCTTGGAGAGCGCCCTTTCGACCTTCAAAAACGTGGAACCGCTGCATGACCCCGTGCATTCCGGAAGTATCGGAGAAAAATCATCTATCACCGCTTTTGCTCGTTCTATGAGCGCCTTCTCCTGTGATTTCGGGGGTGCCCTTGCCCTCAGGCCCCCGCGCCTTTTCCGGGCCACGGGCTGTAATCAACTACTAATAAAAAGAGATTGTCATCGTTCACCGTATGGGTCGGGATGTATCTCCACCCCGGTATTCGGGAAAATCTTCCTTCAATTGCGAGTCTATCTTGTGTATATGCTCATGGATTTCGTCCAATCCCATATCCTTGTTAAGAAATGTGTGAACCGCCAGCATATGCTTTCCATCGTAGAAATGCCTTTCTATCTTGTGATATCCCATTATATCGGGTGTAGAATCTTCATTGGTGCTATCAGAATGTTCGCAATTGTGCTTACGACGCTTCACGGTAGGCGTATCTGGCCATGACCTCCATCATCCTTGCATTTTGCACGCCTATGAAGTATTTTTCCGATGCTACCTATAGCCAATCCAGCGTTCGTACATCTCATGTTCTATGTTCAGCAGGTCCAGAACCTTTCCCACGATGAAGTCCACACAATCATCCACAGTCTCGGGTCTCGTATAAAATGCGGGGCTTGGGAGAACTATGTCCGCACCGAGTTCGGAAAGAGTGGCCATGTTCCTTAATTGTATGGCAGTGACGGGCGTTTCTCTGGGGAGTATTATCAATCTCTTTCTTTCCTTCAGAGCCACGGATGCCGCCCGGGTTATCAGGTTGTCGGATATTCCATGGGCTATCTTCGCCACTGTGTTCATGGATGCGGGGGCTATTATCAGTACATCAAAGGGGTTGCTTCCTGATGAGAAAGGCGCTTCCAGGTACTTTTCATCATATACCTCCGCCAGCCTACGAAGGTCGTCCTCTGTTCTTCCGGTCTCATACTCCATTATCCTTCTTCCCTCCGACGTGAGAACGCACACCTTATCTCCGGGAAGCTCTTCAAGAAGTCTTATTCCGTATATCGAGCCGGATGCTCCGGTTATCGCCACTATGGAGCGCATAGTATCACAAAAATGAAGAAAATGGGTTTATTTTCTCATCTCGTCGCCCAGTTTCATGGCCGCGTACATGATGGCGTTCATATTCTTCTTCATATGGGGGAGTGTGGGTTTCTTGGACTTGGAATCCCATTTTTTTATTATATCCGCATCCTCGCGCTCCATCATCTCGACGCCTTTCTTAAGAAGCTGGCCCGCAAGTTTGTGGGGTTGTCCGCTGATTATCATTCCAACGGATATCCGAGCACCCTTGTGAACCAGCAGAATCTCATCTCCTCTCGGTATCTTGACGCTCATACCGGGGGATATTTTGTCGTTTCGTATGATGTCCCTCGCGGAATTGAGCTTTTCAATGAGGTTTTTCTTGTCTATCGCACCCTTCCTTGCGGTCTTATGTCCCATGAACTTGCCTGTGCTGGTGAACACAAAGAGGTCTTTTACCATCATCGGGTTCGCTGTTTTTCTGACTTCCTCCACAACCTTTATCTTCTTGACTTCCCTCGGTTTCTCATCGATTAGTTCCATGAACTGATTCAGCGCATATTCCTCTTTGAACTCCCTGCGCATGTCTTTCATCTGTTCTTCCACATCATCGATATTGTCCGGGTCTTTCAGGTCATCTTTGAGAGATAAAGCCCTGCTTTTGAGCGATTCCACACTCATCATGGACTCCAGTTCTACCTCGAGGTCCTTGGCATGTATTAGCTTCTTAAGGCGCTCCAGATAATTCTCGGCTTTCTTCGTATGGAGGGGGTCCTTAAGAACTTGAAGCAGGTCATCCACCTCTTTCTCCACACCTGCGATGTTAAGGCTCTCTATCTCACGCTTTATCTCTTCTATACGAATTATTCCCTTCTCAAAGCGTTTATAATCCTTCTTGAAGGCCTTCATATCACCCCGGCTCAGGGAGTCTTCGAGTTTGGATGTGTCGTATCCCGCCGTGGCCCACCCGAGCAGAGTTATGGCATATTCGTCCTCTTCCTCTATCGCTTTATCCTTTGTCTTCTCTTCTTTGGGCGTTTTCTCATCTTCCGGGGCTTTCTCTGGTTCCTTCGCATCCTCGGCCGTCAGTCCCTCAGAAACGGTTTCTTCGGAAACTTTCTCCTCTTTGGCAGGCATTTCGGAAGATTTCTTGGATTTCTTACCTTTCTTTTTCTTCCTGGAAGGCTTGTTTTTCACGGCTTCTTCCTCTTTCTCTTCGACCGCTTCGGGTGGATTTTCCACGGTCTTTTCCTTCTTTTTAGAGGACTTGGAGGACTTCTTGGATTTCTTCTTTTCCGGGGATGGCTTTTCCTCTTTTGCTTCGGGAACATTATCTTCTTCCTTTTCGGACCGGACATCCTTTTCTTCCGCAGATTTGTTCTTCTTTCCCGAAGATTTTTTCTTAGCCAACCGTATCACCCCTGAACAACTTCAAACCTTCCGTCCTCGAATATCAGTGGCATAAAGCTTCTGTTATGGTGGGTGGTCCTCATCTTGACCACTCCGAGGTACAGATTCGCTCCGGAATCCGTCTGTTCCACCTTCAGGTGTATTATGCCATCCGACAGGAAATCCTCTATCCCGTACAGCCCGTAGACATTCCGATCCGTCGGAATCTCGGAAATGAGGAATATCGTTATATCCAATTCCCTTAACCTTTCAAAGAAATAGAAGAGTTCTGCCCTCGGGTTCTTGAAGGTTGTCAGTGCATAGAGGGCGGCGAGGGAGTCGAGTACGAGTACATCAAAGCCGAACCTCTGTTTATAGTGCTTGAGTACACTTATTATGGATTTCAACCAGTCAACCTTCTCGGCTTTGCTCTTGTCAAGCAAGACATCTTTTCTTATCTTTGCCAGATCGATTATTGCAACTCCATCCACTCCCTTAGAAGGCATTCCGAGCTTCTCCATATGGGTGTATATGCTGTCCTTCCCCTGTTCCAATGTCAGGTAGACGGATTTTATGCCATTGTCCTTATATGCATTGTATATTATGCTGTATGTCAGAGAAGACTTCATCGTACCTGCATGCCCACAGACCAATACGATGTGCTTCTTCGGCACACCACCCTCCATCTGCTCGTCAAGTCCTTTCACATATGTTGGTATTCTTTCCACATCCTTCATGCAACTCACCTTTACCAAACATCCAATCCGGCATCCTATTTATAAGTATCGTTTGAAGGGTGTGGAGACGAGCGGTATATGATTTGTGTTGGCCCGCGGCACTAGGACAAAGTATATATGCTACAATCCCATTTTATGAAGAACTTGCGGTGAAGAGATGGCAGGAAAGAATATTCCAGAAGAACTCTTCGAGGAGGTATACGTCTGCCCCAAGTGCGGATGCGAGATAAAGGAGGAAACGGACACATGCCCTGTTTGCGGTATATCTCTTGAGAATCCGGAGGCTCATGGACACAAGGATAAAGAGAATGATGACAAAAAGAAACTTCCTGAAGAGACTGTAAAAACAGAGTTAAAAGAAGCCCCCGTTCGGAAAAAACCAAAAGACGGCGGGAAAAAGACCAAAAAATCGGATCACCATGAAAATAAAAAAACAACACGCCATGCTGAGAGACACAAACATGCTCCCGAATCTGCCAAGAAAGCGGGATTGTTCGCGGGACTCTTCGGTGCCTCTGCAAAGGATACGCGGGACCTGAAATCCGCAATAAGAGACTGTGAAAAGAAACTCAAGGCATACGAATCCCGTGAAAAGAAGATGCGGGAGATGGAGGCGGAGATTTCCAGAAAAGAGATTGAAAATTCCAATCTGAAAAAGATGCTGGATAAGAAGGCCACGGAAATATTTGAAAAAGAGCAGGAGATGGAGGGGCGTCTTAAAGAACTGGAGGCCAAAGAGGCGGAACTCCGCGCCATGGACGAAGACCTCAAAAAGAGAGAAGATGAAATAAGAGAATTCAAAGAGCGCATAGAGACCATTGACCGGGAGATGGAAGAAAGAGAAAAGGAGGTCGCGAAAAAGACTGCCGAGATTGCATCCATGCAAGAAGACATTGAGACGAGGGCAAAAGAGATAGAAAGGCTTGAAGCGGAACTTGCCGAGCGCTCCGAATCCATATCTCAAAAAGAAGAAGAGATTGCCGCACTTCAGGAAGAGCTCCTGCCGCTCAGAGACATATTGGCGGAGAAAGAAGAGATGCTGAAGGCAAAAGAAGAGGAACTCAAATCACTTGAAAAACAACTGAATGATAGGGAGAGTCAAGCAAGAATAAAAGAGCAGGAACTTCAGGCACTTCAAGAGGAACTCTCCGAAAAGGACGAGCTTCTGAAACAGGAGAGGTCTTCGCTGGATATGGTTGAAGAGGAGCTCAGAAACCAGATGCTGTCGATAGAGACAAAACAGGAAGAACTCCGAAAATCCGAAGAAGAAATAAATACCGAGCGTGATAAGCTCAAGATTCGTTCTCAGGAACTCGACAGAAAAGAACAGGAAGTTCTGGCGCTCCGTAAACAGGTTATGGAAAAAGAGGCCGAGATAACCGGACTTTATACCGACCTTGCCCGTAAAGAGGCACTTATAAAGTCGGAAGAGGAAAGGGTCGGAGAACTCAAAGAAATGATGATGCAAAGGGCCGAAGAACTGAAGGTCCTTGAACAGGAAACCCTTAACCGTAAGAAAGAGATGGATGAGCTTGAGCTCAAATTCATCGAAAAAGAAAAGGAGCTCATGGAAAGAGAGCACGGCGTAGGGAAATAAGAGGAGCATGGGCGATGGCCGAAAAGGAACTGGTTAAGATACTTGACTCTCTCGCTAAAAGAAGGCAGAAGAGGATTGTGACAGGCAAGGTCAGAGGTGGGAAGAGGTCGGAGATAATCACCGTTGGAAAACAGGGGAAATATCTGAAGTACAGGGTGCCTCAGGACCCTGAAAAGGTGGAAGATGTGGCGCTCCTCCCGACCATAAGAGCGGCGATAATGCATGCAAAGAACGGCAAGGTGGAAGTTAAGAAAAGGGATTTCAGGGAAAAGGTGCGGAGAAGAAAGATATCGACACTTCTCTGCATAGTCCTTGACTCCAGCAGTTCCATGGCGGAGCCTGAAAAGATATCATCCCTCCGTTCCGCTATGGACACCATATTTCTGGATGCGTATCAGAAAAGGGACAGGGTCGCATTGGTGAGCGCTCACGGACACAGTGCGGAGGTCCTTTCAAAGTTCACATCCGGTGTGGATACCGTCAAACGGGTGGCGGACAGAGTGAGCTTCGGAGGTACGACACCGCTGACCATGGGAATCTCGAAAGGTCTGGATCTGATCAAGTCGAAGCTTTCTACCGAGCCCAGTTCCATACCGATAATGGCCATTTTAACGGATGGGATGGTGAACACGCCTTCCGTGACGGGCGGAGATGTGAATGACGAGCTCATCAGACTGTCTGAGAGAGCGAAAAAAATGGGTGTAAGGGTTCTGGTTGTAGATGTTGACCCTGAAGAGTACGGAATGATGCTCGCCGAGACATTCGATGCGGAATACTATCACGAAGATGTTTCCGCGGAAGAGTCCGCGTTCGTAAGCCCTGTCTATGCTATGAAAGCTGAGAAAGCACTGGGAGCGGTGGCTGTCAGCGGAGAAAAGGCCGGTGTGCTCTTCCGCAATTTCCCGGAGAACTCCATGGATGAGGCCATAGAAAGCATACGGAGCGCAGGGATAGAGATAGAGAGCACGGGCTGCATGTATCACTGTGACCCGGAACATCCGGAGAATTTCTGCAGGGAATGTCAGCTGAAACATGAACTCGGAATACTCCAGAGAACGACGGAACAGATTCCTATCGAGGTTATCAACCCGGACATAAGTCCCGAAGAACTCAAAGGAAGAATATATCTGAGATTCCTCACTGTCCCCGGTGTCTTTGACAGGGCGAACAGAGGGCTTCTTTTCATAAAGGATGTTGACCTTCTTTCCGAGGAATCGACCTCGCTCATTGCGGATGTGCTGAGCACCGGAAAGAACATACTCGATAAAGACGGGAACGGAGTGGAACATGCCGTAAGCTTCTCACTGGTGGGGAGCATAGGTGACGGGGAGGTTCCTGACATACTGAAGGATTACTTCGTATCGATTGTGGATGTTTCATCATCCCAGACTCGTGAGATGAAGATAAGGGAATCCGTGTACCGCAACGAATTCACTGCGGACCCGCTCGGCTTTGCAAAGAGGAGAGAACAAGATAAGGAAATCTTCCATGCAAAACTGAGAAAAGGAAAAGAAATGGTATCGTCCGTAGAGATACCTTCCGAGCTGGCATCTTTGTTCACTCCGGACAAAAGGGAATTGATAAGGGCCTTTTCCGCGATTAAAGGGCATTCGGTCGTGGACATAGAGGACATACTTGAGGCCTCCTCCATTCTGTCCTTTGCAGTGGATATTACCGGCAACAGAGACGAGGGGCTGACTGCGGCGGCAAGGGAATATCTCAGAATGCCACTGATAAACCCTCAGATGAGGATACTCTTCCGCAATTTCCCGGAGAACTCCATGGATGAGGCCATAGAAAGCATACGGAGCGCAGGGATAGAGATAGAGAGCACGGGCTGCATGTATCACTGTGACCCGGAACATCCGGAGAATTTCTGCAGGGAATGTCAGCTGAAACATGAACTCGGAATACTCCAGAGAACGACGGAACAGATTCCTATCGAGGTTATCAACCCGGACATAAGTCCCGAAGAACTCAAAGGAAGAATATATCTGAGATTCCTCACTGTCCCCGGTGTCTTTGACAGGGCGAACAGAGGGCTTCTTTTCATAAAGGATGTTGACCTTCTTTCCGAGGAATCGACCTCGCTCATTGCGGATGTGCTGAGCACCGGAAAGAACATACTCGATAAAGACGGGAACGGAGTGGAACATGCCGTAAGCTTCTCACTGGTGGGGAGCATAGGTGACGGGGAGGTTCCGGGTGCCCTGAAAGAGTACTTTATCTCTCTGATAGATGCAAGGCATTTCTCCGATGACGAGCTCATGTTGAAGAGCGCTCTCAGAGAAGATGTTTCCTGCTCGGATCTGATACACGATTCCAGACTCAATCTTTCGGAGGTATCTCCTCTCGACACACAGCTGGATGCTCTGGTCCGTGTCTGCTACTCCATGGGATTCACAGGTAATGACTCCGAGATAAAGATAATGGAATATGCCCGTACACTCGCTGCCATGGAAGATAGAAAGATACCCGACAACGAGCATATAATCCGTGCCATAGATCTTATCGGACGCGGGACCGAAGAGGCTTCAAAAGATACAAGGGAAGATGTGGGGAGTAAAAAGACGGAAGAGGTGGCCGCGGATGGATGAGATCGAGGCCATGCTTCGCCCGATGTTCAATACGGATGAAAAAACGGATGTGGTCTTTCCTCTTACAGCTGTCGTCGGACACCAAACAGCAAAAAGAGCGCTCATTATATGTCTTATAAATCCCGGTCTAACACTTCTGATATATGGCGACAGAGGACTGGGAAAAAAAACCATGCTGCTGTCAGCATCCAACTTTCTTCCTGAGATAGAGAGCACGGGATGTCCCTTCAACTGCGACCCACACAATAAAGTGCTTATGTGCACTGACTGCAAAAATGGAAAATGGGTTGCAAGACGGATTAGGATGCCTTTCGTACTTCTCCCGTATACCGTTGACAGGGAAATGCTTCTGGGCTCTGAAAAGGACCCGTACTCATCCATTCTGGGGAGCGCCAACAGAGGAATGCTTGCCGTACGTGACATGGAAAACTATTCGAAAGACATAATCGATATGATATTTCATGCATTGAACGCCCGAAGGAAGACTTTCTCCGATTTCACATATCCGTCCTTCTTTCAGACGATAGCGACATATAACGGTGTTCCGAACGATGTGGGAGAGAACTTTGTCCTTAAAGTGAGGGTCGATGGGGTCAAAGACGTGGAGGAAAGGATAGAGATACTGCGAAGGGTGGAGCTATTCAGAAAGGATCCCCGGGGATTCTATAACACATACAGAAAGGAAGAAGAAAAACTCAGGGAACGGATAGAGAACGGGAGGTCAATGTTGAGAAAGATAGACATACCCGAAAGAATATCATCGTTCATAAAACAGAGCGTGGAAAGATATGGCCTGAAAAAGGAGTATGAAAGGAGGCTGATCATAGCATCCACCGCAAATGCCGCATATGAAGGAAGACTTGTTGTCAGCGAAGAGGATGTGAGAGAAGTTCATCGGATGATAATTCCGAAAACCGAACCATAAAGGATAATTATGGGAAGGATTATAGGTTGAGTGAGACACATGCTTGAAAAAGGATTCAACTATCTGCTTTACGAGGAAAAAGCCAGCATAACCTACGAGCTGGTGGCCGAACTTTCCAAACAGGGAGACCCGGTATTATGTATAACCACTATTTTCCCCAAGAAGCTTAAGAAGATGTACAACATGGAAACGGCTGAGATACTCTGGCTGACGGATTCGGGAAGCGACCCCAAAGCCCTGAAACCTACGAGACTCGATTTCGAGATAACGCGCTCCATAACCAAGTTCTTCAAAAACAACGAAGGGTCGGTCGTATTTCTGGATGGCTTTGAGTATCTTCTCTCTGAGAACGGTTTTGACAAGGCAAGACGATTCATAAAAAGAATAAATGATACGGCATCCATGACTGACGGTACATTCATAATCTGCGTGAACAAGGATGCCATTCCAAGAGAGGACCTCATAACCCTGAGCAAAGATTTCGATATAGTCAAGGAAGCAAGGGTGTTGATGGACGGCGGCAAGGCCGTGGAACAGAAACCGGCAAGTCCGCCGCCTGTTGCATCCGCGCCTGCGGGAACTGCCACCCAGCCACAAAGCGCCCCCAAGAACACGCCCTCAACCCATGGCCCAATGCCTGCGACCGCCCCCCCTGCCGCATCCATGCCGTCCTCCATGCCGAGCGGAGAGGACTTTCCCCTCGAGATAGAAGACATCTATCTCATCCACAGAAATGCAGGTATATTGCTGCAGAGAAAGACATGGAGAGATAAGGATGTCATTGACCCGGATCTTGTTGCGGGAATGTTTCAGGGAGTTCTCAACTTCGTTAACGATTCATTTTCCTCAGGAGAGCGCTCCAAGTTCAGCAGGATGGATATAAAAGGAAATATAATACTCGTTTATGATTCGGAGCTCGTTTCCCTCGCCATAGTTCTTGCGGGAGAGGATGAAGGCGCTCTTTATCGCTCCATAGATAAGATAAGGAACCTTATGAAACAGACCGCCGAATCCATAGAGAAAGCCTACCATGACGACCTTGCGACATACAGGGGTGATGTTTCAATATTCAAAGGAAGCAGGAAATTCCTTGATTATCTGGGACTTGCCATATACGATGCCATGAGTACGAAAATAGGCGAAGACGTGGATATGGGGCCCATGATAGCCCCGGAGATTGCCCCCGAAAAAGTGGATATCCCGCTGGTTGAGGCTGCCGAGGACTTCATGACAAAGGCATCCGTGGCGGCAAGGAGCGGGAAGTATGATGAGGCACTGAAATATTACGATGAGGCGCTGAAAACTCAGCCGAACAATCTGAGGGCCCTGTTCAACAAAGGGGTCATGCTCCATATGATAGGAAAACCGGCTGAGGCGGTACAATATTATGATAAATATCTTGAAATAAACCCCTATGACCCCGAAGCATGGTCGAACAAGGGGATGGCCCTACGAAGGACAGGTAATGTGCAGGGGGCTATCAAGGCCTATGAGAAAGGGATAGAGCTCAATCCCGATGATGCGACGCTCTGGTCGAACAAAGGTATCGCACTGCGCTCCATCGGAAAGGTGCAGGAGGCCATAGAATGCTATGACCGGGCACTCACCCTCAATCCGAACGATGCGGGCATATGGTCAAATAAAGGGGTGGCACTGCAGAGCATCGGAAGGCTGCAGGAGGCCATAGAATGCTATGACAGAGCGCTGGCGATAGACCCTCGCAGAAGGGTTCCGCTGCAGAACCGGGAGATTGCCATGAGACAACTTAACCAGAGGGGCAGGTTTTGATACGAAGAGGTGTGTCTCATCTTATATTCGAAAGTGATATAAAAGTAACCTATCGTCTTTTTGAAGAGATGGCATCCTCCTGCTGCAAAGGGCTTTTCGTAACAACCACATATCCTGCAAAAATAGAGAAAGCATACGGGATAAAAGGTGCGGAATACATATGGCTGTCGAATCTGGGGGAGAAGGGCGCGATAACACCGAAGGCACTTGAGAAGGAACTTATTCCCAAGATAGAGGATTTCATGCGCGGAACACAGGAATCCGTAATCTTCATTGACCATGTGGAAAGCCTGTATACGGATAACAAAAAGAAGGATTTCTTCAAGTTCATGAGATGGATTTCAAGCGTACCGTCCACCCGCAACTCAACCGTTCTTATTCCCATAGACCCCGAGGTTCTTCCTCGTTCGGACATAGAGGCTCTCTCCGGAATGTTCAATGTGATTATGGATGTGAGGAACATAACGATAGAATCGGATGGGAAAGAATGTCCGCGCTGCGGTGCCATATGGAATCCGAATGTCACACTGTGCAGTATATGTGGGTATGAATTCGGAATATCTCCCAGAGATACAAAGATGCCTGAAGAATCCCCGGAAAAAACGACGGAGCCCGAGATTACCGTTAAAAAAGATGGAAATGAGAAAAAGAAAGACTTCGACTACTTCGTTCCACCGATGGAAAAAGAGGATTTTCTCGGCATACATGTGGAAGGACCTCCGAGGGCAGGTGACCACAGTCCGGGTTCATGGTTCAAGAAAGGTGTTGACTTCGAGAAACAGGGATACAGCGAGAAAGCGATAGAAGCATATACCGAAGCGCTGAAGATTGCGCCCAATGACCCGTGGATTTGGATAAACATGGGGGTATCCTACCAGAGACTCGCCATGTCGGAGGAAGCGCTCCGCTGTTATGACAATGCGATAAAGCTCAATCCGCTGGATGCGGATGCATGGTCCAACAGAGCCATAGCTCTACGCTTGATGGGAAAGATAGAGGAAGCCGTGAAATCATACGACCGGGCGCTGGCGATAGACCCCGGAGATGCAGGCATATGGTCCAATAAGGGTGTTGCCCTCCGGGCACTCGGAAAGGTGAATGAAGCTCTGGACTGCTATGATCAGGCGCTGGCGATAGACCCTTATGATGTGGGCACATGGCTTAACAAAGCGGTTCTTCTCCAAAGGACCGGGAGAATAGAAGAATCCCTCAAATGTTACGACGAGATACTCCGCCTTGACCCATATCATCCTGTTGCAATAAAAAACAAAGAACTCCTTTCAAGGCTTCACTGATAACTGTCTACAAGTTTCTTAAGGGTTTCATAAGAGAACTTTTCCTCTTCGAAGGGCTGTTTCCTCATACGGTGGGGAAGTGCCATTTCGGCAGCGGTTATGACATCCTCGACCAATACCTCTCTTCTTCCTTCATAGGCCGCATTTGTCTGCGCCGTTCTCTCCATTATTATGTCTCCTCTGTGGCCATCGAGGTTGAAATCTATTCCAAGGCGCGTTATGGTGTAAAGTATTTTTTCGGGGGTTTCTATCTGAGGCAGCAGTTCCCTTGCCTTCTCTATTCTAGCCCTGAGCTCATTCTCCGCCTCTCTGAACTGAGCTTTGAATGCCATGGGATTTTCCGAATAAGCGTTCATCCTCTTCGTTATCTCGACCCTCTTCTTAACATCCCTTACGGTCTCCACTTCGACCTGAAGAGCCAACCTGTCAAGTAGCTGGGGCCTGAGTTCGCCTTCTTCCGGGTTCATTGTCCCGATAAATACGAACCTGGACTGGTAGCTCACGCTTATTCCTTCTCTTTCCACAGCCACCATTCCCATGGCCGCCGCATCCAGAAGAAGGTCCACCACATTGTCTTCAAGAAGGTTTATCTGGTCCACATAGAGTATGTTCCTGTGCGCTTTTGCCAGAAGACCGGGTTCGAACGCCTTTGTTCCCTCGGTCAGAGCTTTTTCGATGTCTATGCTTCCGATCAGCCGGTCTTCCGTTATGTTGAGCGGCAGTTTCACGACCTGCATCATGCGACCCTCTTTTTCCAGAGTGCCCTGTTCCTGTTTGAGTTTACATTCCGGACAATAATGCTTCGGGTCATCCGGGTCGCAGTTGTATCTGCACCCTTTTACGCCTTCCATCTGTGGGAGTATGTCCCTCATCCCCTCGACAGCGGTTGATTTTCCGACACCTTTTCCACCCCGTATAAGCACTCCCCCGATATCGGGGTTCACGACGTTCAGTACCAGCGCTCTCTTAAGTTTCTCCTGACCAATCATGGCTACCAGAGGGAACGGCGGTCTTCCTCCTCCGCTCTTGTTGAAAAATGACGAGAGGCTCTCTTCCGGCATTAGGAACCTCCTTTCTCAAGCCTCCTCACGGCCTTCTCCACGAACTCCCTGCTGAACTCGCCCTCTATCTTCCTCGCCCTGTGGGGCAGCGTGTATGTCGCGGCCACTATGACATCCTCGATGCTGACCTCGTTCCTGCCCTCGTATGCGGCATTGGCCCTCGCAGCCCTTTCAACTATTATGTCCGCCCTGTGTCCGTCCACATCGAACTCAACACACAGCTTTCCTATGATGTCCAGTATGTGAGGCGGCGTGCTGATGGACGCAATTCTCTCTTTCGCATCGGTTATCCTGCGCTTGAGCTCCTCCTGCTGAGGGCTCCATTTCTCCCTGAACAGTTCGGGATTCTCGGTGAACTCCTTTCTCCTGCGCACGATCTCCATCCTTTCCTCGACATCTTTTATTCCCACCACATCCACCTGAAGAGCCAACCTGTCCAGAAGCTGCGGCCTGAGCTCTCCCTCTTCTGGGTTCATGCTTCCTACGATGATGAAGCGTGCCGGGTGGGTGAAACTTATTCCCTCGCGCTCTATTACCACCCTTCCGGATGATGCGGCATCGAGCAGAAGGTCCACTATGTAATCGTCGAGAAGGTTTATCTCATCGACATAGAGGATTCCCCGGTGTGCCTCGGCCAGAAGTCCGGGCTCGAAAGAACGGGTTCCTTCTTTCAGAATCTTCTCGATATCTATGCTCCCGAGCAGCCTGTCCTCCGTGATGTTAAGCGGGAGATCAACGACTTTGACCGGCCTTTTAAAGGATTCCAGCTCTCCTTTCTCATATTTCGCCTTACACTCCGGGCAGAGGTTTTCCACATCGTTCGGATCGCAGTTGAACCTGCATCCCGTCACCTCTATATCCGGAAGTACCTCCGAAAGGCCTCTTACCGAAACGGATTTCCCTGTCCCTTTGTTACCCTTTATCAGAACGCCGCCAATCTCCGGATAGATGGCATTCAGAACAAGGGCCTTTTTCATATCTTCCTGTCCGACCATTGCGGTGAACGGGAAGAGGACTCTCTTCTGCTTCTCCTGTTCTTTCATCCGAGTGGCCGCTTCCTTCATCTTGAGCTTTTCTTCCTCTTCCAGCCTTTCCCTTATCTGTTTCTCAAGTTCGGAACGCAGTGTGTTCAGCTCCTGTTCCTTCATACGGAGCTTCTCTCTTGATTCCTCGTGTAATTTCCTCTGTATCTCCAGCTCATTCTTGGCCCGTATCAGTTCCTCTTCCTTCATCCTGAGCCTCTCTTCCTCTTCCATCATCTGTTCCTGCATTCTCTGCTTTAGTTCGGATTCTATCACGGTTTGAAGCTCCTGTTCCTTCATCTGAATCTGCTCTTCTTCCGCAAGGAGTTCCTGTTCCTTCATCTCTATCTGAGACTGTATCCGGGCGATCTCTTCGTCCTTCATCCTCAACTTTTCTTCCTCTTCGGCAAGCTCCTGCCCCATTAGCTCTATGTTCTGCTGCAGTTCCTCTATCTGCTGCTCCTTCAGGGCCAGCTTTTCTTCCTCTTCCTCGATGATGGCCTCTATCTCCGCCTCACGGAGAAGGAACTCCTCCAGCTTCTCACGGCCCGGGTCCTCAAGTATGGAAGGATAGCGGAGTATCGATATCCAGTCTATGGCCACTATGAGGCCGAATACCAGAAGAATCATAAGAGCGGATATCACGTCGAATGTGTCTTCGTAAGTTATCACGGAAAGAATCAGGCCGAATATCATTATGAGTGTCACAACGATGGAAGCTTTCAGATTGTTCTTTCTGTCCCAGTGGTGCAGTGCCGCATCAAGTGAAAGAAGAAGCACGGCAATGAACAATGCCGCATCATTTTCAGGGCCGAGAATGGTTCCCAGCATGGGTGCGATGCTCAACATGCTCTTGGGCACCCAATCGGTTATATTAAATATTATAAGCATAAAATCTACTAAGGTAAAGACCGCCAGAATCACGAAGAATGTTGTCGTTGCCGTATTAAGTGTGTAATAGTCGAATATTTTTCTTACATTTTCCTCTTTCTTTTTGGTGGTCTCTTCTTCTATCTTTTCCCGTATCTTCTTCCTTTCTTCCAGTTTGCCGTCAAGCGCTGATTTTTTCCTCTTTCGGGAGCGTTTCTTCTTATTCTTCTTTCTCTTCTCCCTTTTCACAGCTGATGTCTTAGCCCCTTGGCTATCTTCCGGTGATTTCAATTCTTTTTCTGCGGACATCTTACTTTTCTCGGGCTCCTTTTCAGTGTCCTTGGTTCTCTGTTCTTGTACAGGATATTCTTCGTTAGGGGCCTCCTCCACGAGCGCTTCCGTATTCTCAATACCCTCAATATTCTCTTCTCTCACTTCACCCGGCTTATTTTCATCGCTTTCAAGGTCTTCCAGTTCTTCTTCTATTTTACCCAGCTCAAGCTCGTCGTCTTCATTCCCTGAAAATATATCATCATCCGAATTTTCATCGATAGATGCTATAAAGACTTCTTCCTCATCTTCGGTACCGACATCGGCTTCGGGAAGAGCGGTGCCGCATATCGGGCAATATTCCAACGCATCGTCCGTAACGACCTCTCCGCATACCGGGCACTGTCTTTCCATTATCAACCACCGATCTTCTCTTCAGCAAGTCTTGCGAGTTTATTGCTTGATCTTCTCTGCTGAAACACGAGTAATCCGGCTACCATTGCGACGATGAGTGAAATTCCTATGGGAACCGTTGGATTTTCCATAGCGGGAGCCACGCTGTATTGGGATGAGAACGGCCCGACATACTCACATGAGACCTCTTTACGATCATAAGCGGTGACTATTATCCTGTATCCCAAGAAGGGTTTAAAGACAAAGGTCATTCTCTGGTATGTCGCATTGAACCAGTCTTTGCCCCATCCGCCTCCCGAAGGCGGACTATATGGGAATCTCTGGACATCACTTTCTTCCGGAATCAGAACCCCGCCTTTGAGGTCTGAAAAGGTATCCACACGCTGGTCGCTGCTATTGCTCGGATACTGACTGTAAAGTGCACTCTCTATGATGTTGCCGTATATGTCCGTAACATTCACATAAACCCGGAATATGTCCTCCCAACCATTGTAATCCGACACATCTACTGTCATAACTATGCGAGATTCCACATCCTGTATCTTCACAGTGACAAAGGTCGGAGGTGCATTGTATATCGTAACAACACCGTCTCCTTTCGCAATCTGCATATGGTATGACGAAAATGTAATGATGACAACCATGAGTATCACGGCCGCTTTGGCACCCGTCTTCCTATACATCCCATTCATGCATTCGCCTTTTTTCCCGTCATCTCCTTTTTCTATTTTATCTTTTTGCTGTCCGGACTCGAATAGATTTAAATACAACATTTATTTTAAATCATTGAGCGGGTCCCGTCGGATATCAGCCTTTACTTTTTCTCTTTATCTTCTTTCCGCCTCTATTCGTCTTCCTATCACCTGATTTCTCTCCTTTCTTGTTATTCGCACCCCCGTCTTCCATATCCCCCTCTTCATCTTCTTCCTTAATTTTTTTAGTATAATACACTAAAAAGAGCCCCACAAAGGCCATGACGATGATGACACCGATGAGCGCAATCATGTTTATTCCGTTCTTTTCATCGGGTGGGGGCGGTACATAAGGGGCCTTTCCCACAACAATATCGGTATATGCGCTATCGGATTTACCTTCCGACGATAGATAATAACTAACCCTTGCGGATGTGTCCTCCCGATAACAACGAATCCTGATTAGAACCTCTATCTCGTCACTATCATTGCTAAGTTGAAAGTTCAGTGTCTGAGATGTATCGCTGTTATTGTGCCATACTCCTTCCGAATACACACTGAGCATCTCCAGCCGGTTTACGGATATGGTCAGATATGTATCCGCATCGCCGCTCAAAAAGAGCCTGAGATCCAACACATCATCGAAGTCTGCAACTTTGGGTCCTTTTTCATACTGAAGTTTTGCGGGACCGATATCCAAGATATTAAAGCCCTGTCTGACGACCTTGACATTTATCTTAACCACCGTTCTGAATGAAGGTATGAATGAAACCATATCCGCGGTTATCATGTGCATCGCAGTCCCCCTCACATATTCTTCTACCGTGAATACCTGAGGGCTCCATGGCAGAGAGGTTAGATATATGGCGTGTTTCACCGAATCTCCCGGGTGAAGAACAATACTCATATTTGTTGTATAGAATATTTCTCCCATTTTACTATAATCGGAAACCAACCACAGAGGGACATTTCCAGCATTTGTTGTGGTGAATCTGTAATCTTTAACGGTAGGGGGTATTCTATCCCCGCTTTCGAAAGGCTCAACTCTGAATTCGAAAAGTGGTGTAGACAGACCAAGCCTCGGGTCCGCTTTTTCGAGTATGACATTTTCATCTATTATCGTATCCTGTATGCCTCCTACGGTCCTTTCAACCAGAAGACGCCATGTCCCTTCCTTCGCCTTTGCATGCACTCCGATGTGAAAAGCGATTTTATCGGAAAATACGGAGGATGAACTGAGATTGATGTACGCCCCATATAGAACATCGGAAAAAACTCCTTCGGAATATTTCCATAAATAGCTGTTTGTATAGTTCTCTTCCCCGACAATGTCCGAGGAGCGGAGAGAAACGGTGACCGCATCTGAATTTCCAATATAAAATGTCAGATTATGTTCGATTCCGGAAACCATTATCGCATTGTTGGATTCGTCGTATCTCGGATTTTCTCCCGGAATGAACATGACCCATTCCACGGCACTGTCCGCCCTGACTGGCATTGCGGATAGTATTAACGGCATTATCAATAGAAACGATACAGCGAGTATTGTATACTCTTTAGCATGTCGAATCTTATGATTTTTACATATGCAACTCATGATTTTCCTCCGCCATATCTATGAAATGAACCTTAAAAGGCTTTCGACACTCAAAAATGAAGAACCCAACCGCAGCAAGCTGCGGGGTATCTTCATTGGAAGTCT